>NZ_JBEZXE010000031.1:0-107736 GCF_040637885.1 Kitasatospora sp. NPDC028055 | reverse complement strand
GCTCCCACAGCCCGCGGCTCGCCGCCTCCAGCAGGCGCTCGCTGATGCCGTGCAGCGCCCACGGGTTGGCGCCCGCCAGGAACTCGCGGTTGACCGGGTCGAGGACGTACTCCTGGGTGAGCTTCTCGTACATCCAGTCCGCGACCACGCCCGTGGTGGCGTCGTAGCCGAACAGGTAGTCGACCGTCGCGGCCATCTCGAAGGCGCCCTTGTAGCCGTGGCGCCGCATCGCCTCGATCCAGCGCGGGTTGACCACCCGGGCGCGGAAGACGCGGGCGGCCTCCTCGGTCAGGGTGCGGGTGCGGACCGTCTCCGGGCGGGTCGAGTCGCCGATGTAGGCGGTCGGGGCCTTGCCGGTGAGGGCGCGCACGGTGGCCACCATGCCGCCGTGGTACTGGAAGTAGTCGTCCGAGTCGGCGATGTCGTGCTCGCGGGTGTCGGTGTTCTTCGCGGCGACGGTGATCCGCTTGTACGCGGTCTCCATCTCCTCGCGCGCCGGTCGCCCGTCCAGGCCGCGGCCGTACGCGTAGCCGCCCCAGACGGTGTAGACCTCGGCGAGGTCGGCGTCGGTGCGCCAGTCGCGGCTGTCGATGAGCTGGAGCAGGCCCGCGCCGTAGGTGCCCGGGCGGGAGCCGAAGACGCGGACGGTGGCCTTGCGCTCGTCGCCGTGCACGGCGAGGTCGGCCTGGACGTGGGCGCGGACGAAGTTGTCGGCCGCGGGCTCCTCCTGGGCGGCGGCCAGGCGCACCGCGTCGTCCAGCAGGGCGACCACGTGCGGGAAGGCGTCCCGGAAGAAGCCGGAGATGCGCAGCGTGACGTCGATGCGCGGGCGGCCGAGTTCGGCGAGCGAGATCGGCTCCAGGCCGGTGACCCGGCGCGAGGCGTCGTCCCAGACCGGGCGGACGCCGAGCAGGGCGAAGGCCTCGGCGATGTCGTCGCCGGCGGTGCGCATCGCGCTGGTGCCCCAGAGCGAGAGCCCGACCGAGGGCGGGTAGGCGCCGTCGTTGTCGGCGGTGTACCGCTCGACCAGCGAGGCGGCGAGCGCCTGGCCGGTCTCCCAGGCGAGCTTGCTGGGGACGGCCTTCGGGTCGACGGAGTAGAAGTTGCGGCCGGTCGGCAGCACGTTGACCAGGCCGCGCAGCGGCGAGCCGGAGGGGCCGGCCGGGACGAAGCCGCCGTGGAGCGCGTGCAGCACGGCGTCCAGTTCGTCGGTGGTGGCGGACAGTCGCGGCACCACCTGGGTGGCGGCGAAGGTCAGCACCTCGCCGACGGCCGCGCGGACGGCCTCCGGCAGTTCGGCGGCGACCTTCTCCACCGCCTCGGGTGCCCAGTCCTCGGCCTCCATCGCCTCGACCAGGGCGCGGGCCTGTGCCTCGGCCGCGTCGGTGGCGCCGAGGGTGAGGGCCGCCTCGTCCAGGCCGAGCGCCTCGCGCAGGCCGGGCAGCGCGCTGACGCCGCCCCAGATCTGCCGGGCGCGCAGGATGGCGAGCACGATGTTGACCCGGTCGGTGCCGGCCGGGGCCTGGCCGAGGACGTGCAGGCCGTCGCGGATCTGGGCGTCCTTGATCTCGCACAGCCAGCCGTCGACGTGCAGCAGGAAGTCGTCGAAGCCGTCGTCCTCGGGGCGCTCGTCCAGGCCGAGGTCGTGGTCCAGCTTGGCGGCCTGGATCAGGGTCCAGATCTGGGCGCGGATCGCGGGCAGCTTGGCCGGGTCCATCGCGGCGATGTTGGAGTGCTCGTCGAGCAGCTGCTCCAGCCGCGCGATGTCGCCGTAGGAGTCGGCGCGGGCCATCGGCGGGACGAGGTGGTCGACCAGGGTGGCGTGGGCGCGGCGCTTGGCCTGGGTGCCCTCGCCCGGGTCGTTGACCAGGAAGGGGTAGATCAGCGGAAGGTCGCCGAGGACGGCGTCCGGGCCGCATTCGGCCGACAGCGCGGCGGTCTTGCCGGGCAGCCACTCCAGGTTGCCGTGCTTGCCGAGGTGGATGACGGCGTGGGCGCCGAAGCCGCCGTCCTCCTGGGCGGCCTCGATCCAGCGGTAGGCGGCCAGGTAGTGGTGGCTCGGCGGGAGGTCCGGGTCGTGGTAGATCGCGACCGGGTTCTCGCCGAAGCCGCGCGGCGGCTGGATGAGCACCAGCAGGTTCCCGGAGCGGATCGCGGCGAGCACGATGTCGCCGTCCGGGTTCTGCGAGCGGTCCACGTACAGCTCGCCGGGGGCCGGGCCCCAGTGCTGCTCGACCTGCTCGCGCAGGGCGCCGGGGAGGGTGGCGTACCAGCGGCGGTAGTCGGCGGCCGGGATGCGGACGGGGTTGCGGGCCAGCTGGTCCTCGGTGAGCCAGTCCTGGTCGTAGCCGCCGGCCGCGATCAGGGCGTGGATCAGGGCGTCGCCCTCGTGGCCGTCCTCCTCGCCGCCGTCGGTGGGGGCGTTGAAGCCGGGCAGGGCGGAGCCGAGGTCCATGCCGTCCGCGCGCAGCCGCTCCAGCAGGCGCATCGCGCTGGCCGGGGTGTCCAGGCCGACGGCGTTGCCGACCCGGGAGTGCTTGGTCGGGTAGGCGGACAGCACCAGCGCGAGGCGGCGCTCGGCGGCCGGGACGTGCCGCAGCCGGGCGTGCTTGACGGCGGTGCCGGCGACGCGGGCGGCGCGCTCCGGGTCGGCGGCGTAGACCGTCAGGCCGTCCTCGTCCAGCTCCTTGAAGGAGAACGGGACGCTGATCAGCCGGCCGTCGAACTCGGGCACGGCGATCTGGGTGGCGGTGTCCAGCGGGGACAGGCCGTCGTCGCTGGCCTCCCACTGGGCGCGCGACCAGGTGAGGCAGAGCGCCTGGAGGATCGGGCGGTCGAGGGCGGCCAGCGCTCCGGCGTCCCAGGCCTCCTCGTCCCCGCCGGCCTGGGCGTCGGCCGGGCGGGTGCCGCCGGCGGCGAGCACGGTGGTGACGATCGCGTCGGCCTCGCCGAGCGCGGCCAGCAGCTCGGGCTCGGCGCCGCGCAGCGAGGCGCAGTAGTAGGCCCTCGCCCGGGCGCCCTGGTCCTCGATCGCCCGGCAGAGGGTCTCCACGAAGGCGGTGTTGCCGCTCATGTGGTGGGCGCGGTAGTAGAGCACCGCGACGGTCGGGCCGCTCTCCGTACGGGCTTCGCGCTCCAGCGGGCCCCAGGCCGGGGCGGAGGCGGGCGGGGCGAAGCCGTGGCCGGTGAGCAGCACGGTGTCGGAGAGGAAGGCGCCGAGCTCGGCCAGGTTGGCCGCGCCGCCGTGGGCCAGGTAGGCGTGCGCCTCGGCGGCGATGCCGGCCGGGACGGTGGAGAGCTCCATCAGCTGGGCGTCGGGGGCCTGTTCACCGGTCAGCACGACCACCGGGCGGGGGCCGGCCAGCAGCGCGTCCAGGCCCTCCTGCCAGGCGCGGCGGCCGCCGAGCAGGCGGACCACGACCAGGTCGGTGCCCTCCAGCAGTGCGGGCAGGTCCTCGGGCGTCAGCCGGGCCGGGTTGCCGAGCCGGTACGGGACCGGTCCGGTCGCGGCCCGGGCGCTGAGCAGGTCGGTGTCGGACGTCGACAGCAGCAGGATCATGCGAAGGCCCTCCCGGCCTCTTCGGTGGCCAGGATGGCCTCGGTGGTGGCCGGGTCGGCCGCGGTGGTGGCCGGTGGAACGGGCGCGGGCATGCGACAGCGCTGGTGCATTTCTGCCTTCCTCGGGGTCCGCGCCCCGGGCCGGTGGAGGACGGCGGGAGTTCCTGGCTCCCGCGGCCGACCGGTCTCCCGGTGAACCGCGGTCACAGTGGCGGGACCGCACCGGGCTTGCACCGGTTTCCTCCCCTGCGCCGTCGCTGGCGTCGGGCGGCCCGCTGGGGACCGCCCGCCAGCATCGTACGGGGTGCGGCTGACCTGGGGGGAGGGGCGGCTTCGCCGGGCCCGGGGCACGGGCTGTCCGCCGCCCGGCGCACGGGCGGGCGCACGGCGCTCACCGGCGCCGGGCGGCCGGTTCGGTGTGCTTCGGCCGTGCCGCCCGGTGAGCCGCCGGTGTGACGCAGCGGACGGAGGCAAGCGATCGGATCATCTGTATGCTCGCCGCCATGCCACCGACACCCGACGCCACCGCGCCGGGCGCCGCCGTGCCCGACCGGGGGCGCGCCGACGCCTGCCCCGGGGCCCTTCGCCTGCACACCGCCGACGACGGCGGCCTCGCCCGGGTCCGACTGCCCGGCGGACTGCTGACGGACCGTCAGGCGCTGGCCCTGGTCGAGGCCGCGGAGGCCCTGGGCGACGGGGAGTTGGAGACCACCTCGCGCGGCAACGTCCAACTCCGCGGCCTGGCCGCGGACTGCGGGGCCGAACTCGCCGACCGGCTGCGCGCCGTCGGACTGCTGCCCTCGGACACCCATGAGCGGGTGCGCAACATCGTCGCCTCGCCGCTGGCCGGGCTGGACGCGGCCGGGAACGCCGATGTGCAGGCCTGGGTGCGGGAACTGGACGCGCGGCTGTGCGCGAGCGACTGGGCGGCCGGGCTCTCCGGCAAGTTCCTGTTCGCGCTGGACGACGGGCGGGGCGACGTCGCCGCGCTCGACGCCGATGTGACATTGATCGCAGCCCCGGACGGCCCGGCGCTGCTGCGGCTCGGGCGGGCCGCCCGCGGGCGGCCGGTCGAGGCCGGGCGGGAGGTGACGGCCGTGCTGGACGCGGCCCGTGCCTTCCTGGACGCGTTGCGCAGCGGGGGCCGCAAGGCCTGGCACCTGCGTGAGGTGCCCGAGCTGCTGCCGCCCGGCACGGTGCCGCTGCCCGCGTTCGCCGGGGCCGCCGCCGTCCCGGTCGGTGTGCTGCCCGCGGCCGGTGCGCTGCCTGCGGTCGGTGTTTTGCCCGCGGTTGGTGCGCTGCCCGGCGGGCTCTCGGTCGGCATGCGCTTCGGGCGGGCCGACGCCGGCCAGTGGCGAGCGCTGGTCGCCGCCTCGACCGGCGAACTGCGGCTGACCCCCTGGCGGGGCGCGGTGCTGCCCGGCGCACCCGCCGATCGGCTGCCCGCACTGGCGGCCGCGGGGTTGCGGACCGAGCCCGGCTCGGCCTGGGAGCGGGCCACCGCCTGCACGGGGTTGCCGGGCTGCGCCAAGTCGCTGGCCGACGTACGGGCCGACGCGGCCCGGGCGTTGGAGCGCGCGGCGTCGGAGGCCGGAGCGTCGGAGGCCGGGGCGTTGGAGGCCGGGGGCGGCGCACTGCCGGTCCACTGGTCGGGCTGCGAGCGGCGCTGCGGCCACCCGGCCGGGCAGTGGGTGGACGTGCTCGCCACGGGGCACGGCTACCGGGTGACGGTGAACGGGCCGGCCACGACCGCGGGCACCCCCGCGGGCGTTCCGGTGGACGTGACGAACGAGGAGATGGCCGAGGCGGTCGCCGAGGCCAGGAGGACCACGAAGTGATCGAGTACGAGAAGGACGGCGCGTCCATCTACCGCCAGTCCTTTGCCACCATCCGTGCGGAGGCCGATCTGGCCGCCCTCCCGGCGGACGTCTCCCAGGTCGCGGTGCGGATGATCCACGCCTGCGGGATGACCGACCTGGTCGAGGACCTGGTGTACTCGCCCGGCGTGGTCGCCTCGGCGCGCGCGGCGCTGCACGCCGGTGCGCCGATCCTGTGCGACGTCAACATGGTGGCGAGCGGGGTGACCCGTAAGCGGCTGCCCGCCGACAACGAGGTGATCTGCACCCTCACCGACCCCTCGGTGCCCGAACTGGCCCGCGCCATGGGCAACACCCGCAGCGCGGCGGCCATGGAGCTGTGGCTGCCCCGGCTGGAGGGCGCGGTGGTCGCCGTGGGCAATGCGCCGACCTCGCTGTTCCGGCTGCTGGAGATGATCGAGGCCGGCGCACCGCGCCCGGCCGCGGTGATCGGCGTGCCGGTCGGCTTCATCGGCGCCGCCGAGTCCAAGCAGGCGCTGGCCGAACACCACTCCGGCCTGGAGCACTTGGTGGTGCGCGGCCGACGCGGCGGCAGCGCGATCGCCGCAGCCGCCATCAACGCGATTGCGAGCGAAGAAGAGTGACGGACCGTCAGATCGCTACCGCCGGGCCCGAGGGCACCGGTCGACTGTACGGCGTCGGGCTCGGCCCGGGCGATCCCTCGCTGGTGACCGTCCGCGCGGCCGAACTCATCGGCAAGGCCGACGTGGTGGCGTACCACAGCGCCCGGCACGGCCGCTCCATCGCGCGCTCGATCGCCGAGCGCTATCTGACGGGTGGTCAGATCGAGGAGAAGCTGGTCTACCCGCTCACCGTGGAGACCACCGACCACCCCGGCGGCTACCGGGGCGCCCTGGACGAGTTCTACGAGGAGGCCGCCGCCCGGCTGGCCGCCCACCTGGACGCCGGGCGCGACGTCGTCGTCCTCGCCGAGGGTGACCCGCTGTTCTACGGCTCCTACCAGCACATGCACAAGCGTCTCGCGCACCGCTACCCGACCGAGGTGGTGCCCGGCGTGACCTCGGTCAGCGCGGCCGCCGCCCGGCTCGGGCAGCCGCTGACCGAGGCCGAGGAGACCCTCACCGTCATCCCCGGCACGCTGCCCGAGGAGGAGCTCACGGCGCGGATCGCCGCCGCCGACTCCGCGGTGATCATGAAGCTGGGCCGCACCTTCCCGGCCGTCCGGCGGGCGCTGGAGCGGGCCGGCCGGCTGGAGGACGCCCAGTACGTGGAGCGCGCCTTCATGGACGGGGAGCGGATCGCCCCGCTCGCCGAGGTCGAGGGGGAGAGCGTCCCCTACTTCTCGGTGGCGGTGCTGCCGAGCAAGGTCGCGCCGCTGGAGCCGGTCGTCCGGCTCGCGGAGGGCGTCGGCAGCGTGACCGTGGTCGGCACCGGGCCGGCCGGGCCGCTCTGGCTCACCGCCGAGGCGCGCGGTGCGCTGGCCGAGGCCACCGACCTGGTCGGCTACACCACCTACCTGGACCGGGTGCCCGAGCGGCCGGGGCAGCGGCGGCACGGTTCGGACAACAAGGTCGAGTCGGAGCGCGCCGAGTTCGCCCTGGACCTCGCCCGGCGCGGGCACCGGGTCTGCGTGGTGTCCTCGGGCGACCCGGGGGTGTTCGCGATGGCCACCGCCGTGCTGGAGGTCGCCTGCGAGGCGGACTACCGGGACGTACCGGTGCGGATCGTCCCCGGGATGACCGCCGCCCACGCGGCCGCCTCCCGCGCGGGCGCCCCGCTCGGGCACGACTACGCGGTGGTGTCGCTCTCGGACCGGCTCAAGCCCTGGGATGTGGTGGCCAAGCGGCTGCGCGCCGCCGCCGAGGCGGACCTGGTGCTGGCGCTGTACAACCCGGGCTCGAAGTCCCGCACCACCCAGGTCGGCCTGACCCGGGACCTGCTGCTGGAGTACCGCGCTCCGGAGACCCCGGTGGTGATGGCCCGCGACGTCGGCGGGCCGACCGAGCGGATCCGGATCGTCCGGCTGGGCGAGCTGGACCCGGCGCTGGTCGACATGCGGACCATCCTGCTGATCGGCTCCTCGCAGACCCGGGCGGTCGAGCGGGGCGGCGGGGTCGAGGTCGTCTGGACGCCTCGGCGGTACCCGGAGGACGTGTAACGGATGACAGATAACAGCTGACAGATAATGAAATCTGTCAGCTGTTATCTGTTCCCTGTTTTCTGTCAGCCGTCAGTCGTCAGCCGTTGGTCGTCAGCGTTTGTCGTTGCTCGTGAGCCGTCGGCCCGTTCCCGCCGCGGCCGTCACCGGGTCGGCTTGGTGATCAGCAGCTCGGTGTTGTGGTCCTCCCCGGCGCCCAGCAGCGCGGAGACCCGGCCGTTGGGGTCGTTGTACGAGAGCTCCCGGTACAGCGCGGCCAGGTTGGTGTCCGAGGTGCTGCCGAAGTCCGTCGCGTACGGCGCGGAGGACTCGATCAGCGTGGTGAACAGCGACAGGGTGCCGTCGCCGTTGTCCGCGATCTCGATGATCCGCCCGTGCTGCGGGTAGTCGATGTGCGAGGCGGTGTTGATCTCCCAGAACGCCCGCTCCGGCACCGCGTGGCCGTGCGCGGTGATCTTGTTCATGTGGGTGTGCCCGTTCACCCAGGCGACCACGTTCGGGTAGCGCTGCAGCAGGGCGACCAACTCGTTGCCGTCGTGCCGCTTCTCGAAGATGTTGCGCGGGTCGGGCAGCAGGTTGCCCATCGAGCCGCTGGTGTGGTGGCTGAACACCAGGATCACGTCGTCGGTGCTGCCACCGTTCACCCGGTTCCCGTTGGTGTCGTACCAGTGCCCGCTGTGGTTCTTCAACTGCTGCTCCAGCCAGCGCAGTTGAGCGGTGCCGAGCGAACCGTCGGCGAATCCGGCCTGGTTGGTGGTGTCCAGGCTGATGCCGAGGACCTTCTCCGAGATCCGGAAGGTGTAGTAGAGCTTGCCGCTGCTCACCATGTCCGAGGTGAAGCCGTGCCCGTACGGGCCGGCGCCGGTGACGGCCGGGTCGAGGTGGGCCTTGGCGAACTGCTTGAGGGTGAACGGGTGGCGGCGCTCGTCCGGGGTGATGCGGCGCACCGCCTCGCCGTTCGCGAGCAGCTTGCCGAGCAGCAGGACGGCGCCCGCCGGGTCGCGCCGCAGCGAGTCCATCAGCTGGGCGGCGGTCGCGTCGTCGCAGCCCTCCAGCTTGAGCCCGCCCGTGTAGAGGTCGTTCAGCAGCCCGAAGTCGGGCAGCGAGCCCTCGATGCTGTCGTCGTGGTTGCCGACGGTGGTGTACCAGGGGGTCTTGAGGCCCGGCGCGTCGAAGGGCCGGCCGGCCGCGGACAGGAAGCCGGGCACCTGCGGGAAGCCCTTCGCCTTGTAGACGTCGGCGTAGGAGAGTTCGGGGTTCCAGAAGGCCGAGTTGCCGGAGTTCTGCACGCCCTCGTAGCGGGTCGGGTCGCCGGTGTTCTGGGCCATCCGCCCGCCGCCCATGACGGTGAGGTACCAGTCCAGCTCGGCCAGCTCGTGGTTGTCGGTGTTGTCACCGGTGGCCATCACCAGGCTGAACGGCATTCCGGTGTAGGGGCCGCCGGCCAGCGAGTTGACCCGCTCGACCAGGGCCGAGACGCCACGGGCGTTCAGGGCCTCCTGCGGCCGGTAGGCGCTGTCGTTGAACTTGGCCAGGAACTCGAAGCGCACCGGGGACTCGGTGTCCACCAGGTGCAGGTCGCTGAACTGGACGAAGCTGGCCAAGCCGGTGCGGCGGTCGTCCCGCCCGCTGCCGGGGGCCGCGAGCTCCCCGCGCACCATCAGCGGCCAACCCGGTCCGGCCGCCAGCCGCTTGTAGGAGCCGGCCCCGGTCGGGGTGGCCACCTGCTCCAGGGTGGTTCCGGTGACGTTGACGGCCCGCGCGGCCGTGGTCGCCAACGCCCGGTCCCGGCCCGCGGCCGTGGCGAGCTGGGCGCCGCCCAGCGACAGGGCCGACCAGGCGGCGGCCACCGAGGTGCCGGTCAGGAACGTACGACGTCTCATACCTGCCACAGAAACCCCCACATACTGGCGGCCCGGCCGGATGCCCCAGTCGCCGGACCACGTCATGAACCCGCTAAATAACGGAGCGACAGATTACTCGCTGGTAGTCGCACGGAGCGAGACCCGTGCGAAGAACAGTTCGAGAACGGCGGGGGCTCCCCGCTCCGGCCCCGGGCCGGGCGCCGTCCTCGGCCGGACGCCCCGGGCCCCGGGCTCCGGGTGGTGGTGCGGATGGGGGAGAATCGGCGGGTGCGACCGAGGTGGTCGGGGCGGGCGTGAACGGAACGCGGAAGCGAGGCGCAGGTGGCCGCAGCGGGAGCCGAGGCGGGAGGCCGGGCCGGCCAGCTGAGGAGCAGCGGTCTGCGGCACGGCTGGACGACGGGTGCCTGCGCGACCGCCGCCACCAAGGCCGCGTACACGGCGCTGCTCACCGGCGAGTTCCCGGACCCGGTGACCATCACCCTCCCCAAGGGCCAGCAGCCGGCCTTCGCCCTCGCGGTCGAGGAGCTTGTCCTCCCCGCCGAGCGGCCCGCCGACGCAGGCCCGGCCTCCGCCGGCGACCCGCCCGCCGACGGCCCGACCTCCGCCGACCGCCCGCCCGCCGCCCCCCAGCGGCCGGTCGCCGCCACGGCCGGAGTGGTCAAGGACGCCGGCGACGACCCCGACGTGACCCACGGCGCCCTGATCCGCGCGACCGTAAGGCTCGGCGAGCCGGGCGCCGGCGTGGTGTTCCGGGCCGGCCCCGGGGTCGGCACCGTCACCAAGGCCGGCCTGCCGCTGGCGGTCGGTGAGCCCGCGATCAACCCGGTGCCCCGGCAGATGATCCGCGAGGCGGTGGCCGAGGTGGCGGCGGCGCACGGCGGTGGCGGGGACGTGGTGGTGGAGATCTCCGTCGACCACGGCGAGGAGATCGCCCGCTCGACCTGGAATCCCCGGCTCGGCATCCTCGGCGGGCTGTCCATCCTCGGCACCACCGGGATCGTCGTCCCCTACTCCTGCTCGGCCTGGATCGACTCGATCCGTCGCGGTGTGGACGTGGCCCGGGCGGCCGGGCGCACCCACGTGGCGGGCTGCACCGGTTCGACCTCGGAGAAGGTCGCGGTCGCGGTGCACGGACTGCCCGAGGACGCCCTGCTGGACATGGGCGACTTCGCCGGGGCCGTCCTCAAGTACCTCAAGCGCCACCCCGTGCCGAGGCTGACCATCGCGGGCGGCTTCGCCAAGCTGTCCAAGCTCGCCCACGGGCACCTCGACCTGCACTCGGCGCGCTCCCAGGTGGACAAGGGCTACCTGGCCGAACTGGCCCGGCAGGGCGGGGCGGACGAGGACCTGGCCGCGGCGGTGGCGGCGGCCAACACCGGCCTGGAGGCGGTGCAGTTGTGCCGGGCGGCCGGGGTGCCGCTGGGGGACCTGGTCGCCGAGGCGGCCCGGGCGACGGCGCTCGGGGTGCTGCGCGGTTCGCCGGTCGCGGTGGACGTCATCTGCATCGACCGCGCCGGCGCCGTCGTCGGCCGGGCGGAGCCGCTCGGCCCCTGAACGGCGCCCGGCCCACAGCGGTTGGCCCCTGAACGGCGCCCAGTTGGCCGCCTCACCCGTACAGCGGAAGCTCAGAACTATCGTGTGGTGATGTGAAGATCCAGGAGTCATACGGGGCGAGAAACGGACAAAAGTGGCGCCGCGCCCATTCTTGATTCTGGTGCCATCTCAACCATGAGATATGGTCTGCCGAGTGACAGGCGACTACCTCACCCGTATCGGCACCCTCATCCGTACCGCGCGCCAGCATCGCGGCTGGTCCCAGGCGCAGCTCGGCGAGGCACTCGGCACCAGCCAGAGCGCGGTCAACCGCATCGAACAGGGCAAGCAGAACGTCAGCCTTGAGATGATCGCGCGCATCGGCGATGCCCTCAACAGCGAGATCGTCTCCCTCGGCTACTCCGGCCCGATGCACCTGCGGGTCACCGGCGGCACCCGTCTCTCCGGCGCGATCGAGGTCCGCAGCAGCAAGAACGCCTGCGTCGCGATCCTCTGCGCCTCGCTGCTGACCACCGGCCGCACCACGATCCGCAGCGTCGCCCGGATCGAGGAGGTCTACCGCATCCTCGAGGTGCTCACCAGCATCGGCGTCAAGAGCCGCTGGCTGAACGACGGCCGCGACCTCGAACTCACCCCGCCGGCCGAGCTCGACCTCGCCGCGATGGACGTCGAGGCGGCCCGCCGCACCCGCAGCGTGCTGATGTTCCTCGGCCCGCTGATGCACCGCGCCCAGCGCTTCGCCATCCCGTACGCGGGCGGCTGCGACCTCGGCACCCGCACCGTCCAGCCGCACCTGACGGCGCTGCGGCGCTTCGGCCTGGAGGTCGCCACCACCGGTGGCGCCTACCACGCCTCGGTCGAGCCGGGTACCCCGCTGGACCGCCCGATCGTGCTGACCGAGCGCGGGGACACCGTCACCGAGAACGCCCTGCTGGCCGCCGCGCGGCACGACGGCGTGAGCGTCATCCGCAACGCCTCGCCCAACTACATGGTCCAGGACCTCTGCTTCTTCCTGGAGAAGCTGGGCGTGAAGATCGAGGGCATCGGCACCACCACCCTCACCGTCCACGGCGTCCCCGAGATCAGCTGTGACGTCGACTACACCCCGGCCGAGGACCCGGTGGAGGCGATGAGCCTGCTCGCCGCCGCCGTCGTCACCTCCTCCGAGCTGACGATCCGCCGGGTGCCGATCGAGTTCCTGGAGATCGAGCTCGCGGTGCTGGAGGGCATGGGCCTCGACTACGACCGGACCCCGGAGTACCGGGCCCACAACGGCCACACCCGGCTCGTCGACCTCACCGTGCGCCCCTCCAAGCTGACCGCGCCGATCGACACCATCCACCCGATGCCGTTCCCCGGCATCAACATCGACAACGTGCCGTTCTTCGCCGCCATCGCCGCGGCCGCGCACGGCACCACGATGATCCACGACTGGGTCTACGACAACCGCGCGATCTACCTCACCGAGCTGACCCGGCTCGGCGCGGACGTCAAGCTGCTCGACCCGCACCGCGTCCTGGTCCAGGGCCCGACCCGCTGGCGCGCCGCCGAGATGATGTGCCCGCCCGCACTGCGCCCGGCCGTGGTCATCCTGCTCGCGATGCTCGCCGCGCAGGGCACCTCGGTGCTGCGCAACGTCTACGTCATCAACCGCGGTTACGAGGACCTCGCCGAGCGCCTCAACTCCATCGGCGCCCAGATCGAGACCTTCCGCGACATCTGACGGACCGTCATCTCCCTGACCGGCCTCAGCTGCTGAGGCCGGTCAGCAGGATCGCCACGTCCAACCCGCTGTTCAGGTACTCCACGAACACCTGGTTGTTCAGCGCCCAGGGCGAGCGCCGCTCCCGGATCAGCCGGACCGCCCCGTCCGGCTCGTGCCCGAGGCCGACCATCGCCTGGGCGACCACCAGGCCCGAGCGGTTGTAGCCCGAGTGGCAGCGCACCAGCGTCCGGCGGCCCCCGCGTACGGCGGCGGCGGTGAGTTCCGCGGCCTCCTGGACGGCGAGCAGCTGACCGGGGGAGAGCGGCCGGTCGGGCACCTCCCGGACGACGTGCTCGACCCCCGGGGCCGGGCCGTGGCCGGGGAGCGTGAAGAGGCTGACGACCAGGTCGAACTGCCGCCCGGCGACGACGGGTTGGAGCTCACCGCCGGGCGGGGTGCAGTAGTGTCCGCCCATCCAGAGCCTGGGGACGATCTCGTTCCAGGGCTCCTGCGGCCCGTGGACGTCGCGGTCCTTCTGGCGGGTCCGCATTCCTGCTCCTTCCGGCCCGGCGACGCGTCGGCCCCATTACGTCTCCTCGCCCGCGTGCGTTCTCGCCCGCGCGTCTTCTCGCCCGTCCGGCTACTCGCCCGTGCTGCCGTCGAGGTGCTCGCGCAGGAGGTCGGCGTGGCCGTTGTGGCGGGCGTACTCCTCGATCATGTGGGTGAGGATCCAGCGCAGCGAGAACACCTCCTCGCCGTAGTGGCCCTGGACGTCCAACGACTCCGCAGCGGCGACAAGTTCCCGCGCGTGTGCGCACTCGCGGCGCCAGATCGCGAAGGCCTCCTCCGGGTCGGCGGTCTCGGCGTCCCACTCGGCGAAGCTGCCGTCGGGGTTCTTCCAGAAGGCCGGAACGGCGTCGTCGGCGAGGACGTTGCGGAACCAACTGCGCTCCACCTCGGCGAGGTGGCGGACCAGGCCGAGGAGGGAGAGCCCGGAGGGTTCCAGTGCCCGGGTGCGGAGTTGTTCGGGGCTCAGCCCGGCGCACTTCATCGCCAGGGTGTCGCGCTGGTGGTCGAGGAAGCTCGCCAGGGTGGCCCGCTCGTCGGCGGTCCGCAGGGTGGTGGTGCGCTGATCAGCGGTCATCGCGCCATCGTGCCGGGCGGTCGGCGGTGCCGCTGACCATTCCACTGGGTGGACGCGTCAGGCCGACCGCTCCAGCCAGCTCACCGCGCCCGCCACGTCCGGTGCCACCGGCAGGCCCGCCGGCACCGGCGGGCGTTCCACCACGACCACGGGCAGCCCGAGTTCACGGGCGGCGGTCAGCTTGGGCGCGGTCGCGGCGCCGCCGCTGTCCTTGGTGACCACCACGTCGATCCGGTGCTCGCGCAGCAGCGCCCGCTCGCCGTCGAGGGTGAACGGGCCGCGGTCCAGCAGCACTTGGAGCGAGGGCGGCAGCGGCGGCTCGGGTGGGTCCACCGAGCGGGCCAGGAAGTGCAGCCCGTCCAGGTCGGCGAAGGCGGCGATGCCCTGGCGGCCGGAGCTGAGGAAGACCCGGCGGCCGAGGCCGGGCAGCAGCTCGGCGGCGGCCGTGAGGGAGGGGACGAGGTGCCAGCGGTCCCCGGCGACGGGCGCGAAACCGGGGCGGCGCAGCACCAGCAGCGGGACGCCGGTGGCGGCGGCCGCGAGCGCGGCGTTGTGCGACATCCCGGCGGCGAACGGGTGGGTGGCGTCGACCACGGCGTCCACCGCCTCGGTCCGCAGCCAGTCGGCCAGCCCTTCCGGGCCGCCGAAGCCGCCGATCCGCACCTCGCCGACGGGCAGCCGGGGCCGGGCGACCCGTCCGGCCAGCGAACTGGTGACCCGCAGGCCCGGCCGGCCGTCCAGTGCGACGGCCAGCGCCCGCCCCTCCGTCGTCCCGCCGAGGACCAGTACGTGGGTCGGTCGGTGGAGGGGCGCGGACGCCCGGTCCGGCCGACTCATGCGCCGCAGGGCTCGTGCGGCCGCTCGCGGTCCGCCGAGTACAGGTGGCTGTCGCGGAACTGCTCGGCGGCGAGGGTGCGGCCGACCAGGATGACGGCGGTGCGCACCACGCCCGCCGCCTTGACCTGCCCGGCGATGTCGGCCAGCGTGCCGCGCAGCACCAGCTCGTCGGGGCGGCTGGCCATCGCGACCACGGCGGCCGGGCAGTCGGCGCCGTAGTGCGGGAGCAACTGCTCGACCACGTCGTCCACGTAGCCGGCGGCCAGGTGCAGCACCAGCAGGGCGCCGCTGCGGCCGAGGGTGGCGAGGTCCTCGCCCTCCGGCATCGGGGTGGCGCGCTTGGCGATCCGGGTGAGGATGACGGTCTGGCCGACGGTCGGCACCGTCAACTCCCGCTTCAACGCGGCCGCGGCGGCGGCGAAGGCGGGAACGCCGGGGACCACCTCGTACGGCACCCCGGCCGCGTCCAGCCGGCGCATCTGCTCGGCGACGGCGGAGAAGACGGAGGGGTCTCCGGAGTGCAGCCGGGCCACGTCCCGGCCGGCCTCGTGCGCGGCGACCAGCTCGGCGACGATCTGGTCCAGGTTGAGCTGGGCGGTGTCGACCAGCCGGGCGCCGGGCGGGCACTCGTCCAGCAGCTCGCGCGGGACGAGGCTGCCGGCGTAGAGGCAGACCTCGGCGCGAGCCAGGAGGCGCTGGCCGCGCAGCGTGATCAGGTCGGCGGCGCCCGGGCCGGCTCCGATGAAGTAGACGGTCACGAGGCTTCCTCCTGGGGGGTGTTGGGCTTGACGGCGGACCACTGGGTGACCGGCATGGCCTGCCGCCACCCGGTGAAACCGCCGACCGGGACGGCGTGGGCGACGGCCAGTTTGACCAACTCCCCGCCGTGGCGCCGGTACCACTCGGTGAGCAGTGCCTCGGACTCCAGCGTCACGGTGTTGGCGACCAGCCGTCCGCCGGGGCGCAGTGCGGCCCAGCAACTGTCCAGCAGACCGGGGGCGGTGAGACCGCCGCCGATGAACACGGCGTCGGGGGCGGGGAGTTCGGCGAGTGCATCGGGGGCGCGGCCGGTCACCACCCGGAGCCGGGGGACGCCCAGCGCGGTGGCGTTGCGGGCGATCCGTTCGGCCCGGACGGGGTCGCGCTCGATGCTGACGGCCTGGCAGTCCCGGTGGGCGCGCAGCCACTCGACGGCGATCGAGCCGGAGCCGCCGCCGACGTCCCAGAGCAGTTCGCCGGGGGAGGGGGCGAGGGTGGCCAGGGTGGCGGCGCGGACGTGCCGCTTGGTGAGCTGGCCGTCGCTCTCGTACGCCTCGTCGGGCAGACCGGGGACGAGCGACCTGCGCGGGCCCTCGCCGAGTTCGACGGCGATCAGGTTCAGCGGGTCGCCGGGCGGGTGCGGCCAGTCGTCGGCGCGACCGTCGAGCTCCCGCTCGCGGGCGTCGTCGCCGAGTTGCTCCAGCACGCGCAGCCGGGCGGTGCCGAAGCCGTGCTCGGTGAGCAGGGCGGCGACGGCGGCGGGGGTGCCGGCGTCGGTGCTGAGCACCAGCAGCCGGCGGCCGGGGTGGAGGGCGAGGGCGAGGGTGGCCGGCGGCCGGCCGACCAGGCTGACCACCTCGGTCGCCTCCAGCGGCCAGCCGAGCCGGGCGCAGGCGTAGGAGACGGAGGAGGGGTGCGGCAGGACGCGCAGCCGCTCGGCTCCGACGGTCTCGGCGAGGGTGCGGCCGATCCCGAAGAACATCGGGTCGCCGCTGGCCAGTACGGCGATGCGGCGCCCGGCGTGCTCGGCGAGCAGCCCCGGGACGGCCGGGCGCAGCGGGGACGGCCAGGCGAGGCGCTCGGCGGGGACGGCGTCGCGGGGGAGCAGCTCCAGCTGCCGGGGGCCGCCGATGACCACCTCGGCGGACTGCAGGGCGGCCCGGGATCCGGCGGCGAGGCCGGGCCAGCCGTCGGCCCCGATCCCGACGACGGTGATCGGAGGGGGCAGCTCGGGCACCGGGTCGCTCCTCGTGGTTCGTTCCTGCTGGCCGGGGCAGCCTACCTGGCGGTCTGCGGGCGGCAGCCCGGTGGGCTGACAGGTTTCAACTTTCAGCGTTCAACTTTCAGATTTCAGATTTCAACATCTGAAATCTGAAATCTGAAAGTTGAACGCTGTCACCTGTTACCTGTCACCTGCCGGCTCTCACCGGTCGGCCCAGTCCCCCGAGGGGATCAGCGCGGGCCGGGCCCGCAACCGTGCCTCGGCCGCCGGTCCGGCGAGGTACACCCAGGCCTCGCACGGTTCGCCCGCCGCCGTCCGGACCACCAGTCGGCGCCGTACGTACAGCCCCGTACCGTCCGCCCGGCACTCCTCCAGCCGGTCCAGGGCCGCGAGCGCCCCGGGGTAAGCGCCAGGGCGTACGGTGACCAGTTCGCCGACGACCCGGCGCCCGGGCGTCGGGTCCGGCACCGCGTACGGGAACCCCGGGCCCTCGTGCAGGGCGGCGCCCTCCAGTACCGCCGGGCGGATCGCGGCGCAGCGTCCGGCCAGGTGGACGGCGTGGTTGCGGCCGCCGCTGCGCAGGGTGCCGTACACGAAGAACGGCAGGGCCGCTTCCGCCGGTGGGGCCTGCTCGGGCGCGGACACGGGTTCGACCTCCTCGCTGGGGGGAGCGCCCACGGTACGTGCAGCCGACCGATCCGTGGAACCCACTGGCGCTCCGGGCCGCCGATGCGCTGTCATATCGGATATTCGGCCAGCACCGTCCTAGGGGGACACACATGACATCGCCCGCCTCCCCGTCACCGGCAGCGACCCCCGGCAGCACCCCGCCCGGTCCCACCGCCGCCGCGCCCGTCACCGCTCCTGCCGCCGCCACCGCCGCAGCCCCCGCGCCCGCCCCCGCCGCCCGGCTCTCCGGCGCGGTCTGGGCGGCCCTCGCCGTGGTCTACGTGGTCTGGGGCTCGACCTACCTCGGGATCCGGATCGTGGTCGAGACGATGCCCTCCTTCTTCTCGGCCGCCGCCCGCTTCCTCACCGCCGGACTGCTGCTGGTCGGCTTCCTGCTGATCCGCCAGGGCCCGGCCGGCCTGCGGGTGAGCCGTCGCCAGCTGGCCTCCGCGGCCCTGGTCGGCCTGCTGCTGCTGACCGGCGGCAACGGCCTGGTGGTGCTCGGCGAGACCTCCGTCCCCTCCGGACTGACCGCCCTGCTGGTCGCCGCGGTGCCGCTCTGGATGGTCGTGCTGACGGCCTTCGGCGGCGGGGAGCGCCCGAAGCGCGCCGAGCTGGCCGGGGTGCTGCTCGGCCTGGTGGGCCTCGGCGTGCTGTCCGCCCCCGCGATCGGCGGCTCGATCGAGCCGCTGGGTGTGGTTCTGATCATCAGCGCCACGCTGTGCTGGGCGGCCGGCTCCTTCGCGAGCAAGAAGATCCCGATGCCGGGCAACGTGCTCGCGGCGAGCGCGTACCAGATGCTGGCCGGCGGCCTCTGCGACCTGCTGGTCGGGCTGGCCCGCGGCGAGCAGCACGGGTTCGACCCGGGGGCCGTCTCCGGCCGGTCCTGGCTGGCCCTCGCCTACCTGGTGCTGTTCGGCTCGCTGCTCGCCTTCACCGCGTACGCCTGGCTGCTGCGCTCGGCCCCGCTGACCCTGGTGGGTACCTACGCGTACGTGAACCCGGTGGTCGCGGTGCTGCTGGGCTGGCTGATCCTGGCCGAGCCGCTGACCGCGCCGACCCTGGTGGGCGGGGCGATCGTGGTGGCCGGGGTCTGTCTGGTGGTGAGCGTCAGCCGGGGTCCGTCGAAGGCCGGTCGGCGCTGATCGGCACCGTGGCCGGGCAGATCGTCCCGACCGGCTGACCCGGACGATCCGCCCGCGCCGGGCTCCGAGCCCGCGTCCGCATCCCGTACAGGCCGGTGCCGCGCCCGCGCGGTCAGAGCGCGGCGGGCGGCTTCCCCGTCCACCAGTTGCCCGGTGCCTCCGGGTCGCGGCTGGTCCAGTACTCGACGATCGCGCTGGTGAACTCGGCGGCCGACAGCGTCCCGTCCCCGTCGAGGTCGAGGTGGCGGAAGGCCTCGTCCGCGTCGTCACGGCAGAGCCCGGCGAAGTGGCCGCGCTGGAACACGAAGAACTCGCCGGCGTCCACGGTGCCGCTGCGGTCGGCGTCGGCGACCGTGAGGAAGGCCTCGGCCAGGGCGCCGAGGATCTCCCGGGCGGCCTGCGGGTCGTCGGCGAGTGCGCCGGTCGAGGCGACGAACTGCTCGCGGGTGATGGCCTCCGTGCCGGCGGGCTTTCCGACGAGGTGGAGGTCGTGCCAGACCGTCAGGTAGGCGCGGACGATCACGGCCTCCGCCTCCGAACCCTCCTGGTGGCCGAGCGAGCGGGCCACCGAGTGGCCCATCAGCACGTGGTCCCGCTCGGTGAGCAGACCGTCCCCGTCGGCGTCGAGGTGGTCGAAACCGTGATTGATCTTCGCGATGAGCAGGTCGTCCGACAATGTGCCCCCTTCGGTGGCCGGCGCTGCGGCTCCACGTCCGCGGCGCGTTGAGCGACGTCACGTCGCCAGCACGCTAACGCCTGGAGCCGCGCTCGCGCAGCAGAACGAAATTCGAACGACGGCGCCCGGGCGGCTGCTCAGCCGTCTGGTGCTCAGCCCCCTGGTGGTCGGCCCAGACGTACGACTCCGGCCGCCGCGCCGCCACCCCTGCCCCGCCACCCCGGCACCCGCCTTCAGTGCGCCGCCGCCAGCAACTCCCGGGTGTACTCGGTGTGCGGCGCCTCGAACAGCCGCTCCCGGTCGGTCGACTCCACCAGCCGCCCCCGGTGCATCACCGCCACCCGGTCGCAGAAGTGCCGCACCACCGCGAGGTCGTGCGAGACGAACAAGAAGGCGACGCCGAGCCGCTCCCGCAGCTCCATCAGCAGGTTGAGCACCTGCGCCTGCACCGACACGTCGAGCGCCGAGACCGGCTCGTCCGCGATGATCAGCCGCGGTTCGGGCGCCAGGGCCCGGGCGATGCCGATCCGCTGCCGCTGCCCGCCGGAGAACTCGTGCGGGTAGCGGTCCAGGTGCCCGGCGGGCAGCCCGACCTGCTCCAGCAGCTCGGCCGCGCGCTCGCGCCGCTGCGCCGGGCCCAGCGGGGTGTGCAGCCGCAGCGGGGTGTCGAGGGTCTGGGCGACGGTGCGGCGCGGGTTGAGCGAGGCGTACGGGTCCTGGAAGACCAGCTGGATCTCCCGGCTGAGCCAGCGGCGCAGCTCCCGGTCCGGTCGGGTGGCGTCCTGGCCGTCGTAGCGGACCCGTCCGCCGGTGGGGCGTTGCAGCCCGGCCAGCACCCGGGAGGTGGTGGACTTGCCGGAGCCGGACTCGCCGACCAGTCCGAGCGTCTCGCCCGGTGCGATCCGCAGGCTCACCCCCTCCACCGCCCGGACCGGCTCGGCCCGGAGCGAGGGCAGGCGCCGCCGCCCGGGGAAGTGCACGGAGAGCTCCTCCACCTCCACCAGCCACCGCCCGGTGCGCCCGGTGCGCCCGGTGCGCCCGGTGCGCCCGGTGCGCCCGAGGCGCTCAGGATGCCCGGGACGCCCGGCCGCCGTCGGCCTGGGCGCGAACTTCCGCGTGGGCGACGGATCGTCGACCGTCGGAAGCGCGCTGCCCGGTACCGAGTCCAGCCGCAACGCCGCGCCCACCAGGGCGCGGGTGTACGGGCGGCGCGGCGCGGCGAGCAGCTCGCCGGTCGGCGCGGACTCGACCTCGGCGCCGTCGCGCAGCACCAGGGTGCGGTCCGTCGTCCCGGCGACCACGCCGAGGTCGTGGCTGACCAGCAGCACCGCCGTGCCATGCTCGCGCTGCAACTCGCCCAGCAGGTCGAGGACCTGGCGCTGGACCCGGGCGTCCAGTGCGGTGGTCGGCTCGTCCGCGACCAGCAGCTTCGGGTCGTTCATCAGCGCCATCGCGATCATCACCCGCTGCCGCATCCCGCCGGAGAACTGGTGCGGGTAGTCGCGCAGCCGGGCGGCGGGGATGCCGACCCGGTCGAGCATCGCGGCGGCCCGTCGGCGGGCCTCGGCCCGCCCGGCCTCCGGATGGTGCAGCCGGTACATCTCGGCGAGTTGGGCGCCGACGCCGTGGAAGGGGCTGAGCGAGGTGAGCGCGTCCTGGAAGACCAGTGCGGCCCGGCCGCCCCGGACGCCGCGCAGTACGGACTCCCCGGCGCCCACCAACTCCGTTCCGTCCAGCCGGATCGAGCCGGTGACGGCGGTGGTCCGCGGGTCGTGCAGGCCGAGCAGGGCCAGTCCGACGGTGGACTTCCCGGAGCCCGACTCGCCGACCAGGCCGAGGACTTCACCCGCCGCGAGGTCGAAGGACAGGCCCCGGACGGCGGTCACCGGGGCACCGCCGCGCGGATCGGCGAACTCGACCGTCAAGTCCCGCACACTGAGCACCGGTTCGGCGTTCACCGGACGACCACCTTGGGATTCGGGAGACTTCATCGTTGTGGTTCCTCTCAGTCCAGCCGGATGCGCGGGTCGAGCCAGGCCACCGCCAGGTCCGCCAGCGCGACGAACAGCACCACGAAGCAGGCGGCCAGCAGCACCGCGCCGACCACGGCCGGCAGGTCCTGCCCGGACACCGCCTGGGCGGCGAACCGGCCGACCCCGTTCAGCCCGAACACCGTCTCGGTGATCACCGCCCCGCCGAGCAGCACCCCGGCCTCCAGCCCGAGCAGCTGCACCAGCGGCCCGGCGGCCCCGCGCGAGGTGTACTTGAGGTGGGCGCGCAGCCGCCCCAGCCCCTTGCCGCGGGCGGTGCGGACGTACTCCTCGTTCATGGTCTCCAGCAGCTGGGAGCGCGAGAGCCGGGCGAACACGGCCGAGTTGACGAAACCGAGGACGAGCCAGGGGAGCAGCATCCCGCCCGCCCAGGCCGCCGGGTCCTCGCCCGGCGGGGTGTAGGAGGGCAGCGGCAGCAGGCCCGTCGAGTACACCAGCGCCCACTGCGCGAGGTAGCCGAGGAAGTAGATCTGCACGCTCGCGCCGACCAGGGTGAAGCCGGACAGCAGCCGGTCGGTGCGGCGGCCGTGCCGCAGCGCGGAGACGAACCCGGTGCCGAGGCCGAGGACCAGCAGGACGGCGAGCGCCCCGGCGGTCAGCGAGAGGGTGACCGGCAGGTGTTCGGTCAGCGCCTCGGTGACGGGCTGGTGCAGCCGGTAGGAGTAGCCGAGGCAGGGGGCCGCGCAGTGGATGACCGAGCCGTCCACGTCGTTGACGTCCCGCCCGGCGACCACGCCGACCAGGTAGTCGGTGTACTGGGCGAGCAGCGGCTGGTCCAGGCCCATGCTCTGGCGCACCGCCGCGATCTGTCCGCTGTCGCAGCGCGGGCCGCAGGCGGCCCGGGCGGGGTCGGCGGGCGCGGCGTAGAAGAGGGCGAAGGCGGCGGCGGAGACCGCGAGCAGGACGCCGAGCGCCTGGAGGGTGCGCCGCAGGGCGAAGGAGAGCATGGCCGATCCAGGGTCGACGGGACGGGACGGGAGCAGGACGGGAGCGGGACGCGCGCAGGGCAGGGAGGCCCGTTCCCGCGGGCAGCGGGCACCGGGCACGGACCTCAGGCCCTCAGTCCTCAGCCCCTCAGGACTTCAGGTACAGCCAGGTCAGCCCGACCGCCCCGTAGATCGGGTGGATGACCGCCCCGCCGACGTTGCTGCCGCGCAGCTGGTTGACCGTCGGGTAGGTGAGCGGCAGCACCGGCAGGTCCTTCATCACGGTCTGCTCCAGCGCGTACAGCTCCTTGGCCTTGGCACGCGGCTCGCCGATCTGGTTGATCCGGTTGATCTCCTTGTCAACCGCAGGGTTGCGGTAGCGCGCGGAGTTGATGTCGCTGCCGGCCCGGCCGTCGAAGGAGAACGGGATCAGCGTGGACGGGGTTGGCCAGTCGACGGAGCTGGTCTCCTCGAACAGGTCGTACGGGGAGTCCGCCCGGTGCACCTCGTCCAGGAAGGCCTTGGGGTCGATCGGCTTGGGCACCACGGTGATGCCCGCCTTGCCGAAGCCGTCCACCAGCACCTGGGCGACGCGCTGCCCGTCCGGGGTGTTCTTGTACGCGTAGGTCAGGCTCGTCGGCGCCTGCGCGGCCTTGGCGAGCGCGGCCTTGGCAGCCTCCGGGTCGCCCGCGGGCGGGGCCGGGTCGAGGTCGTACTTCTGCCAGTCGATCAGCGCGGGCGAGCTGAGCGTGGTGGCCAGCTCGCCGGTCCGGGAGCCGCCCTGGACCTGCCGGGCCTGCTGGCGCGGGTAGGCGAGGTTGAGCGCCCTGCGCACCTGGATGTCCGGCACCCGCTCGTTGTTGATCACCAGCTGGGTGACGAAGGCGCCCCGGCGGCCGGAGACGACCAGGTCCTTGGCCTTGGGGTCGGTGTCGGTGGTCTGGTACAGCTCGGGGGAGAGCTCGTCGGAGGCGGTGGTGGCGTTGGCGCCGCCGTCCCGCCCGGAGAGGATCTGCTGGTTGCCGTTGAGCGCCTCCTTGCCGTACGTGAACACGAACTTGTCCGGGTACTGGTTGCGGATCGGGTCGGTGTCCGCCTTCCAGGCCGGGTTGCGCTCCAGCACCATGCGGGTGTTCTGGATGTGCTCGACGATCCGGTACGGGCCGGTGGCGAACGGCAGCCGGTCGTAGTCCGTCCCGGTGTCCTTGTCCCGGCGCACCGGCGAGGAGGAGGACTGCGCGGCCATGTACGGCACGTCGGCCTGCGGCTGCGGGAAGTGGAAGACCAGGGTGCGCTCGTCCGGGGTCTGGATCGCGTCCAGCTCGCCGGCCTGCGGTCCGGCGTACTTGGCGCGAGCGGCTTCGTAGCTGGCCTCGCCGGTGAGCCACTGCGGCCAGTACGGCGGGCCGACCTCGTAGCCCTTGCCGAAGGTGCGCTCGATCCCGTACTTGACGTCCTGGGCGGTGATCGGCTTGCCGTCCTCCCAGGCCACGCCCTCCTTGAGCCGGTACGTCCAGGTGCGCCCGCCGTCGGTCGGGGTGCCGGTGTCGGTGGCCAGGTCGCCGACCAGCTTGGCCTTGCCGTCGACGACCTGGTACTGCGTCAGCTGGCGGCCCCAGAGCAGCGAGGCGTTGTACCCGGCGCCCGCGTAGACCTTCTGCGGGTCCAGGTGGCGGAACTCGACGCTGTTGTACACGTTGACCGTGCCGCCCGGGCGGGCGCCGGGGACGGCCGGGGCGGGGCCCGCGCTGTCCTTCTCGGTACCGAGCGCGGCGGTCAGCGGCGAGGTCTCCTTGGCCGGGGCCCCGCCGGCGGCGGAGCCGGTACTGCCCGCGCCGGCCGAGCAGGAGGTCGCCAGCAGGGCGGTGGCGATGACGGCGAGCGACGGTTTGGTCCAGCGCATGACGAATCTCTCCTTGCCCCGACTCGTTCGGATCGGGGCGGGCTCGGATGGTTGATCAGGGGAGGGGAACGCAAGGAAGGAGGAACGCAAGGAAGGGAGAACGGAAGGAAGGGGGAAGCGGAAGGAGCGGGGAAGCGGAGGGGCTCAGCGGGCGCGGCGCGGGTCCAGGGCGTCCCGGACGGCGTCGCCGAGCAGGTTGAAGGCGAGCACGAACACCAGCAGGGCCGCGCCCGGGAAGACCAGGTACGTCGGGTCGGCCTGGAAGACCTCCGAGCCGCGCGAGATCATCCGCCCCCAGTCGGGGACGGGCTCGGTGACGCCGACGCCGAGGAAGGACAGCGCGGCCTCGGAGGCGACGAAGGTCGGTACGGCCATGGTGGCGTGCACGATCAGCTGGGAGCGGACGTTCGGCAGCAGTTCGTGGACGACGATGTGGAAGCGGCTCGCCCCCTGCGCCCGGGCGGACTGCACGAAATCCCTTTCCCGGAGCGAGCGGACGGTGGCCCGGAGGGAAAGTGCGAGCGGAATCCAGCCGAACGCGGAGAATACCAGGATCAGCACCAGGAACTGCATCCACTCCGGTTCCGCGGCGCCCGGATCGACCAGCCGGGACTGGATCACCGGGCTGAGCGCGAGCAGCAGGAGCAGGGTCGGAAAGGCCAGCAGCACATTGGCGAGGAACCCGAACAGCCGGTCCGCGATCCCGCCGAGGTAGCCGACCGCGACCCCGGCCAGCACGCCGAGCGTGGTGGTCACGGCGGCCGCGGCGAAGGCGATCAGCAGCGAGGTGCGGATGCCGTACAGCAGCTGGGTCAGCACATCCCGGCCGAGGCCGGGCTCCAGGCCGAACCAGAACTCGCCGGAGATCCCGCCGTTCGGCAGCACGGGCAGGCCGCCGTCGCTGAGCAGGCCCGGAGTGTTCTGGCCGTAGTGCTCGACCGGGTTCCTCCCGTACAGGGCGGCGACCAGTGGCGCGGCCAGGGCGAGCAGCAGGAACAGCAGGACGACGGCGCAGGCGGCGGCGCCGACCCGGTCGCGCAGCACCCGGCGCAGCAGGCTCGGTGCGGCGGGCCCGGGGGCCGGGCCGGTAACTGCGACTGTGTCGACCGCTGCCATGAGAGGCGTACTCCCCGAATTTCTCCGCCGCCCCATGGGTGAGGGTGCGCTGGTGGGCATTTCCGAACCGGCTCCCGGGGGTTTCCCGGCGGCCGTTCGAGCGACATCAGATCGGATGCGTCCGGCCTTCCGCAAATCACCGGAAGGCGCTCCACGGCAATTCCTTCCGGACTGTTTCGGGAATTGTGGCGGCTTCATTTCCCCGCAACACGGCCGTTGCGGGAGAACGGACATACCGCATCGAAGCGGACCGCCCGTTCCGCATTCTGAGACCTCCGCCACAGTCCCCAGGGTATTGGTACGATCCCGGAGGACCGCGACTGGCGCGTAGGGATGGAATCGACCATCGGGAAGCGGTCCCGTGGATCCTCACGTCGTTGCCGAGCGCCTGGGCCGCCCGCATCCCCACCAGGAGACCGCCATGGCCCAGCACCCCGAGTCCGACCGGACCCCCGCGCAGTCGCAGCCCCAGCCCCAGCCGACCCCCGCACAGCCGCATACCACCGCGAGCCCCGCCGCCGACACCTCCTTCCGCAGCGCCCTGGACGTGGTGGCCGGCGTGGAGCCCCGGATCGCCGCCGCCATCGGCCGGGAGCTGGAGGACCAGCGCGCCTCGCTCAAGCTGATCGCCAGCGAGAACTACGCCTCCCCGGCCGTCCTGCTCGCCATGGGCAACTGGCTCAGCGACAAGTACGCCGAGGGCACCGTCGGCCGCCGCTTCTACGCCGGCTGCCGCAACGTCGACACCGTCGAGGCGATCGCCGCCGAGCACGCCCGCGAGCTGTTCGGCGCCGAACACGCCTACGTCCAGCCGCACTCGGGCATCGACGCCAACCTCACCGCCTTCTGGGCCGTGCTCTCCCAGCGGGTCGAGAGCCCGGCCCTGGAGCGGGCCAAGGTGCGCAACGTCAACGACCTCACCGAGCAGGACTGGGCCGAGCTGCGCCAGGAGCTCGGCAACCAGCGGATGCTCGGCATGTCGCTGGACACCGGCGGCCACCTCACCCACGGCTTCCGGCCCAACATCTCCGGCAAGATGTTCGAGCAGCGCAGCTACGGCACCGACCCGGTCACCGGCCTGATCGACTACGACGCGCTGCGCGAGACCGCCCGCGAGTTCCGCCCGCTGATCCTGGTGGCCGGCTACTCCGCCTACCCGCGGCTGGTGGACTTCCGCCGGATGCGCGAGATCGCGGACGAGGTCGGCGCGACCCTCATGGTCGACATGGCACACTTCGCCGGCCTGGTCGCGGGCAAGGTGCTGACCGGCGACCACGACCCGGTGCCGCACGCCCACATCGTCACCACGACCACCCACAAGTCCCTGCGCGGCCCGCGCGGCGGCATGGTGCTCAGCACCGCCGAGCTGGCCGAACACGTCGACCGCGGCTGCCCGCTGGTGCTCGGCGGCCCGCTCTCGCACGTGATGGCCGCCAAGGCCGTCGCCCTCGCCGAGGCCCGCCGCCCCGAGTTCCGGTCCTACGCCCAGGCCGTGGTCGACAACGCCCGGGCGCTCGCCGAGGGCCTGCTGCGCCGCGGCGGCAAGCTGGTCACCGGCGGCACCGACAACCACCTGGTGCTCGCCGACGTCTCCGACTACGGCCTGACGGGCCGTCAGGCCGAGGCGGCGCTGCTGGACTCGGGCATCGTCACCAACCGCAACTCCGTCCCGCAGGACCCGAACGGCGCCTGGTACACCTCGGGCGTGCGGCTGGGCACCCCGGCGCTGACCACCCGCGGCCTGGGCGCCGCCGAGATGGACGAGATCGCGGCCCTGATCGACACCGTCCTGCGCGGCACCACCCCCACCACCGCGGCCAACGGCGCCCCGTCCAAGGCGAACTACGCGCTCGACGAGGCCCTCCGCGACGGTGTCGCCAAGCGCGCCGCCGACCTGCTGGCCCCGTTCCCGCTCTACCCGGGCGTCGACCTGGTCTGACCGGACCGGCAGCGCCGGTCGTGGCTCCGGGCCGCCGAAGGGAAGTTCGGCGGCCCGGCGGTCAAGACACGCCCTAGTACTGGAGCGACTTGTACTGCAGGAACTCCTCCAGCCCGTGCCGACCCAGCTCGCGGCCGAGCCCGGAGTCCTTGTAACCGCCGAACGGCGCCAGCGGGTTGAACCGGCCGCCGTTGAGGTCCACCTGTCCGGTGTCCAGGCGGCGGGCGAAGGCGGCGGCGGTGTCGGTGTTCGCCGCCCAGACGCCGCCGGCCAGCCCGTAGGCCGTGCCGTTGGCGATCTCGACCGCGTGGTCCTCGTCGCGGTAGGGGAGGACCGCCAGGACGGGCCCGAAGACCTCCTCCTGGGCGACCGTCATCTCCGGGGTGACGTCGGCGAGGACGGTCGGCTGGACGTAGTGGCCGGTGGGGAGTTCGGCCAGCGGCTCCGGGCCGCCGGCCACCAGCCGGGCGCCCTGGGCGAGCGCGCCCTCCAGGTAGCCGCGCACCCGCTCCAGCTGCCGGGCGTTGACCAGCGGGCCGATCCGGGTCCGCGGGTCGGCCGGGTCGCCCGGGACGTACTTCTCGGCGGCCTTGGCGGCGAGCGCGAGCGCCTCCTCGTACTGGTCCACGTGCACCAGCAGCCGGGTCCAGGCGCTGCACGTCTGGCCGGAGTTGGCGAAGACGTTGGCGACGTTCACGTTCACCGCCCGGGCCAGGTCGGCGCCCGGCAGCACCACGTTGGCGGACTTGCCGCCCAGCTCCAGGGCGACCCGCTTGAGCCCGCGCCCGGCCGTCTCGGCGACCTGCCGGCCGACGGCGGTGGAGCCGGTGAAGGACACCACGTCCACCTCCGGATGGGCGGCGAGCGCCGCGCCCGCGACCGCCCCGATGCCGGTCACCAGGTTGAACACCCCGGCCGGGAAGCCGGCTTCGTCCACCAGCCGGGCGAACAGCCGGGCCACCAGCGGGGTGTCCTCGGCCGGCTTGAGGACCACCGGGCAGCCGGCCGCCAGCGCCGGGACGACCTTGGCGACGATCTGGTGCAGCGGGTAGTTCCACGGCGTGATCGCCGCGACCACCCCGGCCGGCTCGGCGAACACCACCGAGTTGCCGATCCGCTCTTCGAAGGAGTACCCGGCCAGCAGGCTCAAGTAGGAGGTCGCCACGGTCAGCGGCAGCCCGGCGTGCACGGCCCCCGCGAAGCCGACCGGGGCGCCCAGTTCGGCGACCACGGTCGAGGTGATCTCCGCCTGGGCGTCGGCCAGTCCGTCCCGCAGCCGGGTGAGCAGCGCCAGCCGCTCCTCGCGGGTGGTGGCGGCCCAGCCCCGGGCCGCCCGGCGGGCCGCGGTAACTGCGGCGTCAACGTCGGCCGCCGCGCCGGCCGGCACGGTGGCGAGCACCTGCTCGGTGGCCGGGTTGAGCACGGGGATCGTGCCGGAGTCCCGGGAGGGCCGCCAGGCGCCGTCGATGTACTGGTCGCCGTACTCCGCGTACTCCTGCTGCACGGATCATCCTTTCAGCTGGTCAGCCGCTCATCGGCCGACTGTGCGAGTCGGAAGGTCAGTCAAGGCGGCCGGACAGCCGTGCGCAAGAGCCAATCCCGCCGAGCTGACCGGCCGGTCACTCGGGGGCGAACCGCGCGGTGTACTCGTCGAACGCCTCGATCCCGACCTGCGCCCGGCGTTCGTCCAGCCGCTCCGGGTCCTCGCACGGCCAGGGCACCGGCCGGCCGTCCACCACCGCGCCGATCTGGGTCCCGTACCGCTGCTCCCGGCCCTCGTTGACGGCCAGTCGGTCCTGGAGGAAGGCCAGGTCGCGGGCGCTCGCGGCGCCCTCCGCGACCGCCTCGGCCATCAGCTCCACCGCCCGCCGCTGGACGTCCAGTTGGCGATCCGCGTGCTGGGCGAGCAGCCAGGCGGCCCGGGCGGCCTCGGCGCCGACGGCCCGTTCGGTGGGCCAGCCGTGCTCCGCCACGATCTCCGAGAGCCGGTCCCCGTGCCGGGCGGTGAGCCGCCGCCAGAGGGCCTGTTCGGCCAGGTCGGGGCTGTGCGCCAGCCGCGCGGCCGCGTTGTCCTCGGCCATCATCGCCACCAACTCGGCGGCGATGGAAGATTTCTGAGTGTCAGTCAGATCCTGCTGTTCCGTCGTCATACCGATCCGCTCCCCGCGTCCGGGCCCGCCGTCCGGGCCGTCCGCTCCACGGTAGGCGCGGCGGATGCGACGAAGATCATCCGCAGGGCCGGTGACACGGGGTGGCCGTTCGGGACAGAATGGATGTACGCCACCCGCCGGGCCGTGTTCAGCTCCGGCCGCGGGACGGCCGAGCGGACGGCCGAGCGGACCGGCGAGCGGACGGGTGAGCCGGAGGACGCCCCGGACGGAGCACCCCCCGCGGTTTGCGGCGGACTCCGCGGCGGGGGCCTACTGTCGATGGGGAGCGCCCCGTGCACGAGCGGTGGTCCGGTTCGGGCCCGGGGCCGGGCCGGCCGTCACCGCGCCGAGGTGCCGGCTCAGGACCCGCAGGTCATCCGTACTGCTAAGGAGCATCCCGTGACCGACACCGCATTGAAGGGCGAACCGCAGCAGCCCGGCGGACCGGCCGTGCTGGACGACGTTCCGGGGTGGTTCTGGGACCACGACCGGCACTCCTTCGAGTGGTTCCTCGGGCGCCAGGAGCGGCTGGGCGTCACCGGCGACCTCATGGAGATGGGCGCCTACCTCGGCCGCAGCGCGATCGTGATCGGGGAGCACCTCCGGCCCGGCGAGAGGTTCACCGTCTGTGACCTGTTCGACTCGGACGCGCCGGACGAGGAGAACTCCGGCGAGATGGAACACTCCTACCGGAAGACGCTGACCCGGTCGGCCTTCGAGGCCAACTACCTGTCCTTCCACGACCGGCTGCCGGACATCGTCCAGGCCCCGACCTCGGCGCTCGCGGGCGGACGGGTCCCGGCGGGGGCCTACCGCTTCGTCCACATCGACGCCTCGCACCTGTACGAGCACGTGGTGGGCGACCTCCAGGTGGCCCGCACCGCGCTGCGGGACGAGGGCGTCGTGGCCCTGGACGACTACCGGGCCCAGCACACCCCCGGCGTCGCGGCGGCGACCTGGGAGGCGGTGTTCAACCACGGACTCCGGCCGATCCTGCTCACCGAGTGCAAGTTCTACGGCACCTGGGGCGACCCGGAGCCGTTCCAGCGCGACCTGCTCGACCGGGTCGGCCTCGCGGTCGGCTGCGAGCTCAGCACCGAGACCCTCAACCACCGGCAGGTGCTGCGGATGACCGGCAGCTCGGAAGGCATCCAGCCGTTCCGCCCCTCCCGGCACCGGCCCCCGGGGGTCGAGGCGCCGATGCCCGGGGACGCGGACCGGACGGCCCGGGACGAGGCCGCGCTGGAGCTCGCCGCCCGCCGCGCCCGCGCCGCCGAGGCGCGCCGCCCGGTCAACGTCGCCAAGCGCGCCGCCAAGGACCTGCTGCCCCCGCTGGTCACCTCGGCGATCCGCCGCGCCCGGAGCCGTGCCCGGAACCGCTGACCGGAGCCGCTCCGGCCCCCACCCCGGAGACGCCGAAGGGCCGGTCGGAAACCCGACCGGCCCTTCCCAGCTGCGTACCCGCTCAGACCCGCGAGGGCTCCGCGTCCCCGGCGTTGCCTGCGACCGAGGCGGACGCCTCCGCCTCAGCCTCGGCCGCCAGCTCGCGGCGCACCTCGGCCAGCGAGGGGTTGGCCCAGGCGCTCGCGACGCCCCAGTAGTAGAAGGCCAGACCGATCGCGGCCACGATCAGCAGGTCCCAGCCCTCCGGCAGGTAGCCGTGCCCGCCGAAGTCGGAGCTGCCGGCCCAGGAGACCCCGGCCATCACGAACAGGTAGGCGACCATCCAGGCGCCCGCCTTGAGGTGCGGCTTCAACTGCTCGAAGGGCTTGCGCAGCTCGTACCAGGCCCAGATCGGCAGACCGGCGGCCATCAGCAGGATGACCTTGCCGGTGAGCGGCCAGCGGGCCCAGTAGAGCACCAGCGAGCCGAAGACCATCGCGATCGGCGCGATCACCGGCATGGCCTTGAGCTTCACCGGGCGCTGGAGGTCCGGCGCGAGCCGGCGCAGCGCCATCACGGCGACCGGGCCGGTGATGTACGAGATCACGGTGGCGACGGAGACGATCTCGGCCAGCGAGCCCCAGCCGCGGAAGACCGCGAGGAACAGGAAGGCGACCACCAGGTTCAGCAGCAGCGCCGGGCGCGGGATGCCGGTCTTGGCGTCGACCTTGCCGAAGAGCTTCGGCAGGTGGCCGTTCTCCTGCACGCCGTGGATCATGCGCGAGGTGGTGGCGGCGTAGATCATGCCGGTGCCGGACGGCGAGACGAAGGCGTCCGCGTACAGCAGCAGTGCGAGCCAGTTGATGCCCCAGGCGATCGCGAGGTCCGCGAGCGGCGAGGTGTAGGAGAGGCTGCTCCAGCCGTTCGACAGGTCCGCGGCCGGGATGGCGCCGATGAACGCCACCTGCAGCGCGACGTAGATCACCAGGGCGATCAGGATCGAGCCGATGACGGCCTTGGGCAGCGACTTGCCGGGGTTGCGGGCCTCGCCGGCCAGGTTGAGCGGGGACTGGAAGCCGTTGAAGGCCCAGACGATGCCGGAGACGGCGACGGCGGTGAACACCGCGCTCCAGCCGTTCGGGGCGAAGCCGCCCTGCTGGGTGAAGTGCGAGGTGTCGAAGTGCGCGAGGAGCAGCGCGCCGGCGGTCAGCGTCGGCACGACGACCTTGAACACGGTGATCGCCGTGTTGGTCTTGGCGAACAGCGTGATCGCGAACCAGTTGAGGACGAAGTACACGACCAGCAGCACGCTGGCCAGCGCCACCCCGCTGAGGGTGAGTTCCTTGCCGTCGTACAGGCCCTTGGCCCAGCCGAAGTGCCAGGAGCTCATGTACTGGACGGACGCGGTGGCCTCACCCGGGATGACCGAGACGATGGCGATCCAGTTGGCCCAGGCGGCCAGGTAGCCGGCCAGCGAGCCGTGCGAGTACTGGCCGTACCGGACCATGCCGCCGGCCTTGGGGAACATCGACCCGAGCTCGCTGTAGGTGAGCGCGATGGTGAGCGCCACGGCGGCGCCGATCACCCAGGCGAGGATCGAGGCGGGGCCGGCCAGCCTGGCGGCCCGCTCGGCGCCGAACAGCCAGCCGGAGCCGATGATCGAGCCGAGCCCGACCGCGGTCAGGCTGATCGTGCCGAGCGATCGGCGGTAGTTCTGGTGTGATGCCGTCGGCGAATCGGGCTCACTCAACGTATCGGTCCTCTCGCTCGGGGTTCAGCGGATGGTGTCGGCGCTTTTACGGTTTTGGGTCGGTATTCCGGACAAACCCCAGCAGCCTATGGTTTCAAATGGGGCGAATACCTCAGAGGAAGCTCAAACCGCCCGATCGTTGCCATCTCGTGTCCGGTTTCCGGACGGCCGGTACCGCTCAACGAGACCGGCGCCACACCGCCATCGGCGGTGGATCACGAGGGGGAGTCGGCCGTGGGCCGGAAAAAGGAAATTCCCCGCGGGATCCTTTCGGATTCCACGGGGAATTTCGGTTGTGTCCGAGGGGGGACTTGAACCCCCACGCCCGATAAAGGGCACTAGCACCTCAAGCTAGCGCGTCTGCCATTCCGCCACCCGGACAGGGTGTGTGCTTCGGGGGCTTTTCTCTCGCCCCCTCGGCGACAGAGAGAACATTACCAGGCTTCCGGAGTGCTTCTCACCTGCGTTTCCTCGGCCCCCGGCCCCGCCCCCACCTCGCCGGGGCCGCCGACCCACCGCGCCCCCGTCGCGCCCCCGCCGCAAGGGGGCAGGAGCCGTGGGACGCCCGGTCCGTCCGGACTGGCTGGGACGGCTCGCGAGGGCGCTCGAACGCCGGGCGAAGCGGTGGCGAGGGTGAAGCAAACGATCGATTACGCCCCAGTCCGCGATCGGTTCCGGTCGGAACCGATCCGACACGGGCAACTTGTCGACGGTGCCACGGCCGCACCGACCGCTCTCCTAGCCTCTGTGGACCGAGGGCGCCATGATGCGGATCGCCTGATTCCCGGGTCGCGGACGAAGGGCGGCTGGACGTGGAGCAGATCAGCGGGGCGGCGAAGGCCGAGCCGAGACGCGGCGCCCGATCGGGCCGCCGACCGACCGCCGACGGTCCCGCCGAGGGCGTGTGGCGCTTCCGGGTGCCCGCCGTCGAGGCCTCCGTGCCGCGCACCCGCCACGCGGTGCGGGACCGCCTGCTGGCCCAGGGCATGACCGGGGTGCGCTACCAGGAGCTGGTGGACGACGTGCTGCTGATCGTCTCCGAGCTGGTCGGCAACGCGGTGAGGCACGCGGCCGAGCTGTCGCCCGAGGTGACCACCGAGCTGTCGGTGCGCCGGGGCTGGGTGCGGGTCTCGGTCGAGGACGGCGACCCGTACCGGCCGAAGGCCCTGGAGAGCGACACCGGCCGCACCGGCGGGCGCGGCCTGCTGCTGGTGAAGAGCGTCACCCTCCAGGCGGGCGGGGTGTGCGACGTGGAGCACACGGGGGAGGGCGGCAAGGTCATCTGGGCCTCGCTGCCCGTCCCCCCGGAGCCCGAGCCCTGACGGGCGCCCCCTCGACGGCGCTCACCGCCGCAGCGGCCGCCGCGGGCGGCGCCCCGCACGAAGACGGCCGCCCCCGGCCGGGGACGGCCACCCCCACGGACCCGCGTCCGCTACCAGTCCCGACCGGCGATCTCCCGGATCCCCGGCAGCGCGGCCTCGAAGACGGTCTCGAACCAGACCGAGAACGGCCGCTCCGCCCGCAGCTCGCGCAGCTCCTGCGCGGTCACGAAGGCGAAGTCCTCGACCTCCTCCGGGTCCGGCTGGACCGGCGCCGTGACCAGCCCGACGAACAGGTGGTTCCACTCCCGCTCGATCAGCCCGGTGGCCTCGTCCGGCAGGTCGTAGCGGACGGTGCCGGCCTCGCAGAGCAGCGCCGGCGCGATGCCCAGCTCCTCGGCGGTGCGCCGGGCGGCGGCCACGAACGGCGGCTCGTCCGGGTACGGGTGCCCGCAGCAGGTGTTCGACCAGACGCCGGGGGAGTGGTACTTGGTGAGCGCCCGGCGCTGGAGCAGCAGCCGGCCCTGGCGGTCGAACAGGAAGACCGAGAAGGCCCGGTGCAGCCGGCCCGGCTGCTGGTGGGCCCAGAGCTTCTCACCGGTGCCGATGGTGACGCCCTCGTCGTCGACCAGTTCCAGCAGGATCTCGGTGCTCGAGGGGGCGGTGGCCCCGGGGTCGACCGTCACGTCTGTCTCCACGTCCAGGCCGCTGTCGATCTCGGCGGCGAAGTGGGTCGGGTCGGTCGGCGGACTCTGGGGCATGGGGCCTCTTTCGGGAGGGGGAGCGGGAGCAACGGGAGCGTCGAGCGCGTCGAGCGCGCCGTGGGCACCCGTCGGGCGGCTCGGGACGCGGCGCGGGCACCGGCGCCGGCGTCGGGCTCCAGTCTGCCGTATGGGTGGCGGTCCGGACGGGTCCCACGCACAACCGGGCGGATCATGACGCGGGGGAGTCCGGATCCGTACCGGAAACGGTCGGGGAAGTCCCCGGAAGGGTCATTCGTCCCGGAGACCAGTTCGGTATCCGTTCCCATTCTGTTCGATCACCGCACCTCCACCGTGTCGTCACCTCGGCGCCTCCGGTCCCGTTCGGGCGCGTCGCCCGGGTCGCCTACCATCGCTTACGACACGCTGCCCGGATCTGTGCCGGTCCGGCGCGCCGCCGCAGGGCCCGGCCGTACGCCGTCCCGACCGGCAACAGCGCCGCCGGGCCCGTCGGCACATCCCCGCGCGGACCGCACGACGCACCACGGATCAGGAGACCCCGCATGATCGGCCTCGTTCTGGCAGCCGGCGCCGGCCGCCGGCTGCGCCCGTACACCGACACCCTGCCCAAGGCGCTGGTGCCGGTCGACGGGGAGCGGACCGTCCTGGACCTCACCCTGGGCAACTTCGCCGAGGTCGGACTGCGCGAGGCGGCGATCGTCGTCGGCTACCGCAAGGAGGCGGTGTACGACCGCAAGGACGCCCTGGAGCGCAAGTACGGGGTCAAGCTCCACCTGGTCGAGAACGACAAGGCGGAGGAGTGGAACAACGCCTACTCGCTCTGGTGCGCCCGCGAGCTGTTCGCCGAGGGCCTGCTGCTGGCCAACGGCGACACCGTCCACCCGGCCTCCGTCCAGCGCACCATGCTGGAGGGCAACCGGCGCCTCGTCGAGGAGGGCCGGGCCCCCGGCATCCTGCTCGCCCTGGACACGGTGAAGAAGCTCGCCGACGAGGAGATGAAGGTCGTCGTCGACCCGGCCGCCGGCATGCGCCGCATCACCAAGCTGATGGACCCGGCCGAGGCGACCGGCGAGTACATCGGCGTCACCGTGATCAACCCGGCCGCGGCCGCCGACCTGACCGACGCGCTGCGCGCCACCTACGAGCGCGACCCCCAGCTGTACTACGAGGACGGCTACCAGGAGATGGTCGACCGGGGCCTGCGGATCGACGTGCAGCCGATCGGCGAGGTGTCCTGGGTCGAGGTCGACAACCACGACGACCTGGCGAAGGCCCGGGAGATCGCGTGCCAGTACTGACCCGACTGGTCCCGTCGCCGCTGTTCGCGGAGATCCGCCCGGGCGCGCTGGACGCGCTCGGCGGCATCCTCGCGGACCAGAGGCTGTCGGCCTCGGGCCGGATCGCGGTGGCGATCAGCAACGGCTCCGGCGCCGCGATGCGCGAGCGCCTGGAGCCGGCCCTGCCCGGCGCCGACTGGTACAACGTGGACGACGGCAGCCTCGACAGCGCGGTGCGCTTCGCCGAGGAGATGCGCGGCAAGCACTACGACGCGGTCGTCGGCCTCGGCGGCGGCAAGATCATCGACGCCGCCAAGTACGCCGCTGCCCGGGTCGGCCTGCCGGTGGTCGCGGTGGCCACCAACCTCGCGCACGACGGCATCTGCTCCCCGGTCTCCACCCTCGACAACGACGCCGGCCGGGGCTCCTACGGGGTCCCCAGCCCGATCGGCATCATCGTCGACCTGGACGTGATCCGGCAGGCCCCGCAGCGCTTCGTGGCGGCCGGCATCGGGGACGTCGTCTCCAACATCTCGGCCTGCGCGGACTGGGAGTTGTCGCACGCCGTCACCGGCGAACCGGTGGACGGACTGGCCGTCGCGATGGCCCGCTCGGCGGGCGAGAACCTGCTGCGGCACCCAGGAAGCACTCAGGACCAGGACCTCCTGACGGCCCTCGCGGAAGCCCTGGTACTGTCCGGCATCGCGATGAACATCGCGGGCAGTTCCCGGCCCTCCTCGGGTGCCTGCCACGAGATCTGCCATGCCCTGGACGTGATGTACCCCAAGCGCTCCGCCCAGCACGGCGAACAGGTCGGCCTCGGCGCGGCGTTCGCCAGCTTCCTGCGGGGCGAGCGCGAGCTGACCGGTCTGATCGTGGAGCGACTGAGGAGCCACGGGCTGCCGGTGACCGCAGCTCAGATGGGTTTCACCGAAACGGAGTTCACCGAGGCGGTGCACTACGCTCCGAACACCCGCCCGGGCCGCTACACCATCCTGGAACACCTCGACCTCTCCCCTTCCGCAATCAGGGACGCGTACGCCGACTATGTCCAAGCCGTCAACAGCTGACCCCTCCACCGCGGGCGCCGAGCGGCCCCCGGTGGACCTGACCCGCCGGCCCTCGATCGAGGAGCTGCGGGCGGTGATCCACCCGGAGGGCATGCTCCAGCGCCGCAGCGCCGAGCACTGGGCCGGGCGCCTCTACATGCGGAAGATCTCGTTGCGGATCACCCGCGTGCTGTCCACCATGACGGCGATCACGCCCAACGGCCTGACCTACCTGATGATGTTCACCGGCATCCTGGCCGGCGCCGCCCTGGTCGTGCCGGGCATCACCGGCGCCGTCCTGGGCGCCCTGCTGATCCAGGTCTACCTGCTGCTGGACTGCGTGGACGGCGAGGTGGCCCGCTGGCGCCGGCAGACCTCGCTCACCGGCGTCTACCTGGACCGGGTCGGCCACTACATGTCCGAGGCGGCCCTGCTGACCGGCCTCGGCCTGCGCGCCACCGACCTGCTGCACCGCGAGGGCGGCGGCTCGCACTGGGAGTGGGCGTTCCTGGGCACGCTGGCCGCGCTCGGCGCGATCCTGATCAAGTCCGAGACGGACCTGGTGGACGTGGCCCGGGCCCGCAGCGGCCTGACGGCCGTCGAGGACAGCGCCTCGGTGCCGCGGTCCGCCTCGGTGGCCAAGGCCCGCCGGGCCGCCTCGCTGCTCAAGTTCCACCGCCTGGTCGGCGCGGTCGAGGCCTCGCTGTTCATCCTGGCGGCCGGGATCGCCGACGCCGTGCACGGCGGACTGTTCTTCACCCGGATCGCGGTCGTGGTGCTGGCGGCGATCGCCATGCTGCAGACCGTGCTGCACCTGCTGAGCATCGTCCTCTCGAGCAGGCTCCGATGACCACCTCCACCACCACCGCGGAGGACTTCCGCCTCGGCGTCGTGATCATCACCATGGGCAACCGGCCCGCCGAGCTCAACGCCCTGATCGAGTCCGTCCGTGCCCAGGAGGGCCCGGAGGTCGAGTTCGCCGTGGTCGGCCAGGGCGCGAAGCTGCCCCCGCTGCCGGCCGGTGTGCGCACCGTCGAGCTGCCGGAGAACCTGGGCATCCCGGGCGGGCGCAACGTGGGCATCGAGCTGTTCGGGCCGGACGGCCGGGAGGTGGACGCCGTCCTCTTCCTGGACGACGACGGCCTGCTGCCGCGCACCGACTCCGCCCGCCTGCTGCGCGAGGCCTTCACCGCCGACCCGGAGCTGGGCATCGTGTCCTTCCGGATCGAGGACCCGGACACCGGCGTCACCCAGCGCCGGCACGTCCCCCGGCTGCGCGCCAGCGACCCGATGCGCTCCTCCCGGGTGACCACCTTCCTGGGCGGTGCGAGCGCCGTGCGCTGCAAGGTGTTCGAGCAGGCCGGGCAGCTGCCGGCCGAGTTCTTCTACGCCCACGAGGAGACCGACCTCGCGTGGCGCGCCCTGGACGCCGGCTGGGCCATCGACTACCGGGCGGACGTGGTGCTGCACCACCCCGCGACCTCGCCGGCCCGGCACGCCGCCTACTTCCACAACGTGGCCCGTAACAGGGTCTGGCTCGCGAGGCGGAACCTTCCGGCCCCGTTGGTGCCTCTCTATCTGGGAACCTGGTTTCTGCTGACCCTGGCCCGACGTCCCTCCGCGGAGGGGTTGAGGGCCTGGCTGAGCGGATTCCGGGCGGGTTTCCGCGAACCCTGCGGTCCGCGCAAGCCCATGCGATGGCGTACCGTCTGGCGACTGACCAGGATGGGACGTCCTCCGATCATCTGATTGGATCAGGTGATCGATCGCCACGGCCGGTGACCACACGCCGGCCGGAATCCCCCCGTGATCCCAGTGGATCCCCATCGGCGCAAGGCCGGCGGACCCCCGCCGACCGGCCGCCCCGACAGATCCCGCGCGAAGGACGAATGTGTCGACAGTGAGTGAACCCGTCAGCCTCTCAGCCCCGAGGGGGGCGGACGCGGGCCTGACCCCCAAGCAGCTTGCGGACAAGTACGGCCTGTCGGTGAGCGGTGCCCGGCCCGGGCTGCTCGCCTACACCAAGCAGCTCTGGGCCCGGCGCCACTTCATCTGGGCCTTCGCCACCGCCCGCCTGGTGGCCCAGTACACCGACGCCAAGCTGGGCCAGCTGTGGCAGGTCGTGACCCCGCTGCTCAACTGCGGCGTGTTCTACCTGGTCTTCGGCGTCATCCTGGAGAACAAGGACGGCTTCCCGCCGCACACCTACATCGCCTGGCTGTGCATCGGCGTCTTCATCTTCCAGTTCACCCAGAACGCGGTGCAGTCCGGCACCCGGGCGATCTCCGACAACCTCGGCCTGATCCGCGCCCTGCACTTCCCGCGCGCCAGCCTGCCGATCGCCTTCACCGTGATCCAGCTCCAGCAGCTGCTGATCTCGACGGTCGTGCTGGTGGTCACCGTGCTGGCCGCCGGCATCACCCCGGGCAAGACCTGGCTGCTGATCATCCCGGCGCTGCTCCTGCAGACGCTGTTCAACACCGGCGTCTCGCTGATCTTCGCCCGGATCGGCGCCAAGACCAGTGACATCTCCCAGCTGATCCCGTTCGTGATGCGGGCCTGGATGTTCCTGTCCGGCGTGATGTTCAGCATCCAGGACCGGGTCCACAAGTGGCCGCACTACATCCAGGTGATCTGCAACATCAACCCGGCCTCGGTCTACATGGACCTGCTCCGGCACGCCTTCGCGCCGATCATCTACAACAAGCACCAGCCCGCGCACCAGTCGCTGCCGCCGCACCAGTGGACGTACGGCATCGCCTGGGCGGTCGGGATGTTCGTCATCGGATACGTCTTCTTCTGGAAGGCCGAGGAGGAGTACGGCCGTGGCTGACACCGACCTGAGCAAGCGCGACGCCGTCCCGGCCACGAGCGTGGCCCGCGAGCCCACCGTCGTCGTCGACGACGTGCACATCGTCTACCGGGTGCACGGCGCCGGCTCCGGCAAGGGCAGCGCCACCTCGGCGCTGAGCCGCATCATCAGCCGCAAGCGCGCCGCCGGGGTGCGCGAGGTGCACGCGGTCAAGGGCATCAGCTTCACCGCGTACAAGGGCGAGGCGGTCGGCCTGATCGGCTCCAACGGCTCCGGCAAGTCGACCATGCTGGCCGCCATCGCGGGCCTGCTGCCGACCGAGAAGGGCGGCATCTACACCAACGGCCAGCCCTCGCTGCTGGGCGTCAACGCGGCCCTGATGAACGAGCTCACCGGTGAGCGCAACGTCGTCCTGGGCTGCCTGGCGATGGGGATGTCCCCGGCCGACGTGCGGGCGCGCTACCAGGACATCGTCGAGTTCTCCGGGATCAACGACAAGGGCGACTTCATCTCCCTGCCGATGCGCACCTACTCCTCCGGCATGGGCGCCCGGCTGCGCTTCTCGATCGCCGCCGCCAAGACCCACGACGTGCTGCTGATCGACGAGGCGCTGGCCACCGGTGACCAGGCCTTCCAGCAGCGCAGCAAGAAGCGCATCGACGAGCTGCGCGGCTCGGCCGGTACGGTCTTCCTGGTCAGCCACGACAACAACTCGATCCGCGAGGTCTGCGAGCGGACCATCTGGATCGAGGCCGGCGAGCTGGTCATGGACGGTCCGACCGAGGAGGTCGTCGGCCGGTACGAGCGCGGCGAGCGCCCGTAACACCCCGCCGCCGCAGCGCCCGGCACCGAAGGGCCGGCCCCGGAACACTCCGGGGCCGGCCCTTCGGCGTGCGCCGCTCCCCCGGGTGGCCCGCCGCCGCGGGGGTGAGCGCCACAGTGCGCCGGGCGGGGCGCTCTTCTCGGGCGCGGCGCGTGGTGTCAGGCTGGGGGCGCGGGGGCGGTGTGCCTTGCGTGACGCCCGCGCTCGGACGCGTGTCCGAGTCGGACCGGTGGTACCGAGCGGTGTAGAACGGGGGAGTGACTGCAGTGTCGGCTTCGGCCCAGCCCAGAGATACGCCGGTGAACCCTTCCACGGGACAGACCCTGGAGAAGGCGGGTGCGGAGAACTTCCCGGTCGCCCCCTTCTTCCTGCCCGCGGCCTGGCGCGGTGACCTGATGACGGTCTACGGCTTCGCCCGGCTGGTCGACGACGCCGGCGACGGCGACCTGGCCGATCCGGCCGCCACCGCGGCCCTGCTCGGGATCGAGCAGCGGCCCCCCGTCACTCCTTCGGCCCAGCCCGGCCCGCCGAGCCCGGCGGAGGTCTCCTTCCGGCTCGCGCTGCTCGACGGACTGGAGCGCGACCTCGACCGGGTGTTCGAGACCGCGCTGCGCCCCGCCGGCGCCGAGCCGCCCCGGCACCCGCTGCTGGGCCCCCTCGTCCCGCTGGTCGACCGGCACGGCCTGACGCCCGAGCCGTTCCGCCGTCTGATCGAGGCCAACCGGGTGGACCAGACCACCGCCCGCTACGCCACCTACGACGACCTGGTCGGCTACTGCACGCTCTCCGCCGACCCGGTCGGCCGCCTGGTGCTGTCCATCGCGGGCGTCTCCACCCCCGAGCGGATCGCCCTCTCGGACGCCGTCTGCACCGCGCTCCAGCTGGTCGAACACCTCCAGGACGTGGCCGAGGACCTCTCCCACGGCCGGATCTACCTCCCCGCCGAGGACCTGGAACGCTTCGGCGTCACCGAGGAGGAGCTCGCCGAGCCCACCGCGACCGGTGCGGTCCGGGAACTGATCGCCTTCGAGGCCGAACGGGCCCGCACCCTGCTCGACCGCGGCGCACCATTGGTAGGTACGGTTCGGGGGAGGCTTCGACTGCTCCTGGCGGGATTCACCGCAGGCGGCTACGCGGCCCTGGCGGCCGTCGAGGACGCCGGGTACGACGTGCTCGCCCGGCAGGCGAAGCCGGACAAGCGCCGCCTCGCAGCGAAGGCGGCGGCCATCTTCGCGAAGGGAAGGTGAACGCCCGAGTGGCGGCATCACCACTGGCGTCGGCCCCGGTCATGGCGGCGTACCGGTACTGCGAGGCAGTCACCGGACTGCAGGCACGCAACTTCAGCTACGGCATCCGCCTGCTGCCCGAGCCCAAGCGACTGGCCATGTCGGCCCTGTACGCGCTGGCCCGCCGGGTGGACGACATCGGCGACGGCGACCTCCCGGCCGACCGCAAGGCCGAGGCCCTGGTGCGCACCCGGGAGCTGGTGGACGAGGTCCGCTCCGGGGCGGTCGCCGAGGACGACACCGACCCGATCAAGGTCGCCCTGGCCGACGCGGCCCGGCGCTTCCCGATCCCGCTCGGCGGCTTCGACGAGCTGATCGACGGCGTGGAGATGGACCTCAAGGGCGCCGAGTACCAGACCTACGAGGAGCTCAAGGTCTACTGCCGCTGCGTGGCCGGCGCCATCGGCCGGCTCTCGCTGGGCGTCTACGGCTGCGAGGACCCGGAGCGCGGGGCGCAGTACGCGGACACCCTGGGCCTGGCCCTGCAGCTCACCAACATCCTGCGCGACCTGCGCGAGGACGCCCTGACCGGCCGCACCTACCTGCCCACCGAGGACCTGGTCCGGTTCGGCTGCGAGCAGGGCTTCGCGCTGCCCAGGCCGCCGGTCGGCGCCGACTTCACCGGGCTGGTGGCCTTCGAGGCCGCCCGGGCCCAGGCCGCCTTCGAGGAGGGCCTGCGGCTGCTGCCCCTGCTCGACCGCCGCAGCCGCGCCTGCACCGCCGCGATGGCCGGGATCTACCACCGGCTGCTCGGCCGGATCGCCGCCGATCCGGAGTCGGTGCTGCGCGGCCGGGTGTCGCTCCCGGGCTGGGAGAAGGCGTACGTGGCGCTTTCCGGGCTCGCCGGGGGGCGTTCTTGATTCTCGCCACGGTTCTGTCACGCTGTGTCAGCGAGGAATCACATCAGGGTGGCGCCGTGTTGACCACGGTGCCGTCCACGACGGTGCCGGCCGTGAGCGCGCCGGCGACAGCGACCGTCGCCGGGCGGTCCGGCGACTGCGAGGGGGAGGGCCGATGACCGGGCGAGCCGATGCCGCGCGCCCGGCTGCCGTCGTGGTCGGCGGCGGCCTGGCCGGGATCACCACCGCCCTGCGGCTGGCCGAGGCCGGCCACCGGGTCACCCTCGCCGAAGGGCGTCCCCGGCTCGGCGGCCTGGCCTTCTCCTTCCAGCGCGGCGACCTGACCGTCGACAACGGCCAGCACGTCTTCCTGCGCTGCTGCACCGCCTACCGCGGGCTGCTGGAGCGCCTGGGCGCCACCCGGATGACCCACCTCCAGGACCGGCTGGACGTCCCGGTGCTCTCCGTCACCGGCCCCGCCGGGGCCCCGGTGCGCACCCTCGGCCGACTGCGGCGGGCCGGTCTGCCCGTCCCGCTGCACCTGGCCGGCAGCCTCGCCCGCTACCCGCACCTGTCCCCGGCCGACCGCGCCCGGGTGGTCCGCGGCGCGCTCGCCCTCAAGGGCCTGGACCTCGCCGACCCGGCGCTGGACGGGCTCTCCTTCGGCGAGTGGCTGCGCCGCAACGGGCAGAACGCCGCCACCACGGCCGCGCTCTGGGACCTGGTCGGCGTCGCCACCCTGAACGCCCGGGCCGACCAGGTGTCCCTGGCGCTCGCCGCGATGGTCTTCAAGACCGGGCTGCTCTCCGACCCGGGGGCGTCCGACATCGGCATCGCCGCCGTCCCGCTCGGCGTGATCCACCACGACCGGGCGCTCGCGGAGCTGGAACGCGCCGGCGTGCGGGTGCTGCTGCGCGCCCGCGTCGCGGAGCTCAAGCCGGCCGCGCCCCAGCACGCCCTCCGGCTGGAGGGCGGCCGACCGGGGGACGGCGAGCTTCTCACCGCCGACACCGTGGTGCTGGCCGGCGCCCAGGACACCGCCGCCGCCCTGCTGCCGCCGGGCGCCGTCCCCCACCGGCTGGAGGACCTCGGCACCACGCCGATCCTCAACGTGCACGTGGTCTACGACCGCAAGGTGCTGCGCCGGCCGTTCTTCGCCGCGCTCGACAGCCCGGTCCAGTGGGTCTTCGACCGCACCACCCACTCCGGCCTGGCCGGGACCCCGATCGGACGCGCCCACCCCGGCGCCCAGTACCTGGCGCTGTCCCAGTCGGCCGTCCAGGACGAGATCGACCTGCCGGTCGCCGAACTGCGCGACCGCTACCTGCCCGAGCTGGCCCGGCTGCTGCCGGCCGCCGCCGACGCCGAGGTGCTGGACTTCTTCGTCACCCGGGAGCGCACCGCGACCTTCGACGGGGCGCCCGGCAGTGCCGCGCTGCGGCCCGGGGCCGTGACCGGCGTCCCCGGCCTGCTGCTGGCGGGTGCGTGGACCGCCACCGGCTGGCCCGCGACCATGGAGGGCGCGGTGCGCAGCGGCCACGCCGCCGCGGACGCGGTGCTCGCCGCGGCCGGTGCCAGGGTGCCGGTGGACCGGGGCGACGGGCGGTGGCCCAGGTGACGGCGGGGCCCGCCGCCGGAGAGCCCGCCAGAGCCGACGGGCGTACCGTCGGCCCCATCGGCTCCATCGGCCGCACCGACACCGATCGCCGCGGCACCGCCCGCCTCGACACCGCCAGCTTCGACACCAGCCGCACCGACAGTACCCGGCCGCCCCGTGCGGTCCGGCACCACGAGGGAGAGGGAACGCACGTGGAGTCACGCACCGGCATCGCCGTCGGAGGCACGGCGCACGCCGAACCGGTCTCGGTGCCGGAGCTGCTGGCCCGCAGCCGGACGCTCTGCGCCCCGCCGCTCCGGGCCACCGTCGCCCGTCTGGCCGCACCGATGGACACCGTCGCCGCCTACCACTTCGGCTGGATCGACCGGGACGGCACCCCGGTGGAGGGCGACGGCGGCAAGGCCGTGCGCCCCGCGCTGGCCCTGCTGTCCGCCCGGGCGGCCGGTGCGGCGCCCGAGGTCGGGGTGCCCGGCGGAGTGGCCGTTGAACTGGTGCACAACTTCTCCCTGCTCCATGATGATCTGATGGACGGTGACGAGACCCGGCGGCACCGGGCCACCGCCTGGACGGTCTTCGGCCCGGCCCAGGCGATCCTGGTCGGCGACGCCCTGGCGACGCTCGGCACGGAGGTGCTGCTCGACGCCGGGGTGACCGGCGGCGCGAGCCCCGCCGACGCCGCGCGCGCCGTCCGGCTGCTCACCACCGCGACCCGCAGACTGATCGACGGCCAGGCCATGGACGTCGCCTTCGAGCAGCGCGACAGCGTCACCGTCGCCGAGTGCCTGGAGATGGAGGGCGGCAAGACGGCGGCCCTGCTGGCCGCCGCCTCGGCGATCGGCGCCGTCCTGGCCGGGGCCGACGACGAGGTCTCCGACGCCCTCCAGCGCTACGGCTACCACCTGGGCCTGGCCTTCCAGGCGGTGGACGACCTGCTCGGCATCTGGGGCGCGACCGAGGTCACCGGCAAGCCGCACTGGGGCGACCTGCGCCAGCGCAAGAAGTCGCTGCCGGTCGCCGCCGCGCTCGCCGAGGGCGGCGCCGCCTCGCGCCGGCTGGCCGAGCAGCTCGCGGACCCGAAGGGCCGGGGCGAGGAGGGCGAGCCCGAGCTCGCCGCCCGGGCCGCGCTGATCGAGGCGGCCGGCGGCCGGGCCTGGACCCAGGAGGAGGCCCGCCGCCAGCACACGACTGCCCTCGCCGCCCTGGACGAGGTGCCCATGTCCGACGAGGTGCGCGAGCACTTCGTCGCACTCGCCGAATTCGTGGTGGTACGAGAGAGGTGACGTTACGTTGACAGCAACCGCGGACGGCCGGCTCGACCCTGAGTACGATTCCGAGCCGGTCGCGGTGGGCGACCGCCCCCCGACCCTGCTGGGTGCGGGGCGGTGGCAGCCCGAGGACACCGACCGGCCCCGGCCGGCCGGTGAGGCGGACCGGCAGCCCGGCGACGTGCGCGAGGCCCTCGCGCGCGCCACCACCCACCTGCTCTCGCTGCAGTCCTCCGAGGGCTGGTGGAAGGGCGACCTGGAGACCAACGTCACCATGGACGCCGAGGACCTGCTGCTCCGCCAGTTCCTGGGCATCAGGACGGAGGAGCAGACCCGGGCCACCGCCGAGTGGATCCGCTCCCAGCAGCGGGAGGACGGCACCTGGGCCACCTTCCACGGCGGACCGCCCGAACTCTCCACCACCGTCGAGGCCTACGTCGCCCTCAAGCTCGCCGGCGACGACCCGGAGGCCCCGCACATGCTGGCCGCCGCGCGCTACGTCCGCTCCGCCGGGGGCATCGCGGCCGCCCGGGTGTTCACCCGGATCTGGCTCGCGCTCTTCGGCTGGTGGCCCTGGGACCGGCTGCCCGAGATGCCGCCCGAGATCATCTTCCTGCCCAAGTGGCTGCCGCTGAACATCTACGCCTTCGGCTGCTGGGCCCGGCAGACCATCGTCCCGCTGACCGTGGTCTCCTCGCACCGCCCGGTCCGTCCGGCCCCCTTCGCGATCACCGAGCTGCACACCGACCCGGACCACCCGTACCCCGAGCGGCCGCTCGCCCCCGCCACCAGCTGGGACGGCCTGTTCGCGCGCCTCGACAAGCTGCTGCACGCCTACCACCGCCGGGCCTTCCGGCCGCTGCGACGGCTCGCCGTCGCCCAGGCCTGCCGCTGGATCGTCGAACGGCAGGAGGCCGACGGCTGCTGGGGCGGCATCCAGCCGCCCGCCGTCTACTCGCTGATCGCCCTGCACCTGGAGGGCTACGAACTGGAGCACCCGGTGATGAAGGCCGGGCTCTCCTCCTTCGACCGCTTCACCGTGCACACCGAGGACGGCATGCGCTGGATGGAGGCCTGCCAGTCCCCGGTCTGGGACACCTGCCTGGCCACCATCGCGCTGGTCGACGCCGGGGTGCCGGCCGACCACCCGGCACTGGTCTCCGCCGTCGACTGGATGCTCGGCGAGGAGATCCGCAAGCGCGGCGACTGGTCCGTCCAGCGGCCCACCCTGCCGGCCGGCGGCTGGGCCTTCGAGTTCGAGAACGACACCTACCCCGACATCGACGACACCGCCGAGGTGGTGCTGGCGCTGCGCCGGGTCGCCCACCCCGACCAGGCCAAGGTCGACGCGGCGGTGGAACGGGGCGTGCTGTGGAACCTCGGCATGCAGTCCAAGAACGGTGCCTGGGGCGCCTTCGACGTCGACAACACCAGTCTGCTGCCGAACAAGCTGCCGTTCTGCGACTTCGGCGAGGTGGTCGACCCGCCGTCCGCGGACGTCACCGCCCACGTGGTGGAGATGCTCGCCGAGACCGGCCGGGCCCGGGACCCGCGCACCCGCCGGGGCATCGAGTGGCTGCTGCGTGACCAGGAGGCGGACGGCTCCTGGTTCGGCCGCTGGGGCACCAACTACATCTACGGCACCGGCTCGGTGCTGCCCGCCCTGGTCGCGGCCGGCGTCCCGGACGAGCACCCGGCGATCCGCCGGGCGGTGCGCTGGCTGGAGGACCGGCAGAACGCCGACGGCGGCTGGGGCGAGGACATGCGCTCCTACGACGACCCGGCGCGCTGGGCCGGGCGCGGCGACTCCACCGCCTCGCAGACCGCGTGGGCGCTGATGGCGCTCCTCGCGGCGGGCGAGGGCCCGCAGGGCCGGGCCAACCCGGCGGTGGAGCGCGGGGTCGAGTGGCTGGTGCGCACCCAGCTGCCCGAGGGCACCTGGGACGAGCCGCAGTTCACCGGCACCGGCTTCCCGTGGGACTTCTCCATCAACTACCACCTGTACCGGCTGGTCTTCCCGGTCACCGCGCTCGGCCGCTACCTCAACGGCAGCCCCGGGATGGTGCGGCCGGGCGGCACGCCGGCGATCGGGGCGAACCGGTGACCACCGCCCCGCTGCTGGTGCTCTGCGCGCTGGGCCCCGAGGTGTGGGCCCTGCGCGGCGGCGACTGGCGCGGCTCGGCCGGCGGGCCCCCGGCGCTGGTGCGCACCGGGGTCGGCCGGCGGCGCGCCGGGACGGCCGTGCGGCGACTGCTCGGCTCCGCGCCGGGCGGCTACGGCGCGGTCGTGGTGGCCGGCTTCGGTGCCGCGGTCGGGCCGGGCGTGGCGCCGGGCGACGTGGTGGCCGCGGACGGCGTGCGCGACGCCGAGGGCCACCTCTACCCGGTCGACTCCGGGCCGGAGCTGGCCCGGGCGCTCAAGGAACACGGCCTGACCGCGCACACCGGGGTGCACCACACCGCCGACCACGTGGTGCGCGGCATCGAGCGGCGCGCCCTGCACGTCCAGGGGGCGCTCGCCGTCGACATGGAAGCCGCCGCCGTGCTGGCCGCACTGCGGGAGGTGCGCCCGGCGCTGCCGGTGGCCGTGCTGCGGGTGGTGGTGGACACCCCCGAGCACGAGCTGCTGCGGCCGGGCACGCTCCCGGCCGGGGTGCGCGCCTGGCGGACCCTGCGGGCGACGGTACCCGCCCTGGTCGACTGGTACCGGCAGGAGCTCGACACCCGCTCCGCAGTCCTGAACCACCCCACATCCTCGACGCTCCCCCAGGAGGCGAGCTAGCCATGGCCATGCCGTTGCGCCAGACCGTGCGGGTCGGCACCTACCTGATGCAGCAGAAGCTGCTCAAGCGAAGGGACAAGTTCCCGCTGATCGTCGAGCTGGAACCGCTGTTCGCCTGCAACCTCGCCTGCGAGGGCTGCGGCAAGATCCAGCACCCGGCGGGCGTGCTCAAGCAGCGGATGCCGGTCGCCCAGGCGGTCGGCGCGGTCCTGGAGTCGGGTGCCCCGATGGTCTCGATCGCCGGCGGTGAGCCGCTGATGCACCCGCAGATCGACGAGATCGTCCGACAGCTGGTGGAGCGCCGCAAGTACGTCTTCCTCTGCACCAACGCGCTGCTGATGCGCAAGAAGATGGACAAGTTCAAGCCCTCGCCGTACTTCACCTTCGCCGTGCACATCGACGGGCTGCGCGAGCGGCACGACGAGTCGGTGGCCAAGGAGGGCACCTTCGACGAGGCAGTGGCGGCGATCAAGGAGGCCAAGCGGCGCGGCTTCCGGGTCACCACCAACAGCACCTTCTTCAACACCGACACCCCGCAGACCGTCATCGACGTCCTGGACTTCCTGAACGACGAGCTCAAGGTCGACGAGATGATGATCTCCCCGGCCTACGCCTACGAGAAGGCCCCCGACCAGGAGCACTTCCTCGGCGTCGAGCAGACCAGGGAGCTCTTCCGCAAAGCCTTCGCCGGCGGCAACCGCAAGCGGTGGCGCCTCAACCACAGCCCGCTCTTCCTGGACTTCCTGGAGGGCAAGGCCGACTTCGAGTGCACCCCCTGGGGCATCCCCAACTACTCGCTGTTCGGCTGGCAGCGGCCCTGCTACCTGATGGCCGACGGCTACGTGCCCACCTACCGCGAGCTGGTGGAGAAGACCGACTGGAGCAAGTACGGGCGCGGCAAGGACCCGCGCTGCGAGAACTGCATGGCCCACTGCGGCTACGAGCCGACCGCCGTCCTGGCCACCATGGGCTCGCTCCAGCAGTCGCTGCGCGCCATCACCGAGACCGTCAGCTCCAACCGGGGGCGCTGAACCCGGGCCGGGCCGCCCGGCACCGCAGCCGTCCCGCGTCCTGAGCTCCCGTCCGGCCCGGGCCGTCGTGCCCGGGCCGGCCCCGCCCCCGGTGGGCGGAGGCACCACCGCACCGCTCCGAGTCGTGAGGTGTACCCATGTCACTGCTCTCCCGCGTCACGTCCCCGGCCGAGCTGCGCAAGCTCCCGGCCGCCGAACTGCCGCTGCTCGCCGACGAGATCCGAGACTTCCTGATCGACGCCGTCACCCGCACCGGCGGCCACCTCGGGCCCAACCTCGGCGTGGTGGAGCTGACCATCGCGCTGCACCGGGTCTTCGACTCGCCCTACGACCGGATCGTCTTCGACACCGGCCACCAGAGCTACGTCCACAAGCTGCTCACCGGCCGGCAGGACTTCTCCAGGCTGCGGATGAAGGGCGGCCTGTCCGGCTACCCGTCCCGGGCCGAGTCCGAGCACGACCTGGTGGAGAACTCGCACGCCTCCACCGCGCTCTCCTACGCCGACGGGCTCGCCAAGGCCGCCCAGCTGCTCTGCCAGCACGACCGGCACACCGTCGCGGTGATCGGCGACGGCGCGCTCACCGGCGGGCTCGCCTGGGAGGCGCTGAACAACATCGCCGAGGCCCGCGACCGGCCGCTGGTCATCGTCGTCAACGACAACGAGCGCTCCTACGCCAGGACCGTCGGCGGACTGGCCCACCACCTGGCCACCCTGCGCACCACCCAGGGCTACGAGCGCTTCCTCGCGCTCGGCAAGGAGGCACTGCAGCGCACCCCGCTGGTCGGCCAGCCGATCTTCGACGCGCTGCACGGCGCCAAGAAGGGCTTCAAGGACGCCTTCGCCCCGCAGGGCATGTTCGAGGACCTCGGGCTCAAGTACCTCGGTCCGATCGACGGCCACGACCTGGGCGCGGTCGAGCAGGCGCTGCGGCAGGCCCGGAACTTCGGCGGCCCGGTGATCGTGCACTGCCTGACCGTCAAGGGGCGCGGCTACCGGCCCGCCGAACAGGACGAGGCGGACCGCTTCCACGCCGTCAACCCGATCGACCCGTACACCTGCCTGCCGATCTCGCCCAGCGCCGGGGTCTCCTGGACCTCGGTGTTCGGCGAGGAACTGCTCGCGCTCGGCGCCGAGCGGCCCGACCTGGTGGCGATCACCGCGGCGATGCTCCAGCCGGTCGGGCTGGCGCCGTTCGCCAAGGCGTACCCGGACCGGACCTTCGACGTCGGGATCGCCGAGCAGCACGCCGTGACCAGCGCGGCGGGGCTGGCCACCGGCGGGCTGCACCCGGTGGTGGCGGTCTACGCGACCTTCCTGAACCGGGCCTTCGACCAGGTCCTGATGGACGTCGCACTGCACCGGCTGGGTGTCACCTTCGTGCTCGACCGCTCCGGGGTCACCGGTTCGGACGGCGCCTCGCACAACGGCATGTGGGACCTGTCGGTGCTCCAGGTCGTCCCCGGGCTGCGGCTGGCCGCGCCGCGCGACGCCGAGCAGCTGCGGGCCCAGCTGCGGGAGGCCGTCGAGGTCGAGGACGCGCCGACCGTGGTCCGCTTCCCCAAGGGCAACGTCGGGCCGGTCGTCGAGGCGGTCGAACGGATCGGCGGGACGGACGTGCTGCTGCGCACCGGGCCGGCACCGGAGATCCTGCTGGTGGCCGTCGGCGTCACCGCCTCCGCCTGCCTGGACGCCGCCCGGCTGCTGCTCGCCGAGGGCTTCACCGCGACCGTGGTCGACCCGCGCTGGGTCAAGCCGGTCGACCCGGCCCTGGCCGGCCTCGCCGCCGCCCACCGCCTGGTGGTCACCGTCGAGGACGGCGGCCGCACCGGCGGCGTCGGTTCGGCCGTCGCCCAGGCGCTGCGCGACGCCGACGTGGACGTCCCGGTGCGGGTGCTCGGCCTGCCGCAGGAGTTCCTCGGCCACGCCGCCCGCGGCGAGATCCTGGAGGAGACCGGCCTGACCGGCACCGGGGTCGCGGCCCAGACCGCCGTCTTCGCCAAGAACCTGCTACCGACCCGAGGAGCGAACCCGCGCCATGCCGGCTGACCCCGACCGCCCCGCCTTCGACCTCGCCGCCCTCCTCGCCGAACGCGGCGGTGAGCGTTACGAGTTGCACAGCCGCCACCTCAACCCGCAGCTGCCGCGGATGCTCCGCACGATCGGCTTCGACAAGTACTACGAGCGCGCGCAGGGCCAGTACTTCTACGACGCCGAGGGCAACGAGTACCTCGACATGCTGGCCGGCTTCGGCATCTTCGCGCTCGGCCGGCACCATCCGGCGGTGCGTTCGGCGGTCCAGCAGGTGATGGACCTGGACCTGCCGGACCTGGTCCGCTTCGACTGCTCGCCGTTGCCCGGGCTGCTGGCCGAGCGGCTGCTCTCGTACGCGCCCGGACTGGACCGGGTGTTCTTCGGCAACAGCGGCACCGAGGCGGTGGAGACCGCGTTGAAGTTCGCCCGGTACGCCACCGGCCGCCGGCGCGTCCTCTACGCCGACCACGCCTTCCACGGGCTGACCACCGGCTCGCTGTCCGTCAACGGGGAGAGCGGCTTCCGCAAGGGCTTCGACCCGCTGCTGCCGGACACCGCCATCCCGCTCGGCGACATCGGGGCGCTGGCCAAGGAGTTGAAGCGCGGGGACGTCGCGGCGCTGATCGTCGAGCCGATCCAGGGCAAGGGCGTCCAGGCGCCGCCGCCCGGCTGGCTGCGGGCGGCCCAGGCGCTGCTGCACGAGCACAAGGCGCTGCTGATCTGCGACGAGGTGCAGACCGGGATCGGCCGCACCGGCGAGTTCTTCGCTTACCAGCACGAGGAGGGCGTGCTGCCGGACCTGGTGTGCGCGGCCAAGGCGCTCTCCGGCGGGTACGTGCCGGTCGGGGCCACGCTCGGCAAGAGCTGGATCTTCGAGAAGGTGTACTCCTCGATGGACCGGGTGCTGGTGCACTCGGCGAGCTTCGGGTCCAACGCCCAGGCGATGGCGGCCGGGCTGGCGACCCTGGAGGTGATGCGCGAGGAGAAGGTGGTGGAGAACGCCCGGCAGGTCGGCGACCGGTTCCGCGAGCGGCTGACGGCGCTGATCGACCGGTACGAGCTGCTCGCCGAGGTGCGTGGCCGGGGGCTGATGATCGGCATCGAGTTCGGCCGGCCCAGGTCGTTGAAGCTGCGTACCGGGTGGACGGCCCTCCAGGCGGCGCGCAAGGGGCTGTTCGCGCAGATGGTGGTCGTCCCGCTGCTGCAGCGCCACCGGATCCTGACCCAGGTGTCCGGGGACCATCTGGAAGTGATCAAGCTGATCCCGCCGCTGATCATCACCGACCGGGACGTGGACCGGTTCGTCGACGCGTTCACCGAGATCATGGACGAGGCCCACCGGGGGAACGGCCTGATGTGGGACTTCGGCCGGACGCTGGTGAAGCAGGCGGTCGGCAACAGGTAGTGCGGCGCGGAGTGCTCGGCAACAGGTAGTGCGGCGCGGAGTGGGAAGTCGCGCGGAGTGGGAAGTCGGCCGGGCCGACTTCCCACTCCGTGGGAGACACCGCGTCAGAGCTCGGTCCGGCGGCGCCGGACGACCACGACGAGATCGACGACGGCGAACAGGGTGATCAGCCCGAGGGCGATGGCGAAGCCGGTCAGGGTGCCCCGGCTGGGGGCGCCGTCCACCGGGGAGGAGGCCGCCCAGAACGCGAAGCCGGCCGTCCCCAGGGCGAACAGCGGGGTGAAGGTCAGCGACAGCAGGTAGCGGAGCTTGAGGTCGCTGCGGGCGGTGGCCGGCGCGGTGCCGCTGCGCCACCGTCGCGGCGTCGTGGCACGCATGGGCGTTCACCTCCGGGCCGCGCGGGTGGGGGCTACCATTCCAGCGTACGTCCGAGGGGGAGAGCCGGGGAGGCGCTGTGACGGGTTCGGACGCCGTGGGGGCGGGCACGACGGGGGAGGACGCCGAGGGCTACGCGGGGCTGCGGATCGAGCGGGCCCGGGAGCTGGCCCGGCGGCACGGCTGGGCCTCGGTGCGGGTGCTGGAGCCGGGGCAGCTGATGACCATGGAGTACCGGGAGGGGCGGCTGAACCTCGCGGTGCGGGACGGTGTGGTCGAGCGCAGCTGGGAGGGGTAGCGTCCGCTCGCGGCGCGGGCGGAGCCGGCGGGGGGTGACGGAGCCGGCTGGGGTGACGGGGCGGCGGGGCTCAGCGTGCGAAGCGGCGGTGCAGCCGTTGTTCGGCGACTGCGAGCAGCGGCTCCAGCAGGGGCAGGGAGAGCAGCACCAGCAGCCCGGCGGCCCAGCCGGCCAGCACGTCGGAGACCCAGTGGGTGCCCAGGTAGACCGTGGTGAGGCCGATCGAGCAGGCGGTGGCGGCGGCGATCACCGCGCCGGTGCGCTGCCAGCGGACCGCGAGGTAGGCGAGCACGCCCCAGGTCACCACGGCGTTGGCGGTGTGGCCGGAGGGGAAGATGGTGCCGCCGGAGAACAGCTCGGGGGAGCCGACGTACTGGGCGTAGTGCGGGCCGAGCCGGCCGGTGACGATCTTGACGGCGCCGACCGTGACGTTGAGCAGCAGCAGGGCGACGCCCATCACCAGCAGCGGGCGAAGCCGTCCGAGGCGGTGGGCGCGCCAGAGCAGCCAGGCGAACGCGGCGACGGCGCTGGGCCCGCGCTGCCCGGCGATCACCCAGGTGTCGAGCAGCGGCTCCAGGCTGGGCCACCGCTCGTACGGGCGGAGCAGGCGCACCGACCAGTCGAGGTCGACCAGGTCGGTGTTGAGCAGGACGCCGGCCAGGACCAGCAGGTAGGCGGCGAGGGTGACGGCGAACAGGGTGGCCCGGCGGCGGCTCATCGGCGGCCACCCGGGCTCGCCGCGGACGGGACCGGGGAGCTCCCGGCGGCGGTCGGCGGTGCAGCGATCCGGCCCCTGTCGCGGAATGCGAGCGGCGGTACTTCTGGATTGCACGGGGTGACCATACCCATCCGGGCGAGGCCATTCCTGAGGGAATTGTCATTTTCCCGGGAAATCGACAATTGGGTCCGCCCGCGGTGACCCGGGGAGTGATTTCCAGTATTCCAGGATCGAATGCCCGTGTGGTCTTCGAATGATTCTGCAAAAGCCCCGGTAAAGAAAACGGAGTGGGCGGCCGGTTCGACCGGCTTCCCACTCCGTGGTAACCCTGTGTAGGTTCAGTGCTCAGTCGAGGGGGCCGCCCGCGACGTAGATCACCTGGCCGGAGACGAAGCCGGCGGCCTCGCCGGCGAGGAAGGAGATGGTGTTGGCGACGTCCTCGGGCTCTCCGACGCGCTGGACCGGGATCTGGGAGGCCGCGGCCCGCTTGAAGTCCTCGAAGTCCATGCCGACCCGGGCGGCGGTGGCCGCCGTCATGTCCGTGGCGATGAAGCCGGGGGCCACCGCGTTGGCCGTGATGCCGAACTTGCCCAGCTCGATGGCCAAAGTCTTGGTGAAGCCCTGGAGGCCGGCCTTGGCGGTCGAGTAGTTGGCCTGGCCGCGGTTGCCCTGGGCGGAGGAGGAGGACAGGTTGACGATGCGGCCGAAGCCGGCGTCCACCATGTGCTTCTGCACCGCGCGGGTCATCAGGAAGGCGCCGCGGAGGTGGACGTTCATGACCGTGTCCCAGTCGGACTCGGACATCTTGAAGAGCAGGTTGTCGCGGAGCACCCCCGCGTTGTTGACCAGCACGACGGGGGCGCCGAGTTCGGCGGCCACGCGGTCGACGGCGGCCTGGACCTGCTCGGCGTCCGCGACGTCGGCGCCGACGGCCAGTGCGCGCCCGCCGGCGGCGGTGATCCGGTCGACGGTGTCCTTGCCGGCGGCCTCGTCCAGGTCCAGGACGGCCACCGCGTAGCCGTCGGCGGCCAGTCGGACGGCCGTGGCGGCGCCGAGGCCGCGGGCGGCGCCGGTGACGATGGCCACCCGGGTGGCGGTGCTCTGCTCGGTCATGCTCGCTCTCGTCTCTCTCTCGGGGGTCCCGCCGGGGGGAGTGCCCCCGGGGAGGGTGCCCACACCCTACCGGCGGGTAGGGGAGGCGGCCAGGGTGGAGAGGCCCAGGTGACGGTCGGTAAGGACCGACCGGTCGGGTTTCTGCTGAGAACGGGTTACTGCAAGGGCGTGGCGGGCGCGTAAATATGCCAATGTTGCCGAACCTGCGTCTACTATCCGCCCCTGCCTGCCAGCAAGGGCCTGCCGTTTGTATAGTGTCCGCCAGCAGCCACCGGCTGCACGGCTGGAGCGCCCTCCCTCATAGCTGGACGCCCACTCGCCGTTACTGCCCCACCCGGGTGTCCCACACACACCGGGTGTGACATCGGGACGGATACATGGTGCTGGGGGAGATCCCGACAACCCGCGTGTCCGCGCGACTGCAGCAGTCGCCCGGACACCTCATTCGCGTTGCACAGCAGGTTCACACCCGTCTGTGGTCCGAGCACGTCGGAGCCGATCTCACGGCTCCGCAGTTCGCGGTCCTGTTGGTGCTCGCCCTCGAACCGGGCGCGGACCAGCGGACCGTCGGCGAGCGAGCCTCGCTGGACAAGGCCACGATGGCGGAGATGGTCGCGCGGCTGGTCCGCCGCGGCCTCGTGCTGCGACGGCGCGACCCGGCCGACGGCCGGCGCAAACTGCTCGCCCTCTCGCAGAGCGGCGCCCAGGCGGTGCGCGAGGCCACCGGTGGTGTGGTCCGTGTCCAGCGGGTGCTGTTCGAGCCGCTCGCGCCGGACGAGCAGGTCGAAATCGTCCGGGTGATGGCCAAGATAGCCAGGCTGGAACCCGCGGCGGTGGCCGTCTTCACCGACGCGCGGCCGATACTGGACGCCCAGCGGGCGATCGGCTACCTGATCAGGGTCGGCCAGCAGGTGCACACCAAGCTCTGGTCGGAGCACGTCGGGGCTGAGCTGACGGCCCCGCAGTACGCCGTGCTGGACGCCCTGGAGCTGGAACCGGGCGCGGACCAGCGCACGGTCGGCGAGCTGGCCTCGCTGGACAAGGCCACGATGGCCGAGATGGTCAGCCGGCTGGTGCGCCGCGGTCTGGTGCAGCGTCGGCGGGACCCCTCGGACGGGCGGCGCAACCTGCTCTCGCTCTCACCGGCGGGTCAGGACCTGCTGCACCGCTCGGCCGCCGGAGTGGCCGAGGTCCAGCGCTTGCTGCTCGCTCCGCTCGCGGAGGAGGAGCACGAGACGGCGCTCGCACTCATCGCCAAGGCGGCCAGGCTCTAGCCCAAGCTTTGGTAACAACAGCCAAAACGATTCACCAAGTCTCATGAGGCCCTTGGCCGTCGGCAGCGACCGATGGTCGGGGTCGGTGAATCCGGGTACGCCGAAGTACCGCTCGTCCCTGACCGGAATGAGCGGTACTTCGATATGACCGACAGTCAGAATTACTGTCGTCGTTGTCGGGGGCGCCGGGCCTGGTCGGCCGGCGCCCCCGCGGCGCTCGTCAGTTCCAGTCGAACCCCTGCGGGTCCGGGCCGATCCGCTTGCCGGTGGCCACGCCCGCGATCGCCGCGATGTCCTCGGCGTCCAGCTCGAAGCCGGTGACGTCCAGGTTCTCCCGGATGCGGGACGGGGTGACCGACTTCGGGATGGCGATCACGCCGCTCTGCAGGTGCCAGCGGAGCACCACCTGGGCGACCGTGCGGCCGTGCTTCTCGGCGATCTTCGCCAGCGCCGGCTCGGCCAGCAGCTCCCCGCCCTGGCCCAGCGGGCTCCACGCCTCGGTGGCGATGCCGTGCTCGGCGTGGAAGGCGCGCAGCTCCTCCTGCGGGAAGTACGGGTGCAGCTCGACCTGGTTGAGCACCGGGACGACCGAGGCCTCGTCCAGCAGGCGGGTCAGCTGCTCCTGGCCGAAGTTGGAGACACCGATCGACTTGACCCGGCCGCCCTCCTTCAACTGCTCCAGGGCCTTCCAGACGTTCAGGAAGGTGCCGTGCATCGGGCGCGGCCAGTGGATCAGGTACAGGTCGAGGTAGTCGAGGCCGAGCTTGTCCAGCGAGGCGTCGAACTCGCGCAGCACCGCGTCGCGGCCCTGCTCGCCCGACCAGTCGCGGGTGCCCGAGTTCCACAGCTTGGTGGTGACGTAGAGGTCCTCGCGGGCCAGGCCGCCCGCCAGTGCCTCGTTGATGGCCGCGCCGGTGCCGGCCTCGTTCTGGTAGATCGCCGCGGTGTCGATCGAGCGGTAGCCCGCCGCGATCGCCTCGCGCACGGCGGGGGTGGCCTGGGCGTCCTCGACCTGCCACACGCCGAAGCCGAGCTGTGGGATCTGAGCGCCGTCGTTCAGGGTGACGCTGGGGATGTTGCTCACGGGAAGGGGTGCCTTCCTGGTTGTCCGTTGGTTCCAGAGGGGGCAACTGGTGCCCCGGCACGATTGTTCCCGCCGTTCGGGCGAATCTTTGGGGAAGCTTTACGGCGGCGTGGCGTGCGTCGGGGGCCGTGCCACGGGGTGCGCGCCGGGGCGCGTGGGGGGCGTGTGTCAGGGGCGGCGGAAAACCTGTTGCGTGGATCACAGTGGGCTTGGCAGGCTCGCGGACATGACCTCCTGAAATCCGGGTCCTTCGTACCCGTTTGCTGCCGGTCCGGCCGCCTGTCGCCGGACGTGTCGATGTCGCCGCGCCGTTGCGCCGCGCCTCCGGGTGTCCGTTCCCGCGCGACCGCGGGCCACCCGTGCCGCCCGTACCTCCCGTGCCCGCGCACGCCTTGCACACCTCGCACCATCCGCACCCCTCGCACCGCTTGCACCCCTCGTATCGGAGTGTCATGCCGCTCACCCCACTGCCGCTGGCCGATCCCGGCAGTCCCGACCTCTCCTCACCGATGGCCTTCCTGCGCTGGCTGCAGCGCGCCCAGCGGCGTGGGCAGGTCCGCGCCACCTGCTGGGCGCTGGTCGAGATGGGCGCCCAGGCCACTCTGCCGGTGGCGCTCGGGCGCGGCGTCCAGGCCGCCGTCGACGGCGACGCCGGCGGGATCTGGCGGGCCGGCGCGCTGGCCCTGCTGCTGGCCGCCACCGCCGCGCTCGGCTCCGTGCTGCTGCACCGGCAGGCGGTCTGGAACTGGATCCACGGCGCCTGTCACGTGCGGCAGTTGGTGGCCGGGCAGGCCTCGCACCTGGGCGCCGGGCTGTCCCGGCGGATCGCCACCGGAGAGGTGGTCGCGGTCGGCAGCGGGGACGTCGAGCGGATCGGCTGGTACGTCGAACTGGTCGCCCGGGTCCGGGCCGCGGTGATCGTCTGGCTGGCCGTCAGCGCGGCGGTGCTGGTGGTCGAGCCGGTGCTCGGGATCGGGGTGCTGCTCGGCGTCCCGGTGCTGGCCGCCTCGGTGTGGCCGCTGATCGGGCCGTTCGAGCGGCGCTACGCCAAGCAGCGCGAGCTCGGCGGCAAGGCGACCGAGCTGGCCGCCGACACGGTGGCCGGGCTGCGGGTGCTGCGCGGCATCGGCGGCGAGGACCTCTTCCTGGAGCGGTACCGGGCGGCCTCCCAGAAGGTCCGGGCGGCGGCCGTCCGCTCGGCCCGGCTGTGGTCGCTGATGCAGGCCCAACAGGTGCTGCTGCCCGGGCTGTTCGTGGTCGGGGTGACGTGGTACGGCGCCCGGCTGGCGGCCTCCGGCGAGCTCGGCGTGGGCACCCTGATCGCGGTGTACGGCGCGACCGCCTTCCTGGCCGCACCGCTGCGGATCCTGGGCGAGGCGGCGCACGCCTGGAGCGTCGCCCGGGTCTCCGCCGGGCGGGCCGTGCGGGTGCTCTCGCTCAGCCGGACCAGCGGCGAGGCCGAGGGCGTGCTGACCAGGCCGGGCCGCTCCGACCTGCACGACCCGACCACCGGGCTGACCGTCCGGGCCGGCGAGCTGACCGCGGTGGTCTGCGGGGACCCGGACTTCGCCGGGGCGCTCGCCGAGCGGCTCGGCGGCCACGTCCCGCTGGCCGAGGGCGAGCAGGCCCTGCCCTCGGTGCGGCTCGGCGGCACCGAGCTGGACACCGTGCCGCTGGGCGAGGCCCGGGCGGCGGTGCTGGTCCACGACAAGGAGCCGGTGCTGCTCTCCGGCACGCTGGCCGAACTGCTGGACGTGCCGTCCTCCGGCCGGGTCCCGGTCGAGGACGCGCTCGCCGCGGCCCGTTCCGAGGACGTACTGGAGGCGCTGGTGGACGGCTCGCCGGACTGCGCGGGCGACCCGATGCGGGCCCGGATCACCGAACGCGGGCGCTCGCTCTCCGGCGGGCAGCGCCAGCGGCTCGCCCTGGCCCGCGCGCTGCTGGCGGACCCGCCCGTCCTGGTGCTGGACGAGCCCACCAGCGCGGTGGACGCCCATACCGAGTCCCGGATCGCCGCCGGCCTGCGGGACACCCGGGCCGGGCGCACCACCGTGGTGTTCGCCACCAGCCCGCTGCTGCTCGACCGGGCCGACCGGGTGGTGCTGCTGCGGGAGGGGCGGGTGGTGGCGGCCGGGCGGCACCGCGAGCTGTTGCGCACCGAGCCGGCCTACCGGGCCGTGGTCACCCGGGACGAGGAGGCGGCGCCGGTATGAACAGCGCCGTGATGAACAGCGACCTGGGAAGCGCCCCCGCTGGGGGCGCCACCGTCAACCGTCCGGAGCCGTACGTGAGGAGTACGTCATGAAGCCCCCCGTCCACCAGGAGCAGGGGCCGGCCACCACCCTGCCGGTCGGCTCCCCGGCCGCCGTGCGCGGCTACCTGGGGGTGCTGGCGCGGCGGCACCGGGGCGGGTTCGCCGCGGTGGTGTCGCTGCACTCGGTGGCCACCCTGGCCGGGCTGGTCGGGCCCTGGGTGCTCGGCAACCTGGTCGAGTCGCTGGCCACCGGCACCGCCGGGGCCACCATCGCGGTGGCGGTCGGCTGGTACCTGCTGGCGCTGGCCGTGCAGACCGCGTTCACCGGCTGGTCGCGGCTGCGCGGGGCGGTGCTCGGCGAGCGGGTGCTGGCCGACCTGCGCGAGGACTTCCTGGTCCGCTCGGTCGCGCTGCCGACCGGCGTGCTGGAACGCGCCGGCACCGGGGACCTGGTCTCCCGCGGCACCACCGACATCGACCGGCTGGACAAGTCGGTGCGCGAGGCGGTGCCCGAACTCGCCGTCGCGGTGGTGTCCCTGCTGCTGGTGCTCGGCGCCCTGCTGGTCACCTCGCCGCTGCTCGCGCTGACCTCGCTGGTCGGGCTGCCGCTGCTGCTGGCCAGCTCCCGCTGGTACTTCCGGCGCGCCCCGCAGTCCTACCGCAACGAGGCGGCCGGGTACGCGGCGGTCAGCAACGTGCTGGCCGAGACGGTGGACGCCGGGCGGACGGTCGAGACGCTGCGCCTGGGCGAGCAGCGGGTCCGGCTGACGGACCGCAAGCTGCGCGAGTGGCTGGCCTGGGAGCGCTACACCCTGTGGCTGCGCTCGGTCTGGTTCCCGACCATCGACGCCGTCTACACCGCGGCGGTGCTGGCCACCCTGGTGGTCGGCGGGCTGTTCACCCTCCAGGGTTGGCTCACCGTCGGCCAGTTGACCACCGGCGTGCTGTACGCGCAGATGCTCACCGGCCCGGTCGACCTGATCCTGCGCTGGTACGACGAACTGCAGATCGGGCAGGCCTCGCTGGCCCGGCTGGTCGGCGTGCACGAGGTGCCGGACCACGAGGGCGACGAGTCGGCCCGCCCGGACGGCCGCCGGGTCGAGGCCCGGGACGTCCGCTTCGGCTACCGCGAGGGCGCGGACGTGCTGCACGGGATCAGCCTGGACGTCGCCCCCGGGAGCCGGGTCGCGCTGGTCGGCCCGTCCGGGGCGGGCAAGTCCACCCTCGGGCGGCTGATGGCCGGGATCTACGCGCCCGGCCGCGGCAGCGTCACCCTCGGCGGGGCGGCGCTGTCCCGGATGCCCGCCGAGCGGGTGCGGGCGGAGGTCGCCCTGGTCAACCAGGAGCACCACGTGTTCGTCGGCACCCTGCGGGACAACCTGCGGCTCGCCGCGCCCGAGGCGGACGACACCGAACTGCGGGCCGCGCTGGACGCGGTGGACGCCGGGGGCTGGGTGGACGCCCTCCCGGACGGGCTGGACACCGAGGTCGGCTCCGGCGGCACCGCGCTGACCGCGCCCCAGGCGCAGCAGCTCGCCCTGGCCCGGCTGGTGCTGGCCGATCCGCACACCCTGGTGCTGGACGAGGCCACCTCGCTGCTGGACCCGAGGGCCGCCCGGCACCTGGAGCGGTCGCTGTCCCGGGTGCTGGAGGGCCGTACGGTCATCGCGATCGCCCACCGGCTGCACACCGCGCACGATGCGGACGTGATCGCGGTGGTCGAGGGCGGGCGGATCAGCGAGTACGGCAGCCACCCGGAGCTGGTCGCGGCCGGTGGCCCGTACGCGGCGCTCTGGCGCTCCTGGCGGGACGAAGGCCGGCCGTAGGCGCCGGGCGGAGGAGGGTAGCGCGGGTTCCAAACCCGTACGGGGCCGGATTGCCCCGTACGGGTTACTCCCCCGCCGGTAAGGGCGCGTAACCGGGCAAATCGTCGGCCCGGACAGCAGACTGCTCCGGTGACCAAGATTTCAGACGGCTCGTCCCGGCCTCAGCGCAGCGAGATCGGCGGGATCCCCACGCGGTACATCGGGATCGGCGTCATCGTGATCCTCGCGGTGTGGTTCCTGTTCGCCAACCTCGACAAGGTCAAGATCCAGTTCTGGGTGTTCACCGTGACCGCGCCACTCTGGATCGCGCTGCTGGCGACGCTGCTCGCCGGCGGGGTGCTGGGCTGGCTGTTGCAGGGACGGCGCGGCCGGTGAGCACCGCCCCCGAACCGGCCCCGACCGGTTCCCCAGCCTTCGCCCCGCTGATCGAGCTGCGCGGGGTCAACAAGCACTTCGGCGAGTTGCACGTGCTGCAGGACATCGAGCTGACGGTCGGTCGCGGCGAGGTCGTCGTGGTGATCGGACCGTCCGGCTCCGGGAAGTCCACGCTCTGCCGGGCGATCAACCGGCTGGAGCCGATCGAACGCGGCACCATCCTGATCGACGGGCAGCCCTTGCCCGAGGAGGGCAAGGGGCTGGCCCGGCTGCGCGCCGAGGTCGGCATGGTGTTCCAGTCCTTCAACCTGTTCGCGCACAAGACCGTGCTGCAGAACGTCTCGCTCGCCCAGATCAAGGTGCGCGGCCGGGCCAAGGCCGAGGCGGAGACCAAGTCGCGGGCACTGCTGGAGCGGGTCGGGCTGGCGTCGCAGGCCGACAAGTACCCGGCCCAGCTCTCCGGCGGCCAGCAGCAGCGGGTGGCGATCGCCCGGGCGCTGGCGATGGACCCCAAGGCGCTGCTGTTCGACGAGCCGACCTCGGCTCTCGACCCCGAGATGATCAACGAGGTGCTGGACGTGATGCGCCAGCTGGCCAGCGAGGGCATGACGATGGTCGTGGTCACCCACGAGATGGGCTTCGCCCGGGCCTCGGCGAACCGGGTGGTGTTCATGGCGGACGGCCGGATCGTCGAGGACCGCGCCCCGGAGGCCTTCTTCAGCGCCCCCGAGAGCGAGCGCGCCCGGGACTTCCTGTCCAAGATCCTCAAGCACTGAGGGCGGTGCCGTGAACCGAAGGACGACGCCCGCCGCGCGGGTGCGCGCACGCCTGACCGCCGCGGCCCTGCTGCTCGCCGTGCTGGCGACCGGCTGCGGCAAGGCCGGCACTCCGCCCCCCAAGGGCCCCCAGCCCAGCGCGCTGCCCAGCTACCAGGTGCAGAACGCCGCCTCGATCACCGGCTCGTCGACCCTGGACGCCGCCCGCGGCCGGGGCCACCTGGTGGTCGGCGCGAAGGAGGACCAGCCGTACCTGGGCCAGAAGAACCCGGCCACCGGCGTGTACTCCGGCTTCGACATCGAGATCGCCAAGATGGTCGGCGCCTCGCTCGGCTTCCCGCCGGACCGGATCCAGTTCAGGACCATCGCCTCGGCCAACCGCGAGACCGCGCTGCAGAACGGCCAGGTGGACTACTACGTCGGCACGTACACCATCAACGACAACCGGAAGAAGCTGGTCGGCTTCGCCGGGCCGTACTTCATCGCGGGGCAGTCGCTGCTGGTGCGCAAGAACGACGACAGCATCCACGGTCCGCAGGACCTGAACGGCAGGAAGGTGTGCTCGGCGGCCGGCTCGACGCCGTACCAGCGCATCCAGTCGCAGTACCCCAAGGCGCACCTGATCGGCTACGACACCTACTCGGCCTGCGTGGACAACCTGATCACCGACCAGGTCGACGCCGTCACCACGGACAACGCGATCCTGCTGGGCTACGCGGCCAAGGTCCCGGACGAGCTCAAGGTGGTGGGCCCGCTGTTCTCCACCGAGCCGTACGGGATCGGCACGCCGAAGAACGACACCGTGCTGCGCGGGGCGCTGGACGACGCGCTGGCGTACCACGAGCAGAACGGCGACTGGAAGAAGGCCTTCGACGCGACCCTCGGCCTGTCCGGGGAACCCGCGCCCACCCCGCCGCCGATCGACCGGTACTGAGAGGGCCGCGCCGTGAAAACCCTGACCGACAACTGGTCGACCTACTGGGACGGCTTCCTCGGCACGCTCTCGCTGTTCGCGGTGAGCGCCGTGCTGTCGTTGCTGCTGGGCGTGCTGATCGCGGGCTTCCGGGTCTCGCCGGTCCGGCCGCTGCGGGCGTTCGGGACGGTGTGGGTGACGCTGCTGCGCAACACGCCGCTGACCCTGCTGTTCTTCATCGTGGTGCTGGGCCTGCCCCGGTTCGACATCACGCTGCCCTTCTACACCTTCGCCGTGCTGGCGCTCGGCTGCTACACCTCGGCCTTCGTCTGCGAGGCGATGCGCTCGGGCATCAACACCGTGCCGTCCGGGCAGGGCGAGGCGGCCCGCAGCCTGGGGATGAGCTTCGGGCAGACGATGGGCCTGGTGGTGCTGCCGCAGGCGTACCGCTCGGTGGTGGCGCCGCTCGGCAGCGTGATGATCGCACTGGCGAAGAACACGGCGATCGCCGGTTCGTTCAGCGTCACCGAGCTGCTGGGCACCTACCGGACCATCAACGAGCTGGGCTACAGCATCATCTGGACCTTCGTCTGGATCGCCGTCGGCTACCTGATCATCACCCTGGCCGTCAGCGCCGTCTTCAACCTGCTGGAACGACGAGTGGCGGTGTCCCGATGACCGTTGGATCCTCGGCGCTGTACGACATCCCCGGTCCGAAGGCGCTGGCCCGGCACCGGCTGTACGGCGGGATCGCGCTGCTGCTGATCGCGGCGCTGATCGGCTGGATCGTCTACATGCTGTTCCACACCCACCAGTTCACCTACGCCAAGTGGGAGCCCTTCGAGTACCGGGGCGTGCAGGACCTGCTGCTGCGCGGGCTGGGCAACACCCTCCGGGCCTTCGGCTGGACGGTGCTGTTCGCACTGCCCTTCGGCGCGCTGTTCGCGGCCGGGCGGTTGTCCGACCACCGGGTGGTGCGGTGGTTCTCCACGCTGGTGGTGGAGTTCTTCCGGGCCATGCCGCTGCTGGTGATGATCTTCTTCGTGTTCGTCGCCCTCAAGGTGCAGCCGCTCTGGGCGCTGGTGGCCGGGCTGGTGCTCTACAACGGCTCGGTGCTGGCCGAGGTGTTCCGGGCCGGCGTGCTCGCGGTGCCCAGGGGGCAGCGGGAGGCGGCGTACGCGCTGGGCATGCGCAAGACCCAGGTGATGGCGTACGTGCTGGTGCCGCAGGCCAACCGGGCGATGCTGCCGGCCATCATCAGCCAGCTGGTGGTCGCGCTCAAGGACACCTCGCTCGGCTTCCTGATCACCTACGAGGAGTTCCTGCACGCGGGGAAGCTGATCGCCACCAACCTGGACTACGACCTGCCGTTCATCCCGGTGGTGATGGTGATCGCGCCGATCTACATCGGGATGTGTCTGCTGCTGTCCTGGCTCGCCCGCTGGGTCGAGCGGCGCAGCCGGCGCAGTCCGAGCGTGCGGGGCGGGGCGCCGGTGGCCAAGGCGGGGGTGGCGATGGGGCTGCCGCCGTCGGCCCGGTGAGGACCCGGCATCCACAGTGGGGGGAAGGACGGTTCGGGGCTGAACCATAGGTGCCGAAGGGGTCGAGGCCTGGACCTCCAAATTCCTCTTATGATTGCGGAGGCAGGCGGCAGACGACCGGGCGGAGGGGCCATGGAGCCGGTGTTCGACTCGCGGCACATCAGGACGTTCCACGAGGTCGTCAGAGCCGGTTCCTACTCGGCCGCGGCCCGGGAACTCGGCTACACCCAGCCCGCGATCACCCAGCAGATGAAGGCCCTCGAACGCACCGTCGGTGTCCCGCTGTTCACCCGGGCCGGGCGCGGCCTGCGGCTCACCGAGGCCGGTGAGGCGCTCTCCCGGCACGCCGAACTGATCCTCGGCAGCCTCTCCGCGGCCCAGCAGCAGCTCGCCGCGCTCGCCCGGCTGCGCGCCGGGCGGGTCCGGGTCTGCGCCTTCCCCAGCGCCAACGCCACCCTGATACCCGAGGCGATGGCCCGGCTGCTCGCCGAGCACCCCGGCGTCCGGGTCGAACTGCTGGAGGCGGAGCCGCCGGACTCCGTCCAGCGGCTGCTGCGCGGGGAGTGCGACATCGCGCTGGCCTTCCGCTACCCGGGCCAGGCCACCGAGCTGCCGGACGGACTGGACGAGATCCCGCTGATGGAGGACCTGCTCACGGTGCTGCTGCCGGTCGGGCACCCGCTCGGACGCCGGCACGCCGTCCGGCTGGCCGACCTCGACGGCGAGCGCTGGATCGCCGGCTGCCCGCGCTGCCGGGCCAACCTGCTGCACGTCTGCGCGGAGGAGGGCTTCGCGCCCGACATCGTCTTCTCCACCGACGACAACCTGGCGGTGCAGAGCCTGGTCGCCGCCGGAGTGGGGATCGCGCTGATGCCCGCGCTGGTGCTCTCCTTCATGTGCCACCGCAAGGTCACCGGGCGGGCCGTCGAGCCGCACCTGCGGCGGCAGGTGAGCGCGTACGTGCTGCGTGAGCACCGGCGGATCCCGGCCACCGGGCTGGTGCTGGACCACCTGCGGCAGGCGGCGGCGAGCCGGGTCGGCTGCTGACCCCGGCGCTGCGGGCGCTCGACGGGCGGGTCGACCCATAAGCGCGGATGGGGGTGATGCTTAGAAACCCTCGTTGGACGTGATAGGTCGGGTGGTCCGAACCTGCTGCCATGACACTCCCAGCCACGGTCGGCAGCGACCGGCTCACCGAGCGGATGACCGCACTGGTCAGCGAGATCCGCTCCGTCGTGGACCGCGGACTGCCCCCCGAACTCACCGCGTACCTGGTCGGCGAACGCCTCGCCCCGCACCTGCTCGCCGACCCCGACGGCCCCGACGCGCTGCTCACCCCCGCCCAGTGCGAGGGTGACCCGCAGCGCTACCGCCAGCACGTCGTGCACGCCGAGGCCGACGGCAGCTTCTCCGTCGTCGCCCTGGTCTGGCTGCCCGGCCAGCAGACCCCGATCCACGACCACGTCTCCTGGTGCGTGGCCGGCGTCCACCGCGGCCAGGAGAGCGAGACCCGCTACCGGCTGATCTCCGACGGGCGCACCTCCCGCCTGGTCGAGACCGAGCATGTGGCCGGCCCGGCCGGGACGGTCGCCGCCTTCGCCCCGCCCGGCGACATCCACCTGGTACGCAACGCCTGCAGCACCACGGCCATCTCCATCCACGTGTACGGCGCGGACGTCTCCCGGCTCGGCACCAGCATCCGGCGGGTCTACCGGCTCCCCGCCGACCAGGAGCGGTGAGCGGCGGCGTGGCACTCACCCTCCGGGAGCGGGCCGCCCGCACCCGCTCGCTCCCCCCGCTCGGCGGGGACGCCCCCGGCCTGCTGCTCGCGGCGGTCGGGGTGGCCACCGCGATCGCCGTCCACGCGGCCGTCCCCGCCGTGCCCAAGCTCACCGCCGCCGTCGTGCTCGGCATGGCGGCGGCCCACCTGCCTGGGCTGCGCCCGGTGGTCCGCGGGGTCGCCCGGTCCGGGCTGTCGACGGCCGGGAAGCGGCTGATGCGGCTCGGGATCGTGCTGCTCGGACTCAAGCTCAGCCTGGACGACGTGTTCGGCCTCGGCTGGGCCACCGTCGCCATGGTGCTCACCGTGGTCGCCGCCACCTTCGCCGGCACGCTCTGGCTGGGCCGGCGGCTCGGGCTGCCCGGCGACCAGCCGCTGCTGGTCGCCACCGGGTACTCGATCTGCGGGGCCTCGGCGATCGGCGCGGTCAGCCAGGCCGCGGGCAGCGAGGAGGAGGACGTCGCCTCCTCGGTCGCCCTGGTCACCCTGTGCGGAACCCTGGCCATCGCCGTACTGCCCCTGTTGCAGCACCCGTTGGGGCTCGGCGAGCTCGAGTTCGGGCGCTGGGTCGGGGCGAGCGTGCACGACGTCGGGCAGGTGGTCGCCACGGCGCAGACCGGTGGCCCGGGCGCGTTGCGTGAGGCCGTGCTGGTCAAGCTGATGCGGGTGGTGCTGCTGGCGCCGCTGGTCGCGGGCGTGGCCGTGACGGTGCGGCGCAACGCGCGCACCGCGCGCCGGGCGGGTGCGAACGGTGCGGCCTGTGCGGACCGTACGGCCGGTACGGACGGTACCGCGAAGACCGGCAGCCGGCCGCCGATCGTGCCGCTGTTCGTGGCCGGCTTCCTGGCGATGATCGTGCTGCGGACCACCGGGGTGCTGCCCGAGCGGGCCCTCACCCTGGCCGGGGACGCGCAGGAACTGCTGCTGGCCGCCGCGCTGTTCGGGCTCGGCAGCGCGGTGCACCTGCCGACCATGGCGAAGACCGGCGGGCGGATCGCGCTGCTCGGGCTCGGGTCCTGGGTGGTGGTCGCGGGGGTGTCGTACGCGGGGGTGCTGCTCACGACCTGAGCGTCCTCAGCGTCCGGCCGCCCGCCGGCCCGCCCGTCTGCCCGCCCGCCGGCCCGGATCCGGTCTCCGGCCCGGCCGGCGGGGACTCGGTTATTGTCGGGTGGGTGATCGCCCCGACGAGGCGAAGCACCGCCGAGTCCGCCGAGGAGGAAGCATGACCACCGCACTGCCCGAACGCGACGCCCACGAGGCCGTCGTCACGCTCGACCGGCGGGAGGGCCCGTTCGGCGAGGTGGTGCTGCGGCAGCGCGGCCGGCACTACGAGATCATCGCCAACGGCTGCTTCCTGATGGACACCGCGGACGGGCGCTCCGAACGGCTGCTGATCCAGGCGGCGTTGGACGAACTGGACCGCACCGGCGCCGGCCCGGCCGCGCCGTCGGTGCTGATCGGCGGACTCGGCGTCGGCTTCTCGCTCGCGTACGCGGCCGCCGAGCCGCGCTGGGGGCGGATCGCCGTCGTCGAGCGGGAGGACGCGATCATCGACTGGCACCGCTCCGGCCCGCTGGGCGCCTTCTCCGGTGGCGCGCTGGACGACGCGCGGGTCTCGGTGATCCACACCGACCTGCTGGAGTACCTGGCCGCGGCCGACGGCGAGCGCTACGACGCGCTGTGCCTGGACATCGACAACGGGCCGGACTGGACCGTCACCGACTCCAACTCCGGGCTCTACGGGGCGGACGGGCTCGCGGTGCTGTGGCACCGGCTGCGGCCCGGCGGGGTGCTGGCGGTGTGGAGCGCCCAGCCGTCGGCGGCCTTCGAGGAGGCGCTGCGGACCGCCGGGTTCTCGGACGTCGTGACCGCGGAGGTCCCGGTGAGCCGGGGCGTGCCGGACGTGGTGCACCTGGCGCGCCGGGCCGACTGAACCGGGGCGCTGCGCAGGTCGGTCGGGTCGAGCGGGCGGTGGTGTGGTGGTGGAGAGCGGATCGCCTTCGGAGCGGATCACGGCGGAGCTCCGACGTCGGATCGCGGCGGGGGAGTTGGAGCCGGGCGCCCGGGTGCCCTCGACGCGGCGGATCGTGCAGGAGTGGGGCGTGGCGATGGCCACCGCGACCAAGGTGCTGAACCGCCTGCGCGAGGAGGGGTTGGTGCGGGCCGTCCCCGGGGTGGGGACGGTGGTGGCGGCCCGGCCGGAGGCCCGGTCGACGGCTCCAACGGCTCCGACGGCTCCGACGGCTGCTCCCACCGGGAATCCGGCTCCGGCCGCCGCTCCCGCCGTGGCGCCGGTCGCGACCCCGGCTCCGACGGGCGGGCGGCGCGGGAAGGGCGGGGAGCGGGAGTTCGGCCGGGAGCGGGAGTTCGGCCGGGAGCGGATCGTCGCGGTGGCGGTGCAGGTGGCCGACGCCGAGGGGCTGGCGGCGCTGTCGATGCGTCGGATCGCGACCGAGCTGGGCGTGGCCACCATGTCGCTCTACCGCCATGTGCCCGGCAAGGACGAGCTGTTGCGGCTGATGATGGACAAGGCCTTCGCCGAGCATCCGCTCCCGGGAGCACCCGCGCCGGACTGGCGGACGGGCCTGGACGAGATCGCGCGCTTGCAGTGGCGGATCTACCGGCGCCACCCGTGGCTGGCCACCACCATGTCCTTCACCCGGCCGGTGCTGGCGCCCGACGCGGCGCTGCACACCGAGCGGTCGCTGGCGGCGCTGGCGGGGACGGGGCTGAGCATGGAGGAGATGGCCCAGGCCGCCGTCAGCCTGGCGGCCTTCACCTGCGGACTGGCGGTCCACTTCGAGCGGGAGGCACAGGCCGAGCAGGACAGCGGGATGTCCGCGGACGAGTGGATGGACCGGCTGGACGACCGGGACCACGACCGGCTGATGACGGACCCGGAGCGGTTCCCGATGTTCGAGGCGCTGAACCGGGGGCCGGAGATCGACATGGGCCTGGACGCGCTGTTCGAGTTCGGGCTGGCGCGGATGCTGGACGGCGTGGCGGCGCTGATCGCGGCGCGGGGGAGCGCCTGACGGCGGACGGCCGACGGATGGCGGCCGACGGATGGCCGACGGGACGGACGGCCGGGGGCTTTCCGAGGCGGTGAGCCGCTCCGGAAGGCCCCCGGCCGTCGCCGGTCAGCCGAACGGCCGGTGCTCCGGGGCGGCGTCCTCCGCGGCTTCGGCCTCCGCCTCCGGTTCGTCCGTGGTGGGGGTGGTGCCGGAGATGCCGAAGGGGTCGAAGTCCGGCGGCGGGATCATCACCGGGGTGCCCTTGCGCGGGGCCGGGGCGTCCGCCGCGTCCGCTGCGGGGGCCGCCGTCGGAGCGGGCTGGGCCGGGATCAGCGGCGGGGTCGAGGGCGGCGGCGGGACGGCGGGGCCCTGGGCGGCGACGGTGGTGCCGAACGGGTCGGGCTTCTGCTCGGCGGCGACCGTGGTGCCGAACGGGTCCGGTGCCTGGGTGCCCCCGGCGGGCGGTGCGGCGGGCTCGTCCGTGGTGGGGGTGGTGCCGGAGATGCCGAAGGGGTCGAAGTCCGGCGGCGGGATCATCACCGGGGTGCCCTTGCGCGGGGCCGGAGCGTCCGCCGCCTCCGCCGCGGGGGCCGCCGTCGGCTCCTCGGCGACCGGGGCGAAGGGGTTGAAGTCGGCGGGCGGGATGCGCACCGGGGTGCCGCGCAGGTGTACCGGCTTCTCCTCCTGGTCCGCCGCCGAGGGGGCGGTGGCCGGAGGGGTAGCCGGAGGGGCGGGCGGGGTCACCGGGACGGGCGGGGCGGCCACCGGGGCGGGCGCGGCCGGTGTCCGGAGCGACTCGCCGTCCCAGCCGAACTGGATGCTCTTCAACAGTTCCGCGAACGCCTCGGTGTACAGCTCCCAGTCCTCCGGCCGGGCCGTGGACAGCTGGGCGCACAGCACCGTGCCGCCGTCCGGCAGCGGTACGAAGGCCTGGACGGCCGAGGTGACCACCCAGCGGCGCTGCCCGTCGGCGGCCAGCGCCCCGGGCACCGGCACGGTCCGGCCCTCGACCAGGACGGCGGCCGGCCCGGCGGGCAGCAGCACCGTCCAGACCTCGGCGTGCCGCCGTACGGTGGCCAGTTCGGTGGCGAGCGCGGTGATCGGCAGCGGGTGCCGGGCGAGCGAGATGACCAGGGTGGCCTCGGAGGCGCGCCCGTCCACCTCCAGCGCGCAGACGCCCGCGTAGCGGACGCCCGCGTCCTGGAGCAGGTCGGTCAGGGTCGCGGTGATCACCGCGAAGTCGCGGCGCGGCTCAGGCCCGGTGGCGCTGAACAACTCCTCGGCGACCTCGGCCAGGTGCCCGGTGAGTTCGGCGGCCGCCGCGAGGGTGGCCCGGTCGGCGCCGTCGGCGTCCCCGGCGGTGTCCACCGGAGGGGCGGGCACGGTACGGGCGGAGACCCCGGCGGGCCCGCCGGGGGAGGTCAGCGGGTGGAAGCCCGGCGGGACGACCAGCCGGACCTCGGTGCCCGCTCCGGTGGCCAGTTCGACCGGCTGCCGGGTCTGCTGACCGGCCGCCAGCGCGGCCAGGGCCGGGGCGAACGGCGGGCGCAGCTTGGCGTCGGCGAACTCGCCGGTGACCGGCAGCTGGAACAGCGCGGCCGAGGTGGTACCGCGGTCGGCGATGGCGCCGCGCACCGCGCCGCCGCCGTAGCGGTTGTGCAGTGCGGTCGTCACCCGGTCGGCGACCCGTGCGCCGGTGCCGGGGCGGGCCGTTCCGGCGGTGAGCACCGTGCCGAGCCGGTCGACGGCCTCGTGCACCGGGCCGTTGGGTGCCAGCGGCAGGCCGAACAGCGCCTCGGCGGCGGGGTGTTCAGTCGGCTTCGGGGTGCTGAGCGCGGCGGCCGGGAGGCGCGAGGTGTGCTCGTCGAAGAGGGCGTCGGTGAGCGTGCCGAGGGTCGCGCAGACCTGCTCGGCTGCCGCGAAGGGGTTGGCCTCCGCACTGAACTGGACGTCCTGGGTCAACTGGTGAGCCCCCCGCTCTGCTCCGTCTGCGGTCGGTGGTTCGGGTGGGACCGGAACCGCCCGGGCGGCGGGTCGTCAGGTCCCCGCCCATTCCTATCAGAGCCCACTGTCGGCACCGAACCGCAGGATCACCCGATGATCACGCCGGGGAGGCGTCGGCGGACCCTTCCGTGGCCTGCGCGGACGGTTCGTCCACCGGTCCGGAGGTCGTCGGAGCGGGCGCGGAACCGGGCGCGGAACTCTCCGCCGGACCGACCGTCGGAGCGGCCAGCGCGGTGAGCGCGTCGAGGATGCCGGGGACGGCGAGCAGCCCGGCGAGGTCCTGGACCAGCCGCCCGGACGGCCCCTCGGGCCGCTCGTCGGCGAGGAAGGCGGCCAGCTCGGTGGCCAGCGCGGGCTCCCGGGCGGCGGTGAGGGCGAGCGAGGCGACGAACTCCTGGACCAGGTGCAGCTGCAGCTCCTCCAGCGGTACGGACCGCTCGGCCAGCCACTCCAGCGAGGTGATCTCGGCGTTGGCGATCCAGGCCCGGACGGTCAGCCGCAGCCCGGGGCTCGGCGCCGGGACGGCCAGGTGGGCGAGGATCTGGTCGTGCGCCGCCCGGCGGACCTCGTCGATCACCGCCGAGGTCCCCGGGCTGGCCGCCACCGAGCCGCCCCGCAGCAGCGCGGCGAAGCCGGGCCCGTGGCTCTGCACGAAATCCAGGTAGCGGCCCATCACCCGGAACAGCCGCTCCGACAGCGGCCCCTCCATCGGCTCCTCGAAACGCGCCGAGAGCTCCCGCCCGGCGCGCCGCAGTGAGGCCTCGTACAGCGCCTGCTTGCCCGGGAAGTAGTGGTACACCAGCGGCCGGGAGGCTCCCGCGGCGGCGGCGATGTCGTCGATCGACACCTCCTCCGGGGGACGCCGGCTGAACAGCTCCAGGGCCACGGCGATCAGCTGTTCCCGCCGCTCGTCGACGCTCAGCCGCCGGCGCGGCCGCTCGCCCGCGGCCCCCCGGTCGGGGGCGGCGGCGGTCCGTGCTGCGCGGTCGGCCGTCGGCGACGGCGTACGGGAGGCCATGCGCGCAGCCTATCCGGCGGCCGTCCGCGGGCCCATGCGGCCTTCCCGCGCCGACCGGCCTGTCCCGCGCTTACCGGCCTGTCCCGCGCCTAGCGGCCCGAACCGGCCCGGCCGGTGGGCTACCCGGCCTTGAGCTCCAGATAGCGGCGGTAGGCCTCCAGCCCGTCGACCACGAAGGTGTCGCGGGCGAGGCGTTCGGCGAGCTCGGCCGGGGTGAGCCAGGCGTGCCAGGCGACCTCGGACTCCTGCGGGGAGACCGGGCCGTCCCACTCCGCCTCGTACATGTCGCACCACCAGGAGAGCCTGCCGCCGTCGGGCTCCCGGAACAGGAACTTGAAGAGCGGGCGCGGGGCGATGCCCCGGACGCCGAGCTCCTCCTCGGCCTCGCGGACGGCCGCCTCGGCGTAGCTCTCGCCGGAGCCGACCACGCCGCCGACCCACATGTCGTACGCACCGGGGGCGAACAGCTTGGTGTCGGTGCGGCGGTGGACGAAGATCCGCCCGGCCGGGTCGCGGACCATGATGAAGACGCAGCGGTGGGTCAGCCCCTGGCGGTAGACCTCCCCCCGCAGCGCCGTCCCGATCACCCGGTCGTTCTCGTCGACGATGTCCAGCAGCTCTTCGGCAGGGTTGGTCATGAACCACAGGTTAGGGTTTCCGGGCCCGCTTCGAACGCGGGATCGAGGAATTCTGACGTCGACGAACGAGCTGAGGACGGCGCGCGATGGTGGAGATCTGGGGCGAGACGGCCGAGGGGTTCGAGCCCGTACGGGAGGCCTTCGCGCGGAACTTCGCCGAGTACGGCGAGCTGGGCGCGGCCTTCGCGCTCTACCTGCGCGGCCGCAAGGTGGTCGACCTGTGGGGCGGCGACGCCCGGCCCGAGGTCGGCGGCCGGCCCGCGCCCGCGGTGCCGTGGACGGCGGACACCGCCCAGGTGCTGCGCTCGGTCACCAAGGGGCTGAGCGCGGCCACCGCGCTGCTGCTGGTCGAGCGCGGCCTGCTCGACCTGGACGCGCCGGTGTCCTTGTACTGGCCGGAGTTCGCGGCGGCCGGCAAGGGCGCGGTGCCGGTGCGCTGGCTGCTGTCGCACCAGGCCGGGGTGCCGGCGCTGGACGCGCCGCTGCGCCTGGAGGACGTGCTGACCTGGGAGCGCGCCGTCGCCGCGGTGGCCGCGCAGGAGCCCGCCTGGGAGCCCGGGACGGCGCACGGCTACCACCCGTACACCTTCGGCTGGCTGGTCGGCGAGGTGGTGCGGCGGGCGAGCGGCCGGAGCATCGGCCAGTACTTCGCCGAGGAGGTCGCCCGGCCGTTCGGGCTGGACCTGTGGATCGGACTGCCGGCCGGTGCCGCGCCCCGGGTCGGCAAGCTGGTCGACCTGCCCGCCCCGGAGGCGGCCCGGACCGGCCCGAGCGGGCTGCGGCTGCGGCCCAAGCAGTCCGTCCGGGACGCCTACCAGGACCCGACCTCGCTGACCGCCCGCGCCTTCGCCTCGGTGCTTCCCGGGGTGAACATGAACGACCCGGCGGTGCAGGCCGCCGAGATCCCCGGTGCGAACGGCATCGGCACGGCCCGTTCGGTGGCCCGGTTCTACGCGGCGCTGATCGGCGCGGCCGACCGCCCGGACGGCTCCGGCGGGCTGCTGCCGCCGCTGTTCGGCCCGGAGGTGCTGGCCCGTGCGGTCGGGCCGGTGGTGCACGGCCCGGACCGGGTGCTGATCGTCAACTCGACCTTCGGCCTGGGCTTCTGGCGGCACGGCCCGACCGCGCCGATGGCCTCCCCGGCGAGCTTCGGCCACCCGGGCCGGGGCGGCTCGCTGGGCTTCGCCGACCCGGAGCTCGGGCTCGGCTTCGGGTACGTCACCAACGGGATGCAGCCGGGCGTCACCGGGGACGTGCGCTCGCGCAACCTGATCCGCGCGGTGCGGGGGTGCCTGGGGCTGTCCTGAGCCCGCGGGCCGGAGGACGCCGGGGGACGCCGGAGGATGCCGGGGGACTAGGCCTGGCCGGTCTCGAAGCGGGTGATCTTCCCGCCGTCGACGGTGAAGCGCCAGGCGGTGCGCATCTCGCCCCAGGTGTCGTTGGTGAAGTTGGCGACCAGGCCGCGGCCGCCGTTGGCCTCGGTCTGGACGTCCATCCGGCCGTGCGGGCCGAAGATCTCCCGGTCGATCCACTCCGTCAGCTCACGGTCGGAGCCGTCGTCGGACATGGTCGCGCCGGGGGCGAGCGTGGCCAGGAAGGCGTTGCGGTCACCGGCGTTGACGGCGGTCACGAAGGCGCGGACGGCGGGGTCGGAGAGCTTGCTGGGGGCGATCGTCATCGAGGACTCCCGAGGGGAAAAGGGACGGGAGTCCTTGTTTAGGGCGTTCGCGCGGGCCGTTCGGGCATGTCGGCGGCGCGTCGGCAAAATCACCTGATTCATGTGCTTAGATCCAGAAACGGGCGATTTGCCCGATGGGCCCGCCGCGGGGAGTGGCGGTGGAGCGGGAGGCCCGGCGGTCGGGCCTCCCGCTCCACTCTCGATCAGAAGAAGCCGACCGCGTCGGGGGAGTAGCTGACCAGCAGGTTCTTGGTCTGCTGGTAGTGCTCCAGCAGCGCCTTGTGGGTCTCCCGCCCGATGCCGGAGTTCTTGTAGCCGCCGAAGGCCGCGTGGGCCGGGTAGGCGTGGTAGCAGTTCGTCCAGACCCGGCCCGCCTGGATCGCGCGCCCGGCCCGGTGGGCGGTGTTGATGTTGCGGGTCCACACGCCCGCGCCCAGCCCGTACTGGGTGTCGTTGGCGAGCGAGACCGCCTGGTCGAAGCCGTCGAAGCGGGTGACCGAGACCACCGGGCCGAAGATCTCCTCCTGGAAGACCCGCATGCTGTTGACGCCCTCGAAGACCGTCGGCGTCACGTAGTACCCGCCGGCCAGCGAGCCGCCGAGCTCGGCCCGCTCGCCGCCGACCAGGACCTTGGCGCCCTCCGCCTGGCCGATCTCGAAGTAGGAGAGGATCTTCTTCAACTGCTCGGCACTGGCCTGCGCGCCGACCTGGGTCCCGGTGTCCAGCGGGTTGCCCTGGCGCATCGCGCGCACCCGGGCCAGGCCGTCGCCGAGCAGCCGCTCGTAGACCGGGGTCTCGATCAGCGCGCGGCTGGGGCAGGTGCAGACCTCGCCCTGGTTGAGGGCGAACATCGCGAAGCCCTCGACGGCCTTGTCGTAGAACGCGTCGTCGTCGGCGGCGACGTCCGCGAAGAACAGGTTGGGGCTCTTGCCGCCGAGCTCCAGGGTCGCCGGGATCAGGTTGTCCGCGGCGGCGCGGGCGATCAGCCGGCCGGTGCTGGTCTCGCCGGTGAAGGCGAGCTTGCGGACCCGGGGGCTGGCGGCCAGCGGGGCGCCGGCCTCCTCGCCGAAGCCGGTGACGATGTTGAGCACGCCCGGCGGCACCAGGTCGGCGGTCAGCTCGGCGAGCAGCAGCACCGAGGCCGGGGTCTGCTCGGCCGGCTTGAGCACCACGGCGTTGCCGGCCGCGAGCGCCGGGGCGAGCTTCCAGACCGCCATCAGGATCGGGAAGTTCCACGGGATGATCTGGCCGACCACGCCGAGCGGCTCGTGGAAGTGGTAGGCCACGGTGTCCTCGTCCAGCTGGGCGAGGCTGCCCTCCTGGGCCCGCAGCGCGCCGGCGAAGTAGCGCAGGTGGTCGACGGCGAGCGGGAGGTCGGCGGCCAGCGTCTCGCGGACCGGCTTGCCGTTCTCCCAGCTCTCCGCGACCGCCAGCTGCTCCAGGTTGGCCTCCATCCGGTCGGCCATCCGCAGCAGCACCTGGGCGCGCTCGGCGGGGGAGGTGCGGCCCCAGGCCGGGGCGGCGGCGTGGGCCGCGTCCAGGGCGGCCTCGATGTCCGCCGCGGTGCCGCGGGCGACCTCGGTGAAGACCTCGCCGGTGACCGGGGTCGGGTTGCCGAAGTACTCGCCGCGCGCCGGGGGCGTCCAACCGCCGCCGATCCAGTGGTCGTACCGGGAGCGGTAGGCGACGATGCTGCCGGGTGCGCCGGGGGGCTGGTAGACCGTCATGCTCTGTGTCTCCTCGCGACGTCGGGCGCCCCCGGCGCCGAGCGGGCCGGGGGCGGCACGCCGGAGCGCCGCCCGGTCGGGGGCGGTCCGGCGGAGGTGCGGACACGCAGTCGGGCCGGCGCCCCGCCGGGGCGCCCGCCGACGAGCACGATAACCGCCGGGCGCGCGGCGCGGCTACGGTCCGTACGACCGGCTCGTACGGACGGTGGGGATTCCGCAGCTTCCGGACGTTCCAGATGTTCCGACGTTTCGGAGGTTCCGGACCGGGCGCGCAGGGGCGCGTCCGAGCGCGCGCCGTCCCGGGCGCGCCTCGGACGGGCCCGGGCGGAGCCGGACGGCGTCGGGCCGGGGTGGGTCAGACCGCGTGGTACCGGCCGGTGCGGGCCTCCCAGCTGAGGTAGCCGGCCAGCCAGGTGATCAGTCCGTCGGCGTACCGCTGGGCGATCGCGCTCTCGACCCGGGACAGGCCCAACTCCCGGTACACGTCCGGCAGTCGACCGTGCAGCTCGGCGCAGCGCTCGACCATCAGCTGGGCCTCCGCCATCACCGCGGCGCAGGCCTCCTCGGACGAGCAGTGGCGCTCGCGTTGGACGATCATGACCAGGTTGTTCACGTCGCCGCGCGGGGCCTCCAGCGGGAACGAGCGCACGTCGTTGCTGAGCGACGGTATGTCGGCCGCCAGCTGGCGGAGTTGGCGCAGTACCGGGTGGTGCAGCACGGAGGCGGGGACCTCGAACTGGCCGAGTCGTTCGACCATGTCGAAGATGGTCTCCATCGCCGCGGTGCCCCGTCTGAGTTCGAGGTAGCCGTCCCGGTCCGGCGGGCGGGCGGAGATCCGGCCGGCCGCCTCGGCCGGGTGACTGGCGAAGTAGTACTCCCAGTTGTAGGCGGCGCGGGCCTGCCAGCGGGCGGGCATGCCGCGCACGCTGCGGCTCCACAGATCGGCGAAGGCGGTCTCGACCGGGGAGCGCTGGTCGGGGCGGGCGCCGTGCAGGACGGCGATCAGCCGCTCGCAGATCGGCGCGACCTCGGCCGGCCGGCGGCCGAGCGGGCCGTCGAACTGGTCGTCGAAGAGGAAGTAGAACCCCATCAGGTCGGCCGCCAGGGCGAGTTCCTCCGGTCCGGCGTCCGGGTAGCCGAGCGCGGCGAGGTCGACCACCTCCCAGTGGGCGTAGCCCGGGTGGTCGGCGTCGGGGAGCAGCGGATGGCGGACCAGCCAGTCGCGGTGCGCCACGGTGGCGTACGGGCCGTGCGAACTCCGGCGGTGCGGGAACGGGATCTGAAGTGAGTTGTCGTCAGACATCGGACTCCCGGTGCAGCGGTTGGTGGGGGCGCTTGTGGTTCGAGCACTGAGTGTGGGGGGAGTTGACGCAGCGGGGTGCAGGGGGTGAGGGTGGTTACGCAAGATCATCCGCGCCTCGCGGGCCGTAGGGTATCTGATGTAATGATCGGACGTTAGGGATATAGGGCAATTGCCCTTGGCAAGCCGTCCGAACCCTCACCGTCCGCCCCAGCCTGCGCGAATGCCGCACAGCGAGCCGTACACGGCGCTAACCTCGGCTCCACGAACAGTAGTGATGGGCCGGCTCCCCGCGCGCGGTGGCGGGGCGGAGTCGCGAGCGGGTGAGGCGGAGGCGTGACGGTGACCGATCAGGGCAACGAACTTCGGACGGGAACCGGTTCCGAACGGGACGAGGACGGCCCCGCCCCCCGGGTCAGGCTGCGCGACCGCGACGCCGAACTGCGCTCCGTGGAAGCGGCCATCGACCGGCTCTGCCGCGAGTTCGCCGCCGGCGGCACCGAGATCGGCGAACTCCTCGCCTTCTCCGGCCGTCCCGGCATCGGCAAGACCAGCCTGCTGCACGAGGTCCGACGGATCGCCAGCCTGCGCGAGGGCGCCACCGTGCTCTTCGCCCGCGGCGGCGAACGGCAGTTCAAGGAGCCCTACCACGTGCTCCGCCAGCTCCTCCAGCCCGTCCTGACCCGGCTGGAGCCCGACGAGTTCAGCCAGGTCATGGGCACCTGGGAGGAGGTCGTCGGACCGGCCATGGGCCTCAAGCAGCCCAAGGCCGGCGCCCGCCGCCTCGACCCCCAGGGCGTCCGCGACGGCCTCGACTACGTCCTCACCCAGCTCGCACCGCGCCGCGCGCCGATGGTGATGATCGTCGACGACCTGCACTGGGCGGACGCCGAATCCCTCTCCTGGCTCGCCAAGTTCGCCGTCCGCTCCGGCGAACTGCCCGTCCTGCTGGTGTTCGCCTTCCGCGAGGACGAGAACGACTGGTTCGGCGAGACCCAGGAACTGCGCCGCGGCATCCTGGGCCTCGCCAGCCGCAAGCACGAACTCAGCCGGCTCACCCTGAACTCCGTCTCCGACATGATCCGGGCGGAACTCGGCGACCGGGCCGAGGACGCCTTCTGCTACGAGTTCTGGAACGTCGTCAACGGCAACCCCTTCGAGGCCGTCGCCCTGCTCGACCAGGTCCGCGACCAGGAGCTCGAACCCGTCGAGGAGAACTCCCGGCAACTGCGCGAACTCGCCGTCGACGCCACCGGGATGACCCTCAAGAGCTGGCTGGACCGGCTCGGCCCCGCCACCCTGCGCTTCGCCTGGGCCTGCGCCATGCTCGGCACCGACATCCGGATCGACCTGGTCACCCGGATCTCCACCCAGAGCAGCGAGGGCGCTCGCGAGTCCATCAAGCAGCTGCGCAAGCAGCGAGTGCTCACCCAGGCCCCCAACGGCAACCTCGAGTTCGTCCACCCGCTGATCGCCAGCTCCATCTACAACACCATGCCGGAGGCCACCCGCCTCGGCATGCACGGCATCGCCGCCGTCGAGATCGAGAACGCCGGACTCGGCCTGCTCGCCGCCTCCCGCCACCTGGTCGAGACCCACTCCGGCGAGGGCGACGACCGGATCGTCAAGAAGCTGCGCCGCGCCGCCGTCGAGCACCAGCTGATCGGCGCCCCCGAGGCCGCCCAGCGCTGCCTGCACCGGGCGCTCAACGAGCCGCCCGCCGACGACATCAAGGCCGAGGTGCTGTACGAGCTCGGCTGCTCCGCGCTGCTCACCGACCCCGGCGCCACCGTCAACCAGCTCAGGCTCGCCCTCGACCCCGACGAGGGGCCGCTGCGCCCCGAACTGCGGGTGGACGCCACCTTCCGGCTCTCCGAGGTGCTCGCCCGCAGCGGTGAGCTGGGCCAGGCCGCCCTGGTCTGCCAGGAGGAGGCGGAGCAGACCACCGACCCGGTCCGGCGCCAGCGGCTCCAGGCGGCCTCGTTCATGTGGCACGCCTTCCGCAAGTCCGAGGAGGACGGACCGGGCCGCTCCGCCCGGCTGGAGGAGCTCCACCGCAACCTGGCCGGCCGGGATGCCGCCGACCGGGCCGTGCTGGTGATGCGGGCCTGGGACCTGACCCTGCGCGGCGAACCCTCCGCCGACGCGCTCGCGCTCGCCGACGAGGTCCTGGACGGCGGCCGGCTGCCCAAGGGCCTCGGCTGGACGGACACCACCTGGGGCTTCGAACTGCCCTCGATGCTCTGCCTCACGTACATCTACAACGACCGCATCGCCCAGGCCGAGCGGCTGGCCGCGGACGCCATCATCCAGTTCGAACTGGCCGGTTGGAGCGGTGCCCACCGGGGCTTCGCGTACTTCCTGATGGGGCTGGCCCGGTTCCGCCGCGGACTGCTCGCCGAGGCCGAGGACTTCCTGCGCCGGGCCTACCGGATCTCCGAACGGATCGGTTCCAAGCTGCCGCTGGCCTGGGACGCCGTCGGCGTGCTGGTGGACACCCTGATCGCCCGCGGCCGGGTCGAGGAGGCCTGGGAGCTGGCCAACGAGTTCGGCTTCCACCCGCCGTACCACGCGACGGCCATGGTGCTGCCGGACGCGGCCTCGCTGTACGGCAAACTGCTGGTCGCCAAGAGCCGGCACGCCGGCGCGGCCGCCGCGCTCACCGAGGCCGGGGCCCAGCTGGAGGTCCGCGGCTGGCACAACACCGTCTGGGCGCCCTGGGCCGGGCACCTGGCCATCGCGATCGCGGCCGACGAGCCGGAGCGGGCCCGCTACTACGCCCAGAAGGCCGTCGACGACGCCCGCCGGTTCGGCACCGCCTCGGCGATCGGCAGCGCGCTGCGGCTGCAGGCCCGGATCGCGGACGGCCAGCAGGCGGTGGAGCTGCTGGAGCAGGCCGTGGAGCAGCTCGGGCAGTCCCCGGCCGGGTACGAGCACGCCGTCGCGCTGGTCGAGCTCGGCGCCGCGCAGCGCCGGGTCGGCCGGCTGGAGGACGCCCAGGAGTACCTCTACCAGGGCATCGAACTGGCCCAGCACTGCTCGGCGGAGCGGCTGGTCGACCGGGCCCGGCGGGAGCTGGCCAACTACGGCCTGCGGCCCAACCGGCTGGGGGTGCACGACTTCCGGGAGACGCTGGAGGCGCTCAGCGGGCCGGAGCGGGACGTCGCCAACCTCGCCGTCCAGGGCGTGCCGCCGCAGCGGATCGCGGAGCGGCTCGGGGTGCACCTGAGCCTGGTCAACCGGCGGCTGGCGGCGGTCTACCGCAAGGCGGGCACCGGGCCGGACGGGCTGGCCTCGGCGCTCGGGCTGCGGGCGGAGCCGGGCGAGGATCCGGCGGAGTAGCGGGCGGAGTGGCGAGCGGGGAGCGGTAGGGGCGTCCGGGCGGCGCGCGGTGGCGTGGGAGCGCCCCCGCCGCGGCCACTCTGGCTAGGCTGACGGGCACCACGGGGGGCCGCTGCGACGCCCCCGGACGGAACGGGACACCGGGCGGAGGCGGCAGCGCCGCCGCCAGTGAGGAGCAGGCCATGGCGAGCGAGGCCACCAGTGTGCGGCGCGAACCCCTCGACCCCTCGGGCGCGGGCGCGGCGATCCAGCGCTGGACGCTGACCTCCGGCCCGTACGAGGCGAGCGTGCTCAACCTCGGCGCCACCCTGCACACCCTCACCGCCCCGGACCGGGCCGGCCGCCCGGCCCAACTGCTGCTCTCCACCGACGAACTGGCGCAGATCCTCGGCCCGGCCCGGCACTACGGCACGGTGGTGGGCCGGTACGCCAACCGGATCGACGGCTCGGTGGTGACCATCGACGGCGAGGACCACCCGCTGGCCCCGACCGGCGGCGGGATCACCATCCACGGTGGGCCGGACGGCTTCGCCCAGCGGATGTGGGCGGCCGAGCCGGTCGACGGCGGGGTGCGGCTGCGGCTGCACAGCCCGGACGGCGACCAGGGCTTCCCGGGCGCGCTGGACGTCACCGTCACGTATACCCTGGCGCACACCCCGGGCGAGGGCGGCGAGCTGGTGATCGACTACCGCGCCGTCACCACCAGGCCGACGGTCGTCAACCTGACCAACCACGCGTACTTCAACCTCGCGGGTGAGGGCGTCGGCGACGTCCTGGGCCACCTGCTCACCCTGGACGCCGACGAGTACACCCCGGCCGACGAGCGGCAGATCCCGTACGGGCGGACCGAGCCGGTGGCCGGGACGCCCTTCGACTTCACCGTGGCCACCCCGATCGGCAAGTCGGTGCACGACGAGCACCCGCAGCTGGCCGGTCCGGGCGGCTACGACCACAACTGGGTGCTGCGCGCCCGACCGGCGGACGGCAGCCCGGCGCGGGCGGCGCTGCTGGAGGAGCCGGTCAGCGGCCGCACCCTGGAGGTGCTGACCACCGAGCCGGGCGTCCAGGTCTACACCGCGAACAAGTTCCAGGGCGCGGTCACCGGCGCGCGCGGGGTGCCGTACGGGCCGTTCGCCGGGATCGCCTTGGAGACCCAGCACTTCCCGGACTCCCCGCACCACCCGGCGTTCCCGAGCACCGTGCTGCGGCCGGGGGAGGAGTTCCGCTCGACCACCGTGCTGCGGCTCGGGGTCAACTAGGGCCTGTGCATCCCTAGGACCTGTCGAGGTCCCGGCGCATGCAGAGCCGGGGCCAGCGGTCGAGGCCGTGCTCGGCCTCCAGCCGACGGATCCGTCGCAGGCCCGGGGTGAGTTCGGCCTCTCCGAGCGGGCGGAAGCCGCAGCGGGCGTAGTACGGGGCGTTCCAGGGGACGTCCGCGAAGGTGGTCAGGGTGAGCGCGGGGGCGTCGGTGCCCTCGGCGAGGTGCTCGATCAGGGCCCGGCCGATGCCCCGGCGGGCGTGGTCGGGGTGGACCGACACCTGCTCGACGTGCAGCGCGCCGTCCACCGGTTCGGCCAGCAGGTAGCCGGCGATCGTCCCGTCGGGGGCCTCGGCGACCAGGGCGGTGCCGTGTTCCAGGTAGCGGGCCAGCTCCGCCGGGGCCGGGGGCTCGTCCGCGGCGATCTCCGGCATCCCGATCTCCGCGAACGGGGCTCCGGCGGCCCGCTCCAACTCGGTCAGCAGGGGCAGTTCGTCCTTCACGGCGGCTCTGATGCGCATGCGTCCAGTCTGCTGCAAGCGGTTTCCGGCCACGGAGGGTGGCTGCGCCGGCCGCCCCGGGATGGGGCGAAGCGGACGGAGACGGACATTGCGCCGCGCCGTCCACTACCGTGCGGCCACGTCCAGGACACGCGGATGTAACGATCGCGGCTTCTTGCAGAAACTTGCTGCAAGACCTTTCCGTCGATCTTGCACCGCTGTTAACTTCCTTCCCGAGCCCGACGGCAGCAACGGTGCGGTCGGCACGAGGCAGCCATTATGCGCCTGTCTCCGAACATCTCGGGCACCCCCACCCTCCTAGGAGTTCTCATGCGGCGTGGCATCGCGGCCTCTGCCCTCGTTGTGGCCCTCGCGGTCTCGATGGCTGCCTGTGGCAGCAGTGGCGGCTCCGGCTCCGACGGCAAGGCCGACGGCCCGGTCACCCTCACCTACTGGGACACGTCGAACGCCACCAACGAGGCTCCGAACTACGAGGAACTGGCCAAGAAGTTCACCGCGGCCAACCCGAACATCAAGGTCAACTTCGTCAACGTGCCGTTCGACCAGGCGCAGAACAAGCTGCAGACCGCCATGGGGGCCAAGGGCGCGCCCGACGTGTTCCGCTCCGAGGTCGGCTGGACCGCCGCCTTCGCCAAGGCCGGCTTCCTGGAGCCGCTGGACGGCACCCCCGCCGCCGCCGACACCTCCGCCTTCCAGCCCAGCCTGATCCAGCAGGCCAAGTACGAGGGCAAGCTGTACGGCGTCCCGCTGGTCACCGACACCCTCGGCCTGCTCTACAACAAGGACCTCTTCGCCAAGGCCGGCATCACCGACGCCCCCAAGACCTGGGACGAGCTGAAGACCGACGCCGCCGCCGTCAAGGAGAAGGCGGGCGTCGACGGCTTCTGGATGAAGGCCGCGGACGGCTACTACGCGATGCCGTTCCTGTTCGGCGAGGGCACCGACACCGTCGACGCCGCCGGCAAGAAGATCACCGTCACCTCGCCCGAGGCCGTCAAGGGCATCGAGACCTACAAGTCGATGTTCACCTCGCCCGGCACCGCCAAGGCCGACGTCACCACCGACGCCTACGCCCACATGATGGACGCCTTCAACAGCGGCAAGGTCGCGGCGATCATCCAGGGCCCCTGGGAGATCACCAACATCTACAAGGGCTCCGCGTTCGCCGACAAGAAGAACCTCGGCATCGCCGCCGTCCCGGCCGGCTCCAGCAGCAAGGCCGGCGCCCCCACCGGCGGCCACAACATCGCCGTCTACGCCGGTGCGGACAAGGCCCACAAGGCCGCCGCCGAGAAGTTCGCCGCCTTCATGACCTCGGCCGAGAGCCAGGCCTTCATCGCGCAGAAGAACTCCACCCTGCCGACCCGCTCCGACGCCTACACCGCCGACGTCAAGGCCGACCCGGGCATCGCCGGCTTCCAGGCCATCCTCGGCAGCGCCAAGCCGCGCCCCGAACTGCCCGAGTACAGCTCGCTGTTCGACTCGCTCGGCACCAACCTCGGCAAGGCCGTCCAGGGCACCGGTACCCAGGACGCGCTGAACACCGTCGCCACGGACTACGCCAAGCTCCTGCCGGGCTTCGCCAAGTAGTCCCCGCAGCCCGGCCCGCCGACCCCGGCGGGCCGGGCCGTCGGCTCCCCCGAGACTTCCCCCCGAGAAGGTGCAAACGATGTCAGTCGCCGTGCAGGGCGCCACCGGCAAGGGCAGCCGGGAGCGCGATCAGCGTCCGGGCCTGCTGGAACGCCTCAAGCGCTCCTACGCCAAGCACTGGTACGCCTACGCGATGATCGCCCCGGTCGTGCTGGTGCTCGGCGTCCTGGTGTTCTACCCGCTCGTCGAAGGCGTCTGGCTCACCCTCACGGACGCCAACAGCCTCAACGTCGCCCGCAAGATCGGCGTCAACGAGATCCCGGCCAGCTACCAGTACATCGGCTTCCACAACTACGCCGACATCCTCTGGGGCCCCGGCTCGTACGACCGGTTCTGGTCCCACTTCGTGTGGACCATCGCCTGGACGGCCATCTGCGTCAGCCTGCACTACACCCTCGGCCTCGGCCTTGCCGTCCTGCTCAACAAGAAGCTGCGCGGGCGCGCCGCCTACCGGATGCTGCTGATCCTCCCGTGGGCCGTGCCGACCTTCGTCACCGTCTTCTCCTGGCGGCTGATGCTCTCCGACGGCGGCGTCGTCAACACCGTGCTCTCCACCCTGCACCTGCCCGAGCCCGGCTGGCTCACCGACCCGTGGGCGCAGAAGGCGGCCGCGATCCTGGTCAACACCTGGGCCGGTGTGCCGTTCATGATGATCTCGCTGCTCGGCGGGCTCCAGTCGATCCCGGCCGAGCTGTACGAGGCCGCCGAGATGGACGGCGCCACCCGCTGGCAGCAGTTCCGGCACATCACCCTGCCGGGGCTGCGCACCGTCTCCTCGACCGTCGTGCTGCTCGGCGTGATCTGGACGTTCAACCAGTTCAACGTCATCTTCCTGCTGTTCGGCAAGGGCGCCCCGGACGCCCAGCTGCTGGTCACCTGGGCCTACCGCCTGGGCTTCGGCCAGATCCCCCGGGACTACGCCGGCTCCGCCGCGTACGGCGTGATCCTGCTGTCCATCCTGATCGTCTTCACCGCCTTCTACCGGCGCTGGCTCGCCCGCAACGAGCAGGCCAACGGCTGAGGCCCCGGACCCAGTTGACCCACGAAGGCAGGTAACCCGATGAGCACCACCACCGAACGCCCCGCCCCCGCGGCGGCCCCGGCCCCGGCCGCCCGGCCGGCGAAGTTCCGGCCGCGCGGCGAGAGCGGCCCGCTGTCCAAGGCGCTGTCCCACGGCGTCCTGATCCTCGCCAGCCTGATCGCGCTCTTCCCGGTCGGCTGGATCCTCTTCGTCTCGCTCGGGCCGGACAAGAACGACTACCTCCACCCCGGCGACATCTTCGGCAAGATCACGCTGTCGAACTACCAGCACGTGCTGGGCGACACCGACTTCTTCACCTGGTTCGGCAACTCCCTGCTGGTCGCCGGGGTGACCACCGTGTTCGGCGTGCTGCTCGCCGCCACCGCCGGGTACGCCGTGTCCCGGATGAGGTTCCCCGGGCACAAGCCGCTGATGTGGTCGCTGCTGGTCACCCAGATGTTCCCGATCGCGGTGCTGATCGTGCCGATGTACACCATGCTCTCCGCACTGGACCTGCTGGACAGCTACGCCGGCCTGATCCTGGTCTACTCCACCACCACCGTGCCGTACTGCGCCTGGCTGATGAAGGGCTACTTCGACACCATCCCGGTGGAGATCGACGAGGCCGGCCGGGTCGACGGGCTCAGCCCGTTCGGTACCTTCTGGCGGCTGGTGCTGCCGCTCGCCCGCCCGGGCCTGGCGGTGGCCGCGTTCTACTCCTTCCTCACCTACTGGGCCGAGGTGCCGTTCGCCTCCACCTTCATGCTCAGCTCGGACAAGTACACGCTGGCCGTCGGCCTGCAGAGCTTCGTCAGCGAGCACGACGCCCAGTGGAACCTGATGGCCGCCACCGCCGTGCTGATCGCGATCCCCTCCGCGGCCTTCTTCTACCTGGTGCAGCGCCACCTGGTCACCGGCCTGACCGCCGGTGCCTCCAAGTCGTAACGCTCCCAGCACCCTTGCTTTCCAGCGCTCCTCCGATCCCCGAGGGATACCGTCCATGACCCAGAACCTGGCCGACACCTCCCGGCCTGCCGCCGACACCGCTCAGGAGACGGCGACCCCGGCTCCCGTGACCGGCGGCGCGCCCAGAGGCTGGTGGCGGGACGCGGTCATCTACCAGGTGTACCCGCGCAGCTTCGCCGACTCCAACGGGGACGGCATGGGCGACCTGCCCGGCATCCGCAGCCGGCTGCCGTACCTGCGGGACCTCGGCGTGGACGCCGTCTGGCTCTCCCCCTTCTACGCCTCGCCGCAGGCCGACGCGGGCTACGACGTCGCCGACTACCGCGCCGTGGACCCGATGTTCGGCACCCTGCTGGACGCCGACGCGCTGATCCGGGACGCCCACCGGCTCGGCCTGCGGATCATCGTCGACCTCGTCCCCAACCACTCCTCGGACCAGCACGAGTGGTTCCAGCGCGCCCTGCGCGAGGGCCCCGGCTCCCCGCTGCGCGACCGCTACCACTTCCGCCCCGGCAAGGGCGAGAACGGCGAACTCCCGCCCAACGACTGGGAGTCCATCTTCGGCGGCCCGGCCTGGACCCGCACCGAGGACCCGGACGGCACCCCCGGCGACTGGTACCTGCACCTGTTCGCCCCCGAGCAGCCCGACTTCAACTGGGAGAACCCGGCCGTCGCCGACGAGTTCCGCTCGATCCTGCGGTTCTGGCTGGACATGGGCGTGGACGGCTTCCGGATCGACGTCGCCCACGGCCTGGTCAAGGCCCCCGGACTGCCCGACCTCGGCGGCGCCGACCAGCTCAAGCTGCTCGGCAACGACGTCATGCCGTTCTTCGACCAGGACGGCGTGCACGAGATCTACCGCAGCTGGCGCCGGATCCTCGACGAGTACCCGGGGCAGCGGATCGGCGTCGCCGAGGCCTGGACCCCGACCGTCCAGCGCACCGCCAACTACGTCCGCCCCGACGAACTGCACCAGGCCTTCAACTTCCAGTACCTGGGCACCGACTGGGACGCCGCCGCGCTGCGCGAGGTGATCGACCTCTCGCTCGACTCGATGCGCCCGGTCGACGCCCCCACCACCTGGGTGCTGTCCAACCACGACGTCACCCGGCACGCCACCCGGTTCGCCAACGAGCCCGGCCTCGGCACCCAGATCCGCACCCCGGGCGACCGTGCGCTCGGCCTGCGCCGGGCCCGCGCCGCCACCCTGCTGATGCTCGCGCTGCCCGGCTCCGCGTACGTCTACCAGGGCGAGGAGCTCGGCCTGCCTGACGTCACCGACCTGCCCGACGAGGTCCGCCAGGACCCGTCCTTCTTCCGCCAGGCCGGCCAGGACGGCTACCGCGACGGCTGCCGGGTGCCGATCCCGTGGTCCGGCACCGAGGCCCCGTACGGCTTCGGACCGGTCGCGGGCGGGCCGTCCTGGCTGCCGCAGCCCGCCGAGTGGGCCGGGCTGAGCGTCGAGGCGCAGACCGGCGACCCGTCCTCCACCCTGGAGCTCTACCGCAGCGCGCTGGCCGTCCGCCGGGCGCAGCCCGACCTCGGCGCCGGCACCGGGGTCGAGTGGCTGGACGCCCCCGAGGGCACCCTCGCCTTCCGGCGCGGCTCCTTCGTCTGCACGGTGAACACCACCGGCGAGCCGGTGCGGATACCCGTCCCCGGCCGACTGCTGCTCTCCTCGACCGAACTCGGGACGGACGGCGGCGAGACCGTGCTCGCACCGGACAGCACCGGCTGGTGGGCGGTCTGACGTGGGTGCAATAGGCTCTGGGCCCGTGACTACGGCGCGACTCTCAGACATCGCGGCGCAGGCGGGGGTCAGCGAAGCCACCGTCTCCCGCGTGCTCAACGGCAAGGCGAACGTCTCCGCGGCCACCAGGCAGACCGTCCTGGCGGCGCTCGACGTGCTCGGCTACGAGCGGCCGACCCGGCTGCGCCAGCGCAGTGCGGGCCTGATCGGGCTGATCACACCGGAGTTGAGCAACCCGATCTTCCCCGCGCTGGCCCAGGTGATCGAGCAGGTGCTGAGCCGGCACGGGTTCACCCCGGTGCTGTGCACCCAGACGCCCGGCGGGTCCACCGAGGACGAACTGGTCGAGATGCTGGTCGACCGGGGCGTGGCGGGCATCGTCTTCGTCTCCGGGCTGCACGCCGACTCCACGGCCGACCACGACCGCTACGCCCGGCTGGCCGGGCGCGGGGTGCCGTTCGTGCTGATCAACGGCTACAGCGAGAAGATCGACGCGCCGTTCATCTCGCCGGACGACCGCTCCGCGATGTGGATGGCCGTCCAGCACCTGGCCGAGCTCGGGCACGAGCGGATCGGGCTGGCGGTCGGGCAGCGGCGGTACGTGCCGGTGCTGCGCAAGATCGAGGGCTTCACGGCGGCGATGCGCGAGGTGCTCGGGCTCAGCGGGGAGGAGGCCGAGGACCTCGTCCACCACACGCTGTTCAGCGTGGAGGGCGGGCACGCGGCGGCCGGCGCGCTGCTCGACAAGGGCTGCACGGCGATCATCTGCGGCAGCGACATGATGGCGCTCGGCGCGATCCGGGCGGTGCGCCAGCGCGGGCTGTCGGTGCCGCAGGACGTGTCGGTGGTCGGCTTCGACGACTCGCCGCTGATCGCCTTCACCGAGCCGCCGTTGACCACCATCCGCCAGCCGGTCGAGGCGATGGCGACGGCGGCGGTGGACGCGCTGCTGGAGGAGGTCGGCGGGAACTCCGCCCAGCGTGGGGAGTTCATGTTCCAGCCGGAGCTGGTGATGCGGGGCTCCACCGGGGCCTGCGCGCGCTGAGAACCGGGCGCGGCCCGGGGGGCCGGGGGGCCGGCAGGGCCGGGCAGAGCTGGCCGGGCAGAGCTGGCCGGGCAGGTCCGGGCAGAGCGGGCCAACTGACGGGCCCCGGAGGGCGGTTGCTCTCCGGGGCCCGTCGGCGTGCGGTGCTCGGGGGCGGCCCGGCCCGCTCCGCTCCGCCCGGCCGGGCTCGGCCGTCGGTCAGCCCTCCTGGGCGGCCGGGCGGTCGGTGGAGACCCGGTGGCCGTCGGCCGCGTCGCCGGTCCTGGTCCCGGTACGGCGGCCGCGGGCCAGGTAGTCGCGTACGACCAGTTCGACGGCGTCCTGCGGGTTCTTGGTGCCGGAGAGCAGCATCGCATCGATCGCGAGGTTCGCGTCGAGGGTGATGGTGACCTGGGCCATGTGACTCCTCCTCGGGTGCAGAGCAGCAGCATGCCCCGTGGGCCGGGGTTTGACCATGCGGAATCCGGGCCTGCGGGCACGCCGGAGCCCCGGGAGGAGCGGGTGCGCTCTCCCCGGGGCTCCGGCGTCAGCCGTTGGCGGCCGCTCGGTTCGCGGTCGCTCAGACCCGGCCGGCGAAGTCCGGGGCCCAGTTGGCGATGGTCTGGAGGCGGACGCCCGAGCTCGGGTTGGCGGCCTCGACGTACTGGCCGTTGCCGATGTAGATGGCGACGTGGTAGACGCCGGAGTCCTGGCCGTTGTTGGACCAGAACAGCAGGTCGCCCGGCTGCAGGCTGTCCAGCGAGACGTGGGTGCTGGCGGCGGCCTGGTCGGCGGCGACGCGCGGGATGTTGATGCCCGCGGCGCGCAGCGCGGCCTGGGTCAGGCCGGAGCAGTCCCAGCCGCCGTTGCCGGTGCCGCCGTAGACGTACGCCTGGCCGATCTTCGACTGGGCGAAGGAGACCGCGGCGGCCATGCTGCCGGTGGCGGCCGGGGCCGCGGCCGGGGTCTGCGCCTGGGCGGCCGGCTTCGACGCGGGCTTGGTGGCGGACGGCTTGCTCTGGGCGGTCGGCTTGGCGTTCACGGCACCGCCGTTCGAGGCCTGGCCGGCCTTCTGCGAGCGGTCGAACCAGGTGAAGTCCGAGCCGGACTTGGCGGCGGACTGGTCGTCCTGGGCCGAGGCGCCGTCACCGAAGGTCAGCTGCTCGCCCGGGTAGATGGTGTCCGGGCCCTCGGTCAGGGTGCTGCGGTTGAGGTCGTACAGCCGCTGCCAGCCGCCCTGGATGTTGTGCTTGTCGGCGATCGAGGACAGCCAGTCGCCGTCGACGACGGTGTAGCTGCCGGCCTGGGCCTGCGCCTGGCGCTTCTGGGCCCAGGTGCTGTTGGCGGACTGGGCGGAGGCGGCCGCGGAGTCGCCGGAGGCCTGGGCCTGGTCCTGCGCGGGGGCGGCGGGCTTGGCGGGCTTCGCGGCGGGCTTGCTCGGGGTGGCCGGCTTGGCGGCGGGCTTGGCGGCGGTGGAGCCGGCCGAGGTGTCGACGGCGGCTGCGGCGCCGCCCTTGGTCAGACCGGCCTGGCCGGAGCAGACCGGCCAGGCGCCGGGGCCCTGCGAGGCGAGGACCTTCTCGGCGACGGCGATCTGCTGGTCCTTGGTGGCCTGGTTGGCCTGCGGGGCGTAGGCGGTGCCGCCGAAGGCGGCCCAGGTGCTGGAGGTGAACTGGAGGCCGCCGTAGAAGCCGTTACCGGTGTTGATGCTCCAGTTGCCGCCGCTCTCGCACTGGGCGACCTTGTCCCAGGTGGCGACGGAGGCGGCGTTCGCGGTGCCGGTGGTGAGGCAGGGGACGGTGAGGCCGACGCCGGCGACGCCGAGGGCGGCGATCACGCGACGGGTGCGGCTGGACAGGCGGTTGCCGTTGGAAGGCAGCATGAAGACGCGGTCCTCTCCCACGCCTGCGAGGTGAGCTGTCGGATTCGGGCTGGAGTTGCCCGGCCGCGCTGTGGGCGCGGCTTCACCCCTAGCCCTGGACGGTTCCGGAGAACGGTCCGGGGCGACTTACCTGTGGTTCCCCCGCTCCTGCCGTGATGCGTTTTCGCGCTGCCAGGACATCCGACGGCAGGACTCGGCGTCGCGGATGAACTGGGTCCGTGTGGTCACGAACGGGGAGCACGTTAAGCAGACTTAAGTGAGATCTGCAAATACCTGTGATGCGCATCACGGTTTAGCGGGAAACGCCGCACGGCCCGTAATTCATGATCGTAAATGATCGTTTTCCGGCAATATCGCAGCGGATTCTGATAACTGGCTCCGCCTCAGGAAAGAGGTGACGGAGCGTTGGAGCGCAAAGGGCGCACGCTCGGGGTACGGGGGGAGCGGCCGTGAATCGCGCGCCGGGGAACGTGCTCACCACCCGTCGGATATTCATCGACAAATGAACCGGAAACGGACATTGCGTCGCATTGTCGGCCCAGCTCACCAGTGGGGTGAATCGGAGCACGTCGAAAGGGCCCGGAACGAAGTCGTTCCGGGCCCTTTCGACGGTATGGGCGGTACGGGCCGTGCGGGTTCCGCCGGTGGCGGCCGACGGGCGTTCAGCGGGTCGTGCTAGCCCTCCAGGGGCCCTTCGGCGGCCGCGTGGGCCCGCCGGGAACCCTCGGCCCCGACGGTGGCCGCGGCCTCCGCCTCGGCCTCGGCGAGCTCCTCCGCCGTCGGCACCGGCAGGGCGGCCAGGTAGGTGGAGGCGATCAGCTGGCCGACCGTCGGATAGGCGCCCAGCGGCGCGGCCGACGGGCAGCCGGTCTCCTCGGCGGCCGCGGCGAGCAGCTCCGAGTCCGCCTCCGGACCGATCACGAGCGGGGCCAGGGCCGGGCGCTCGGAGCCGGTCTCCTTGAGGTGGCCGACGGCGGCGGCGACCGAGCCGGGCACGTCCAGCGCGGCGGCGACGACCGGGACGGCCAGTCGGGCGGCCAGCAGCACGCCGGTGATCCCGGCCGCGGCGGCCGCGTCCTCGCCGCCGACGGTGGTCAGGACCACGCCGTCCGCGGCGGTCGCGATGGCGAACAGCCGGGCCCGGTCGGCCCGCGCCAGCCCGGCCTCGGACAGCCGGACGTGGACGGCCTCGGCCAGCAGCGGGTGCGGGCCCAGCGCGTCGGTGACGGTCGCGCCGTACTCGGCGGCGACGGCGTGAAGCCCGGTCAGGAAGTCGTGCGGGCCCGGGACCAGCGGCACCACGACGGGCGTCGGCAGTCCGGCCTCGGCGGCCGCCGCCAGCAGCTCCGCGACGGTGTGCTCCTGCGGCTCCGCGGCCCCGGCGTCGGTGGCCGGGAGGTAGCCGACCGCGGCCTGGACGCCGGCGTGCTCGCTGCGGACGATCGAGAGCAGCTCCGCGACGACCGAGCGGGACTCGGGCCCCGCGGTCGCGGGTACGGCGAGCACCAGGGCCGGCGAGCCGGTGCGGATCTCGGGGCGCTCGGGGCGGCGGTGGCGCCCCCGCGCACGGGAGCCTGGAGTGCGGACGGGCAGTGGCGCGCCCGGGATGGCTGCGGTGCTCATGCCGGAGATCGTAGGACATCTGCCCGTCAGGCCTGCAGTCGGCTGCCGTACGGGTTTCGGGTGGTCACGGTGCGGGGGTCGTGTTCATGCCGCTCCGGTCCGGGGCGATTGCCTACAATCCGGACATTCCTCGCCCAAGCCCCGTACGGAGCCCCTCAGTTGCCCTGACGTATCCGGTGGGGCGGCGCGTTGCACCGGTCTGGCGTGAGATGTCTCACAGTCGCCGGGCGACCTGACGGAGGGTCACGGCGGGGCGACTCCCGGCATTCGAAGATCAACATTCAGCGGGGAAGCGCTCACGGCCGGTTATGGACGGACCGTCGATTCAATCGCCTATGTCCGTTTACGTACCGTCAGGAGAAGGGTCCGTGAAGAGTTCGCGGCGACCGTCGAAAAGCCTCGTGCACCTGCAATGTCCCGTGCTGATGCACGTGCACTGCGGCTATCATCGCGTCAAGTGAGGCGTTGTGCCGGGCCGGTACGGGGCCGGTCCGTTCGTTCGGCGGGTGCCGGGGCGCCGCGCTGGACGACAACTCCGGAGCTCTTCGGGAGACTTCTATGCACGACTCGCAGGACACGCACGGCTCCAACCACGCCTACAACGGGATGGCCGCCGCCGAGCTCACGGGGGTGGTCTGGCAGAAGAGCCGGCACAGCAACTCCCAGGGCAACTGCGTCGAGTTCGCGGCCCTGCCGGGCGGCGACGTGGCGATGCGCAACTCGCGCTTCCCGGACGGCCCGGCGCTCATCTACACCCGGGCCGAGATCGCGGCCCTGCTGCTGGGTGCCAAGGACGGGGAGTTCGACCACCTCGCGGTCTGACCGGCCGCTGCTCCACCATCGGGGGGCCGTCGTGGGTGCTGACACCACGACGGCCTTTGTCTTTGTCCGGGGCCGGGGGCGGCGGGCCCGTGCGTTCGTGAGCGGTCCGGTGGCGGACCGTCCGGCGGGGCCTGCCGGGGTGGTGCGGGTGCTGCCGCGGATGCTCCCGCCGGTGCTGCGGGTCCGGAGCCGCAGTACCCGGAGCGGGTAGTCGCCGCTGGTGCCGGGGTCGCGGGCCGGCCCGGCGCGGGGGCGGGCCGGAGGGCCCGGGGTGTGGTCCTCCCGGGGCGTTCCTCGGCCGGCCGTGCGCCGTGCGGCGGGCCTGGCCTGATCCACAAGACGCGCCCTAGGCCGAGCGCCGGTGCCGACCACCGATTTCGACCCGGCCGGCCGGCGCGGTGCCGTCGAGCAGGGTGGCGTCCAGTCCGCTGCCGCAGCCGGTCTCCGCCTCGAACACGGCCCAGACGACCTTGCCGCTGCCCAGTGGGTGCCAGCCCCAGGAGCGGCTGAACGACTCCACCAGGTGCAGTCCGCGGCCCGATTCGGCGACGAAGTCCGCCTCCCGCGCCACCGGTCCGGCACTGCTCGGGTCGCTCACCGCGCAGACCACCTGGGGGGAGCGGTGCACCAGGCTTATTCGGATCGGCAGCCGCCCTTCCGGGGTCGGCTGTGTGGGAAAGTCGTACTCGCCCAGGGCGCCGCCCGACGGGTCGGGCCGTGCGCCGATCGCATGCCGGAGCGCGTTGGTGACGAGTTCCGAGGCCACCAGGGCGACGTCGTCGAACAGCTCCATCAGGCCCCAGCGTTGGAGCGAGGCCCGGGCGAAGTCGCGTGCGGATCTCACGGCTTCGAAGCGAGGAGCGAGCGTACAGGTGACCACATGGGGGTCAACTGCCAAAGCCGTACCGGTGCTCATGAAGAGCTCCTCCCATAAGGGGGCGGACACGGCTGGACCCGCCGGGGTCATGCCGGTCACCTCCGACTCGCTCGGCCGCTCGGCCGCCCCCTCGACCAGGCGCGCGCGCACTCGAACGCCCGATGGCGCGGGGGACGCCGTCGGGCCGGTGCACGGAGTCGCGCGTGGGGTCGACGCGGAGCCCGCGGGATTGCCAGGGATGTGCAGGTGCACGTGCACCATGGTGGTGTGCGCTCACTGCAGATGCAAGAGTCGATTCACGTGCAGTCGCACTATTGGCATATGCAAGCGCCGGATGCACGTGCATCCTGGTGTGCGGAGTGCGGAACTGATAGGAACATCCGTCAGTATCGGCACCGTGAGCGCTCAACTGATGGCAGACTGTGCGCTGTTTGCCCTAGGTGGAGGTTTCGACCGCATGACCACAGTTCAGCCGGGCGGCGGCTCGATGGTCCGCCGGATCCTCCTCGGCTCGCAGCTGCGTCGCCTGCGAGAGGCGCGCGGCATCACCCGAGAGGACGCGGGCTACGCGATCCGCGCGTCCGAATCCAAGATCAGTCGCATGGAGCTCGGCCGGGTCAGCTTCAAGGAGCGCGACGTCGCCGACCTGCTGAGTCTCTACGGCGTCGACGACGGCCTGGAGCGGGAGGCCCTGCTGGGCCTGGTCCGCGAGGCCAACAAGTCCGGTTGGTGGCACAGCTTCAACGACGTGCTGCCGGGCTGGTTCCAGACCTACGTCGGCCTGGAGGAGGCCGCCCAGCTGATCCGCACCTACGAGGTGCAGTTCATCCCCGGACTGCTGCAGTCCGAGGAGTACGCACGGGCGGTTTTCGGCCAGAGTCGGCCGGTCATCAGCGAGGAGGAGGTCGAGCGCCGGGTCAGTCTCCGGCTGCGCCGCCAGAAGCTGCTGACCGAGGGCGCCAGCCCGCGCCTGTGGGCGGTCATCGACGAGGCGGCGCTGCGCCGGCCGGTCGGCGGGCCCAAGGTGATGCGCGGCCAGGTCCAGTACCTGATCGACGTCGCCGAGCAGGCCAACGTGGTCATCCAGGTCATGCCGTTCCGCTTCGGCGCGCACGCGGGCGAGTCCGGGGCGTTCACGATCCTGCGCTTCCCGGAGCAGGACCTCGCGGACGTGGTCTACCTGGAGCAGCTCACCAGCGCGCTGTACCTGGACAAGCGGGACGACGTGGACGCGTACGTCCAGGTCATGGAGCGGCTCTGCGTGGACAGTCTCACGCCGGAGCGCACCATAGACCTGCTCTCCTCGATCCTCAAGGAACGCTGAGCAACTCCCGGGCGGGGGCTGGGAGATCCCCCGCTCCCGCCCGGGAGGCGCTCGTCCGCACGGCAGTCCGAGTCGGCCGCCGACCCCGTCAACCGCGGGCCGGCGGCCGCTCGCGTTCCGGCGGCAGCGGCTGCGGCGGGCGGCCCAGTTCCCAGGGCAGGTCGTAGCGGCGGAACAGGTCGGCCCGGATCGGCGCCAGCGGGATCTCCGCGCCCGGCAGCAGCACCCCGATGCAGCCGCCCATCAGTGCGCTGCGCAGTACCGCGTGTTCGGCGACCGGGTCCGGTGCGCCCCAGTCGTCGAGCAGGCCCTGGAGGATCGCGCCGAGCTGCTGCTGCTCCGGTTCCTGGACGAAGGCGCCGGTGTCCGGATCGAGGATGAGCGCCAGGTGCGAGCGCATCACCCGGGGGTGGTCCAGAGCCAGGGCGAGGACGGCGTCTATCGCGCGGGCCAGCCGGGTCTCGGGGGTGGCGTCCGGCGGCAGTTCGGCCAGGGCGCCGGAGAGCGACTGGTGCATCAGCCGGTGCGTCGCGGCCTGCATCAGCAGTCGTTTGCCGTCGAAGTAGTACGAGAGCAGACCGCGGGCGAGACCGGCCCGTTCGGCGATGTCGGTCAGTGTGGTGCCGGCGTAACCGTGCTGGTCAACCAGTTCGACGGTGGCCCGCATGATGCGTCGGCGGGAGCGTTGCCGCATCTCCTCGTTGACCGAATCCCCGCGAGGTGCCATCGTGTCTGCTCCGAACGTTCGTTGACTCCGGGCCAATATACTTGCGCAGCCGGCAGTCGCGCCGTGGAACCGTGCGCCCTCACGCGGGTGCCGCCCCGGGCGGCCGGTACACATACGGCCGGCTCCACCAACACGGGGGTTTGGTGGAGCCGGCACCAGTGCCCCGACGGCCGGGGGCCGTACGGGGCGGGGCCAGTGGGTCAGCGCTCGGTCAGGACTTCGGTACGGGCCACGGACGGCGCGGCGGACGGGTAATCATAATCCGGCACCGATACGGGAGTTGCCCTTCGGCGCCGGTCCACCAGGGCACCCGTCGCGGCGACCGCCAGCCCGATCAGCGCGACCGCGGTGACCAGGACCAGCGCCGGCCGGTAGCCGTCCAGCTGGGCCTGCGGGCTGTCGCCGCCCGCGCTCCCGGCGGTGAGCATCGCGGTCACCCCGGCCAGCACCACCGCGGTGCCGACCTGGATCGCGGTGTTCACCAGTCCGGAGGCCAGCCCCTGCTCCTCGTCGGCCACCCCGTCGGTGGCGGCGATGTTCACCGAGGGGAAGGCCAGTGCGAAGCCCACGCCGAGCAGCAGCATCGAGGGCAGCACCAGGACCGGGTACGAGCTGTGCTCGTCCAGGCGCAGGAACAGGGCGAAGGCTCCGACCAGGGCCAGCAGGCCGATCGGCAGCAGCCGGCCGGTGCCGAAGCGGTCCACGATCGGGCCCATGAACGGGGCCGAGAACGCGATGAAGGCGCCGGCCGGCAGCAGGCCCAGGGCCATCTCCAGGGCCGACCAGCCGAGCAGGTGCTGGAGGTAGAGCGTGACGACGAACTGGAAGCCGCCGTACGCGCCGGCCATCGCGAAGGCGACGATGTTGGCCCGGGCCACCGAGCCGTTGCGGAAGATGCCGAGCCGGACCAGCGGGTGGGCGGCGCGGCTCTCGGCGAGCAGGAAGGCGGCGGCCAGCGCGGCGACCACGACCAGCGAGCCGAGGGTGCGCAGGCTCAGCCAGCCGGCGCCCTGGGCCTCGGTCACGGTGAAGACCAGCAGGAGCACGGTCGCGGTTCCGGTGATCGCGCCCAGCACGTCGTAGCCGCCCTTGGCGGGCTCCTCGACCGGGCGGGGGAGCAGCCGGACGGCGAACAGCAGGGCGAGCAGCGCGACCGGGACGGGCATCAGGAAGGTCCAGCGCCAGCCGACCGAGGTGAGCAGTCCGCTCAGCACCAGGCCGAGCGAGAAGCCGCTGGCGCCGCAGGTGGTGTAGATCGACAGCGCCCGGTTGCGGGCCGGGCCCTCCGCGAAGGTCGTGGTGATGATCGACAGCCCGGCGGGGGCGGTGAAGGCGGCGCTGACGCCCTTGAGGAAGCGGGCCGCGATCAGCAGGCCGCCGTCGTCGACCAGCCCGCCGATCAGCGAGGCGGCGGCGAAGACGCCGAGGGCGACCAGGAAGACCCGGCGGCGGCCGAGCAGGTCGGCGGCGCGGCCGCCGAGCAGCAGCAGGCCGCCGTAGCCGAGCACGTAGCCGGAGACCACCCACTGCAGGGTGGAGGTCGAGAGGTGCAGTTCGGAGCCGATGGAGGGGAGGGCGACGCCCACCATCGAGACGTCCAGGGCGTCCAGGAACATGGCGGCGCAGAGCACGAGCAGGGTGCCCCAGAGGCGGGGTGTCCAGTTCAGCCCGCTGGTTGACGGGGCGTCGGGAGACGTGACGGTCGCGGTGGTCATGGGGAGGAGAGTACATGCACGTGCATTCAATGCAAATGAATTAGATGTGAACGCATAAATTTACGGTGCACGTGCTAACCTGGCGGCGTGGCTGAACTCGACCCCCTCGAGGCCTCGGCGGAGGCCGGTCTGATCGCGGAATGGCGCGAGCTGCTGGCCCGGCACGCCTCGGCCGTCTGTGCGCTCGACCGTGAACTCGGCGAGAAGTACGGGCTGGGCATGAGCGAGTTCGAGGTGCTGGAACGCCTGGTGGAGGGCTGCCGGGGCGACGGCCGGCCCGCCCTGCGGTCCAGCGAGCTGGCGCCGACCGTCCACCTGAGCCAGAGCGCGCTCTCCCGGCTGATCGCCCGCCTGGAGAAGGGCGGGCTGGTGACCCGGGCGATGTGCGAGAGCGACCGGCGGGGCATCATGATCGCCCTGACTCCGGCCGGGCGGGAGCGCTACGACCAGGCCCGGCCGCTCCATCGCGAGGTGCTCGGGCAGACCCTCGGCGGCCGGTTCGCCCCGCTCTGCGGGGAGTCCTCGGCCCACGGCTGACGCTACGTCAACTTCACTGTACGGCGGGTGCGTTCAGTGCCCTGGCGATGGTCCTAGAGCAACGAGTTCAGCCCAGGGGCGACGGCCAGCAGGACGGCTGCGGCGGGCGCGGCCAGAGCGGCGGCGGTCAGCCGCAGCCGGTGCAGGGCGGAGAGCCGGGGTCGGCCCGCGAGCAGCCGGTCCACCCGCTTCGGGGACTGTGCCAGCCCGGGCGGACAGGAGCCGAACACCCCGCGGTCCAGGTTGAGTTCGGCCAGCGCGAGGGCGGTGGTGTGCCGCCCGTGCCGGCGGGCGGCCCGGTCGTCGGCCGCCAGCTCGACCAGCTCCGCCACCTGGTCCCGGAAGGCCCGGAACACCCGGATGCCGGGGAAGCCGGAGGCGAGCGCCTGGGCGAACTGCTGCAGCCAGTGGTGCCGGGCACGGACGTGGCCGCGCTCGTGGCTCAGCACGGCCGCCAACTCCCGGTCGGTGAGCTGCTGGAGGGCACCGGTGGTGACCACCAGGAGGGAGTTCGGGCCGGGCAGCGACCAGGCCTCGGGGCGGACGTTCTCCAGTACCACCAGCCGCTCCCGGCGGCTCCGGGCGGCCTCGATCGCCTCGGGCAACTCCGGTGCCCTGGTCGCCAGTTGGGCGTGCCGACGGTCGCGCAGGGCCTTGGCCGTACGGACCTCGCGGGTGAGCGCCAGCACCGTCTGCAATGCGCCCGCGGCCAGCACCGCGGCGCACAGCCGCCCCCAGCCCTCGGCGTCCTGGAGACCGTACGCGGCCTCCACGCCGTGCGGGGCCCCGGCGAACACCCAGGCGCGCAGCGCGGGCTCGGCGGCGGAGGCGGCGAGGACCAGGCCCAGGGCGCAGCACAGCAGGACGGCCACCACGACGCACTGCCACACCAGCAGGGCCAGCACCGGTTCGCGCTCCACCCAGCGGGCCCGGGCCAGCAGCCGGGGCACCACGGTGGCGAGCAGCAGGCCGAGCAGCAGCAGGCCGGTCAGGGCAGTCATCGCATGGGCTCCCCGAGTACGCACGGAGCGCGACAGCGCGCTCCCTGTCAACCTATGCGCTGGCAACGCCCGGTGGAACGGCTTTCGGCGAGCCAGTGACCAACGCCACGCGGCCGGGACCCGGGCCGGGCCGTAGCGAGCGGTACCGGGCCGGTCCGGACGTGGGACGGGCCGGTCCGGGAGCGTCACATGGTCAGGAGCATGGCGAACATGCCGATCCCCATGGCCAGTCGGCAGGCCTGCGGCAGACCCGTGGTGCCGACCACGAGGGTCCCGGCCGGGGTGCGCAGCAGCCGGGCGCCGGTCCAGAGCGCGTAGCCGCCGAAGTAGAGCAGCAGGGCGCCGGTCAGCAGGGGTGCTCCGGCGGCGGCGGGGTGGTGGTGGCCGGTGGGGGAGACGGTCATCGCCAGGGCCAGGTACGTCATGGCGAGCGCGCCGACGGCGTGGTGCAGCCGGTGGCCGCGGCCGCGGGGCGTCTGCAGGGCGGCGAGCAGGAAGACGGCCGCCGGGAGGCCGAACAGCACGGCCCAGACGGTGGCCGGGACGGTGGCGCCGGTGACGGCCATCGCCGCCATGCCGAGCCCCATCAGGGCTTCGGCGGCGTCGGACTCCCGGGCGAGCGGCGGGTGGGCGCGGTGCGCGCCGTGGGGCGCGTCGTGGGGCGCGGCGGCGCAGGAGGGCTGCCGCAGGCGGGTCAGGCAGTAGGCGCCGGCGGTCGCGGTGAGGAGGGCGAGGAGCCAGTTGACCAGGGTGGGTCCGTGCAACGGCGGCCTCCCGGGGCGCGGACGATCGTCCCGTCCACGATCACCGCTCCGCCCCGAGGCGGCCAGGGCGCGTACGGGGGCGCACAGTGGTGACCGGCGTGGTGAGATCCACCCGGGGAGACCCACGCCCCCGCCGAGCGCCCCCGGGCCGGCGGTTCCTCAGCCCTGGAGCCGCCCCGAGGCGACGATCCGGCTGAGGAACTGCCGGGTCCGCTCCTCCTGCGGATCGCCGAACACCTGCTCCGGCGGCCCCTGTTCGAGCACCACCCCGTCGTCCAGGAAGCAGACCTGGTCGGCGACCTCGCGGGCGAACCCCATCTCATGGGTGGAGAGGACCATCGTCATCCCCTGCTCCTTGAGGTCCCGCACCACCGACAGCACCTCCCCGACCAGCACCGGGTCGAGCGCGGCGGTGATCTCGTCGAGCAGCAGCAGCCGGGGCCCGGCCGCCAGCGCCCGTACGATGGCGACCCGTTGCTGCTGTCCGCCGGAGAGCCGGTCCGGGTACTCCCGGGCCTTCGCCGTCAGCCCGAGCCGGTCCAGCAGCGCGAGCGCCTTCTCCTCGGCCTCCGCCCGGCCGACCCGGTGCACCCGGCGCGGCGCGAGCGTGATGTTCTCCAGCACCGTCATGTGCGGGAACAGGTTGTACGACTGGAAGACCACCCCGATCCGGCGCCGCACGGCGTCCTCGTCCGCGCGCGGGTCGGTGATCTCCTCGCCGTCCAGGAAGATCGCGCCGTCGTCGATCCCCTCCAGCAGGTTGACGCACCGCATCAGGGTGGACTTCCCGGAGCCGGACGCCCCGATCAGCGCCGTCACCGAGTGCTCGGGCACCGCGAGGCCGACGTCGCGCAGCACCACCTGGCCGCCGAAGCTCTTGCGCACCGACTCCAGCCGGAGCACCTCCGTCCCGCTCAAACCGCACCTCCCTGCAGCTGCCGACGGTTCATCCGCGCGGTCAGCCAGTCGGCGACCCGGGTCAGCGGAACGGTCAGCACGATGAACACCAGCCCCGCCACCAGGTACGGCGTGAAGTTGAAGGAGTGCGCCGCGATGATCTTCGCCGCGTACACCGCGTCGATCGCGCCGCCGATCGAGACCAGCCCGGTGTCCTTCTGCAGGCTCACCAGGTTGTTGATCAGCGGCGGGACCACCCGCCGCACCGCCTGCGGCAGCACCACGTACCGCATGGCCTGGGCGTTGGTCAGCCCCAGCGAGCGCGCGGCCGCCCGCTGGCTCGGGTGCACCGACTCGATGCCGGAGCGGAACACCTCCGACACGTACGCCGAGTACGTCAGCACCAGCGCGGCCCCGCCGAGCAGCAGCGGGTCGGTGGTCACCCCGGTGAGCCGGAGCGCCGGCACCCCGGTGATCATCACCAGCAGGCAGATGATCATCGGCAGCCCGAGGAAGAAGTCCACGTACGCGGTGGCCAGCAGCCGCACCGGCAGGAAGACCGGCCCGCGCAGCGTCCGCAGCACCGCCAGCAGCAGCCCGAACACCAGGATCAGGGCGCCGCAGCCGAGCATCAGCTCCAGGTTGAGCCGCAGCCCCCGGAGCACCTCGGGCAGCGCCTGGCGGGCGTAGTCCAGGTTGAAGAAGGTCCGCCTGGTCACCTCCCAGCCCGGGGAGTTGACGACCAGCAGGTAGAGGGCGACGGCCGTCAGCGCGGTCGAGGCGGTGGCCACCAGCGCCGAACGGCGGGCCCGCGCCCGCCGGTACGCCTCGTGCGCCAGCCGCCGCTCGGACGGGCGGTACCCGTCCTCCCCGGCCGGGGAGGCGGACCCGGCCGCGGCTCCGGCGGTGTCGACCGGCCCGGGCGGGCCCGCCTCCGCACTCACTTGAGCACCGGTGCCGAGACGGCGTCCGACAGCCACTGCTTCTCCAGCTTGGCCAGCGTCCCGTCCGCGCGCAGTGCGTCCACCGCCTGCGAGACGCACGGCGTCAGCCTGGAGCCCTTGTCCAGCACCAGCCCGAACTGCTCGGTCTTCGAGGCGGATTCGAACTGCCCCACCACCTGGGCCTCCGGCACCTCGGCGCCGGTGATGTAGAACGCCGTCGGCAGGTCGACGACCAGCGCCTCCACCTGACCGTTCTTCAACGCGGCCTTGGCCAGGTCGTTGGAGTCGAACACGGCCGGCTGGGTGCTCGGCTTGATGGTGTTGGTGATGGTGTCCAGGCTCGTGGTGCCGACCTGCGCGCCCAGCTTGGCGCCCTTGAGGTCGGCGACGCTCTTCGCGCCCGCCGCCTTGGAGCCCTTCAAGGCGATCACGGCCTGGCGCACGTCGTAGTAGCCGGAGGAGAAGTCCACCGCCTGCTTGCGCTCGTCACTGATGGACACCTGGTTGATGTCGAAGTCGAAGTCCTTGGCGCCCGGCGCGGTCGCCTTGCCGAACGGCGCGACCACCCAGCCGACCTTGTCCTTCGGGTAGCCCAGCTTCTCCGCCACCGCGTACGCCACGGCCGACTCGAAGCCCTTCCCGTTCTCCGGCTTGTCCTCGGAGAACCAGGGGTCGTACGCCGGCTTGTCGGTGCCGACGGTCAGCTTCCCGGCGGTCCGGGTGGCCAGCGCCCCCGGCGCGCAGCCCGCCGCCGCACCCGCGGTGCCCGGGGCGCCGGAGGCGGCGGCCCCGTCGGACTTGGCGTCCTGCGGCGCGCACCCGGTGAGTACGGCGGCGGCGACCGCCAGCGCGGTGAGGGGCAGGAGGGTGGACGGCTTGCGCAGGCTCATGGCAGGGCTCCAGGGGAGGACCGGGCGGGACGAGGGGGAGGGACCGGTGGGGTACTGCGGCCGGACCGGGCGGGCCGCTTCCCGGCGGGTCACTTCCCCCCGGTGGCGGCGCCGGAACACACACGGCATGGTCGGCGTACGGGCCCGCGTCCGCGGCGCCCCGGGCCGGATCAGCGACAGCGGCGGCAGTGGCAGCGGCTGGGCGCGCGGCGGCAGGGACAACAGGCCTGCTGACGGGAGGGCGCCCGGAACGGGTTGTCGTGGCGCTCGGCCACCGTGATCACCTCCGGGAGCATGCGGGGAGGTTCGCATCACAACGGCGCGGCTGTCCAGAACATCCAGGAAACCGTCCACATACCGGACAACCCGGGGCTCCGGCGGAACTTCCGGGGCCGGAGCGGCGGTACACGGGAGGTTTGCCGGTTGGGACCCCCTTGAACGGGAGAACCTTTCGTACTTATGGTGTCCTCGTTGAAATAACTCCTGTCGAAGTGAGTCCACGATGCAGAATCTTTCGCCAAGGCTCGCTGCGGCGGCCGACGCCCCGGCCTCGACCCTCGCCGCTCACCCGGCGTGGCTGCGCCTGAAGGAGGCCGTCGAGACGCTGCGCCCGCTGCAGTCCAAGGACGGCTCCATCGACCTGTCCGCGGTCCAGCGCCACACCGTCGACCCGCTGGTCGCCGACGTCCGGGCGTCCATCGAGGAGCTCGCCCCGTACTTCCCGCACGACGCCGCCTACCTGAAGGCCGTCGACGCGGACCTCGCCAAGTGGGCCGACACCGGCTACCGCGAGCCCGACTTCCTGGACTCGCTGCTCGCCTTCCAGCCCGCCGAGCGGCGCGAGGACGGCCTGGAGCACCTCGTCGTCTTCCCGATGTACACCCAGAACGGCAACCCGGACCGCAACCTGGAAGCCGTCCTGCTGAGCGTGGTCTGGCCCGACTGGCTGGCCGAGCTGGAGCGCACCCGGTTCGACAACCCGATGTTCGTGCCGATCACCTTCACGGACTTCACGGCCGGCTACGACACCAACTCCGCCGTGCTCTTCCCCGAGACGGTCGCCGTGCGCAAGGCGCCGGAGCGGTTCACCTGGGGCGGCATCTTCTGCGACCGCGAGGCCGCCCGCTTCCGCGCCGTCACCACCAGCGCCGTCCAGCAGCTCGGCCTGGAGATCCCGGCCGACGCCGAGGGCCTGCTCCAGGACCAGCAGCGCGCGCAGGAGACCTTCGTGCTGTGGGACCTCGTCCACGACCGCACCCACAGCCACGGCGACCTGCCGTTCGACCCCTTCATGATCAAGCAGCGCAGCCCGTTCTGGATGTACGGCCTGGAGGAGCTCCGCTGCGACCTCACCACCTTCAAGGAGGCGGTGCAGCTGGAGGCCGAGGGCAACCCGCACGCCCGCGACGTCCAGTACGCGATCCTCTTCGACCGGCTGTTCCGCTTCCCGGTCAGCGGTGACCGCGTCCGCAACTACGACGGCATGGGCGGCCAGCTGCTCTTCGCGTACCTGCACAAGCACGACGCGCTGCGCTGGCGCGACAACCGCCTCACCATCGACTGGGAGCGCGCCCCGCAGGTCACCAACGCCCTCTGCGCCGAGATCGAGACCCTCTACCGCGACGGCATCGACCGGCCCAAGCCGGCCCACTGGATCGCCGCCTACGAGCTGGTCTCCCGCTACCTCACCCCGCACCCGGCCTCGACCTGGGCCAAGGGCCCCGAGGCCCTCCCGCTCGACATCACCGACGGCAAGGCCCTGAACAAGGCGCTGTGCGACGCCGTGCTCCCGGACGAGTTCCCGCTGAGCATGTTCTACGAGGCCCTGTCCAAGAAGCTCCGCGGCGTCATCGCCGCCACCGCCGGCATCACCGGCGCCGGTATCCAGGGAGTCGCCGCGTGACCACCAACCCCTCCACCAAGCTGGCCGGCAAGGTCATCGCGGTCGCCGGAGCCAGCGGCCCGGCCGGCCAGGCCGTGCTGCGCCGCCTCGCGGCCGAGGGCGCCACCGTGATCGGCGCCGACATCGACCCCCGGCGCCTGGAGTCCGCCCTGGACGCCACCCGGGTCGCGGTGCGCGGAGCTAAGGTGAGCGGCCAGGTGATCGACCTGCTCGACCCGCAGGAGGTCCACGACTGGGCCGACCACCTGGAGGCCGAGCACGGCCACGTCGACGGCCTGTTCCACCTGGTCGGCGGCTGGCGCGGCAGCAAGACCTTCTTCGACAGCCGCCTGGACGACTGGGACTTCCTGCACGACACCGTGGTGCGCACCCTCCAGCACACCTCGCTGGCCTTCCAGCCCGCGCTGGTCCGCAGCCCCGCCGGCCGGTACGCGATGGTCTCCGCCGCGGCCGCCCACAAGCCCACCGCGGGCGGCGCCGCCTACGCGGCCGCCAAGGCCGCCACCGAGGCCTGGACCCTCGCGATGGCCGACTCCTTCAAGAAGGAGACCACCTCCCCGGACGGTGAGCCCACCGCCGCAGCTGCGATCCTGGTCATCAAGGCGCTGGTCAGCCCCGAGATGAGGGCCGAGAAGCCGGAGGCCAAGTTCACGGGCTTCACCGACACCGCCGACCTCGCCGGACACCTGGCGGACCTCTGGGACCGCCCCGCAGCAGAACTGAACGGACAGCACCTGTGGCTGACAGCCCGATGACCGACCTCACCCGTACGGACGCGGTACGGCGGCACGACCCCGCCGTTCGCGGCTTCGCCAGCGACAACTACGCGGGCGTGCACCCCGAGGTACTCGCCGCGATCGCCCTCGCCAACGGCGGCCACCAGATCTCGTACGGCGAGGACGAGTACACGACGCACCTCCAGGACGTCTTCCGCCGCCACTTCGGCGACAAGGCCGAGGCCTACCCGGTGTTCAACGGCACCGGCGCCAACGTGGTCGCCCTCCAGGCGCTGCTGCCGCGCTGGGGCGCCGTGGTCTGCGCCGACACCGCCCACATCCACGTGGACGAGGGCGGCGCGCCGGAGAAGATGGGCGGCATCAAGCTGCACACCGTCCCCACCCCGGACGGCAAGCTCACCCCCGAGCTGCTCGACCAGCAGGCCTACGGCTTCGGCGACGAGCACCGCGCGCAGCCGCTCGCGGTGTCCATCACCCAGAGCACCGAGCTCGGCACCCTCTACACGGTCGACGAGCTCCGCGCGGTCATCGACCACGCCCACCAGCTCGGCATGCTCGTCCACATGGACGGCTCCCGCCTGGCGAACGCGGCCGACTCGCTCGGCCTGCCGATGCGGGCCTTCTCCACCGACCTGGGCGTCGACGTGCTGTCCTTCGGCGGTACGAAGAACGGCCTGCTGCTCGGTGAGGTCGTGGTGGTGCTCAACCCGGAGCGGGTGCGCAACATCAAGTACCTGCGCAAGACCTCGATGCAGCTCGCTTCGAAGATGCGCTTCGTCTCCGTCCAGTTCGAGGCGCTGCTCGCGGGCGACCTCTACCTGCGCAACGCCGGCCACGCCAATGCGATGGCCCGCCGCCTGGATGCCGCGGTCCGGCAGATCGACGGCGTCGAGGTCGTGCGCCCGGTCCAGGCCAACGCGGTGTTCGCGATCCTTCCGCGCGAGGTCAGCGAGCGGCTGCAGAAGCGTTACCGCTTCTACTTCTGGAACGAGCAGACCGGTGAGGTGCGCTGGATGTGCTCCTTCGACACCACGGAGGCCGACATCGACGCCTTCGCGGCGGCCATCGCCGAGGAGATGGGCCGGGCCTGACAGCTGGGCCCGACAGCCGGACCTGACAGCCGGATCTGACACCGCATCGCCTCCGCCCGGACCCCGGGCGGAGGCGATTTGCATGTGGCGGGTCGGTCCCCGTACAGTTCCGGAGTCGCCGCGGGAGACCGGGGCGACAAAGCGGAAAGCGAATCC
>NZ_JBEZXE010000030.1:0-111254 GCF_040637885.1 Kitasatospora sp. NPDC028055 | reverse complement strand
CGCCGTCCCACCCGCATCCACGCACTCTGCACCCAACACGGCATCGCAACGGCAGCCTGAGCCTGACCTAGATCAAATACTTCGCCAGCAGAGTCAACCCGCCGACTTCTTACGCAGGCCAACCGGCCACCTGGCGCTGGAAAGGCCACTTGGCCCCGCCGCAACCAACACAAGAAGTCGAACCCGTCGACTTCCCACTCACAGCCACCGAATACACGCCGGGCAACCCGTGCGCGCGGCTACTGCCCGCTCGGCAGGGACGCAGACCGCACAGGACGTCGGTCCGGCCGACGTTTCTTGCCGCGAAGCCGGGCCGACGATGCAGGAAGTCGGGGCCGCCGACTTTCTGTGCAGGGCCCGGCCCGCGAGTGGGGGGCCGCGTCGGTGGGGTTGGTGAATCGTCGGGCATGGAGGGTCTACGGGTGGTTGGGGCGTGCGTGGGCGACGGGGCGTCGCGTAGCTGCCCCGGGCGGGGCCGGGGGTGATGTCCGGTGCCGGAGCGGGTTCAACCCACTCGCGCGCCCGGCCCGGCCGGGTGCGGGGCCACGAGGGGCGGGGCGTGGGGGCTGCGTGCGAGGATGGCAGGGCTGGTGGGAACGAGCTCCGGGCGGTTCTCTGGCCATGGTGGACGATGACGCGCAACGCCGGGGGGAGCCGCAGCAGGGCGCCCTGCTGATGGTGCCGATCGCCACGGCGCTGATCGAGGCCGACGGGCGGATCCTGCACTGGAGCGGCGACGCGGAGGCACTGCTCGGTTACCGTGCGGACGAGGCGGTGGGGGCGAAGGCCGCCCGGCTGCTGACCTCGGACGAGCACCGGCCGGAGGTGCTGGAGCTGTTCCGGGAGATCCTGGCGGGCCGCGAGTGGTCCGGGGTGTTCCCGGTGCGGCACCGGGACGGGCACCTGGTGAACCTGGAGTTCCGGACGCATCCGGTCCGGGGGCCCGGCGGTGAGCCGCTGGTGCTGGCGGTGGCGTCGGAGGTGACGACGCTGCGCCGGATCCAGGCGGACCTGGCCGTGCTGGACGGGTTCTTCACCCAGTCCCCGGTCGGCATGGCGGTGTTCGACACCGCCTTGCGCTACGTCCGGCTGAACGAGGCCCTGGCGGTGTCGAACGGCCTGGCCGTGCCCGAGCACCTGGGCCGCCGGCTCACCGAGGTGCTGCCCGGGATCAACGGCGACGAGTCCGAGGCGGTGATGCGGCAGGTGCTGGCGACCGGCCGGCCGGTGGTGGACTTCCGCACCCATGGCCGTACGCCCGGGGACCCGCGGCGGGACCGGGCCTGGTCGGCCTCGTACTTCCGGCTGGCGGACCGGAGCGGGCGGGTGCTCGGGGTGAGCGCGACCGTCATCGACGTCACCGAGCGCTACCGGGCCGATGCCCGGGCGGCGAAGGCGCAGGAGCGGCTGTCGCTGCTGGTCGACGCGACCGCCTCGATCGGCACCACGCTGGACCTGCGGCAGACCGCCCGGGAGCTGGCGGACGCGATGGTGCCCCGGGTCGCCGACATCAGCGGGGTGTTCGCGCTGGAGGCGCTGATCGCCGGGCGCAACGTCGAGCCGCCGGCTCCGGACGAGGCCCAGCTGGTGCGCCGGCTGGCGCTGGCCACCACCGATCCGCTGTACCCGGCCGACGCGCTGCCGGTGGACTCGGTGTACGAGCTGCCCGCGGACTCCCCGTACGCCCGGGCGCTGATCACCGGGCGGACGGTAGTGGTGCCGTCCTGGGAGCTGTCGCCGCTGGCCGACGCGCTCAGCGAGAGCCGTCGCCGGGCGTTCCTGGGCGACCGGCCGCGCTCGGTGCGGATCACCCCGCTGGTGGCCCGGGGCACGACGCTCGGCATGGTGGTCTACTCGCGGCGCGGCGAGCGGGAGTCCTTCGCGGAGGCGGACATCACGCTCGGCGACGAGCTGGCGTCGCGCGCGGCCGTCGCGATCGACAACGCCCGGCTGTACCTGCGCCAGCACCAGACGGTACTGGCCCGGCAGCAGGCGCTGCGCGAGGCGAAGGCCGCGCAGGAGCGGCTGGCGCTGGTGAACACGGCCTCCGCCCGGATCGGCACCACCCTCGATCTCGACCGCACCGCCCACGAGTTGGCCGAGGTGGCGACGCCCCGGCTGGCGGACACGGTGGTGGTGGAGGTGTTGGAGGAGCTGGTGCGGGGCGAACGGGAGCCGCGCGCCCCGGCGGACGGTTCGGCGCTGCTGCGGCGGATGGCGTTCCACTCGGTGAGCGGTTCCACCCTGGCGCCGATCGCCCGGCTGGGCGGGGTGCACCGCTTCCTGCCCGGTTCGCCGTACGCGTGGAGCCTGGCGCACCGCAGGCCGGTGCTGGTGCCGCGGATGGACGAGGAGGGGCTGGCCTGGTTCGCCGACGATCCGGTCCGCACGGCCGCGGTGCGGGAGCAGAACGTGCGCTCGTTCATGGTCGTCCCGCTGATCGCGCGCGGTAATCCGGTCGGTGTGGCGGGCTTCTACCGGACCCTGGTGGAGCGCCCGTACGAGGACGAGGACCTGGCGCTGGCCGGGGAGTTGGCCGTGCGCGCGGCGGTGTCGATCGACAACGCGCTGCTGTTCACCCGGGAACGGGACGCGGCCGCCGCCCGACAGCGGGCGCTGGACGAGGCCTGGGCCGCCCAGCAGCGGCTGGGCCTGCTGAACGAGGCCAGCAACCGGATCGGCACCACGCTCGATCTGCACCGCACCGCAAGGGAGTTGGTGGAGGTGGTGATCCCGCGCTTCGCCGACTTCGTGACGGTGGACCTGCGCGACGCGGTGCTCGGCGGCGAGGAGCCCGGGCCGGTGCCGAGGGACGGGCCGGTGCTGATGCGGGCGGTGGCGGTCGGCGAGTCGGCGCCGGACGGCAGCATGACGGCGGCCGCGGACCAGGTCGGCGCGACCTCGCAGTCGGCCGAGGTGTACGCGCAGAGCCTGCGCTCCCGGCGCTCGATCCTGGTCTCCGAGGTGACGGAGCAGGAACTGCGGCGGATCGTCGCCTCCCCCGACCGGGTGGAGCCGGGGCTGGCCGCCGGGGTGCACTCGTACCTGATGGTGCCGTTGGTGGCGCGCGGACTGGTGCTGGGCGGCGCGGAGTTCGTCCGCACCCACAATCCGGCGCCGTTCGGCCCGGCGGACCGTTCGCTGGCCGAGGAGCTGGCCGCCCGTACCGCGCTGGCGATCGACAACGGCCGGCTCTACCGGCGGGAGCGGGACACCGCACTGACCCTCCAGCGCAGCCTGCTGCCGCAGGAGATCCACCGCACCCTCGGCCTGGAGCTGGCCTACCGCTACCTGCCGAGCAGTGTGGTCAGCGAGGTCGGCGGCGACTGGTTCGACGTGGTGCCGCTGTCCTCCGGCCGGGTCGCCCTGATCGTCGGCGACGTGATGGGCCACGGCATCAGGGCCGCCGCCACCATGGGCCAACTACGGACGGTGGCACGGACGTTGATCACCCTGGAGCTCAACCCGGTGCGGGTCCTGCACCGGCTGGACGAGGCCACCGCGGCGCTCGGCGAAGGACAGTTCGCGACCTGCGTCTGCGTGATCTACGATCCGGCGGACCGCAGTTGCACCGCCGCCTGCGCCGGTCACCTGCCGCCCGTCGTCGCCGACACCGAGGGCAACGCCCACCTGCTCGAACTGCCGCCGGGTGCACCGCTGGGCGTGGGTGGAGTCCCGTTCGAGAGCGTCGAGTTCACCCTCCCCGAGCAGGCCATCCTGACCCTCTACACCGACGGACTGGTCGAGCGCCGGGGTCACGACCTGGACGAGGGGCTCGAGTTGCTCTGCCGCACGGTCGCCGACCGGCGCCGCTCGCTGGAGCAGACCTGCGACGTCGTCCTGACCCGGCTCACCGGCAGCACCCCGGAGGACGACATCGCCGTCATCATGGCGCAGGTCCGCCCGGCCGGCGCCGACCGGATCGCCGCCCTGCCGCTGACCGGCGACCACGCGATGGTCGCCCACTCCCGGCGCTTCACCCGCGAGACGCTCACCGCGTGGGGCCTGGCCTCCCTCGCCGACTGGGCCGAGCTGCTCACCAGCGAGCTGATCACCAACGCCCTGGTGCACGCCGGGTCGCCCGTCCAGCTGCGGATGTTCTGCGACCGGGTGCTCACCGTCGAGGTCGCCGACCGGGAGAGCGAGACGCCCCGGATACGGCGTGCCCACAACGAGGACGAGGGCGGCCGCGGCATCCACCTGGTCAACGAGCTGGCGTACCGCTGGGGCAGTCGCCGAACCGGGGACGGCAAGGTGGTCTGGTTCGAGCTGGAACTGCCGCCGGACTTCCCCCCGCCTGCGTGAACAACCGCGGGTTGTCGGCCCGGGCCGGGGGTTGTTGGCCGCCGGGGTGGCCGCGGGGCTTTGCTGGTGCCACGGCCGGGGAGCCCCGACCGGACGGACCACGACGAGCCCCAGGAGCCCAGCATGCCGCAGAACGATGCCCGCACCGTCGTCACCGAGTACGTCACCCGGCTCGCCGCAGGCGAACTCGACGCCGCCGTGGCCCTGTTCGCCGAGGACGCCACCTGGACCTACCCGGGCAACCTGGCGCTCTCCCGCACCTGGCGAGGCAAGCAGGAGATCTTCGGTGACTTCCTCGGCCAGGTCGGCACCCTCTTCGCCTCCGACGGCCTGCCGAGCCTCACCCTCACCGGCGTCCTCGCCGACGGCCCCCAGGCGGTGGCCGAGTGGACCGCCGTCGGGACGGCCGCCAACGGCGCCCGCTACGAGAACCACTGCCTGGGCGTGTTCACCGTCGAGAACGGGCTGATCACCGCCGTCCGCGAGTACCTGGACACCGACCACGTGGCGCGGACCCTGCTGGCCTGAACCGCTGCCGGCCTGAACCCCGGCCGACCGACCGGCAGTCGGCCGCGGCACCGGCTCAGCCCGGCAGCAGCACGGCCTCAGTTCGGCAGCAGCAGGTTGACGTCCCCGAACTCGTGCCACAGGTACCGCTGTTGCACGGCCTCGCGGTAGCAGGCCGCCAGCAGCGGGCGGCCCGCGACGGCCGCCAGCATCAGCAGGTGCGAGGCGAGCGGCTCGTGCCAGCCGGTGAGCAGGCCGTCCACCGCGCGCACCCCGCGCTCCGGGGTGATCACCAACTCCGTCCAGCCGTCCGCCTCCTGGAGCGTGCCGTCCGGCGCGACCGCCGACTCCAGCGCGCGGACCACGGTGGTGCCGACGGCGATCACCCGGCCGCCCTCGGCCCGGACGTGGCCGACCAGCCGGGCGGTGGCCGCCGGAACGTGGAAGCGCTCCGCGTACGGGGCCTCGTGCGCCTCCGGCGAGGCCACCCCGGTGTGCAGGGTGACCGGCGCCACCAGCACGCCCCGACCGGCCAGCCGCGCCACCGTGTCCGGCGTGAACGGACGGGCGGCGCTGGGCATTTCGCTGCTGCCGGGGACGGTCGCGAAGACCGTCCGGTAGGCCTCGATCGGCCAGTCGCGGTCCACGTAGCCGTACCGGATAGCCCGGCCGTGCTGGTCCAGGTACGGCAACAGGGGTGCGGGCAGCGACAGTTCGGCGTACCAGAGGCGGGCGGTGAAGGGCTGCACCAGTACCGCCGCGCCGCCCGCCGGCAGGGCGACCCGCAGGCCGGGGTGGGCCGGGGACTCCTGCGGCGGGTAGTAGGCCGCGGCCGCGCCCGGCACCGACCGGCGCAACTCGACCAGGTGGGAGCCCTGTCGGTCGGGCTGGGCGGAGGACAGGTGCAGCGCCGCCGGGCTGCCGTCGGGCAGTCGGCCCGGCAGGGCGGCCGGGACGGTGGCCGAGTTGTTCACCACCAGGAGGTCGCCCGGGCGCAGCACCTCGGGCAGCTCGGTGAAGAGGCGGTGCTCGACGCCGCCGGTGTCGCCCCGGCCGACCAGCATCCGCACACCGTCCCGGGCCGTGCCGCGGGCCTCCGCCGGTGCGCGGGCGGCCAGTTCGGGCGGGACGGTCACGTCGAGGCCCAGGGCGGCCAGGCCGGTCATCGCCCGCCCCGACCGAGGGCAGGGGCGGAGGCGGGGGCGGGACCGGGGGCGGGAAGGGCCGCCAGGTCCTCGGCGCGGTAGCGGCCGGACGGCGTACGGTGGTGCAGCAGGTCGAGCAGCAGCGGGGCGACTTGTTCGGGCAGCGGCTCGCCGGAGATGTCCTCCCCGGGGCTCGCCTCCTGCAGCATCTCGGTGCGCATGCTGCCCGGGTCGACCGCCCAGACCCGCAACTCCGGCTCCTCCCGGGCGAGTACGGCGGTGGCCTGGTCGAGCGCGGCCTTGCTGGCGCCGTAGCCGCCCCAGCCGAGGTAGGGCTCCACGGCGGCGTCCGAGCTGATGTTCAGCAGGGCCCCGGCGTGGTCGCGCAGTTGCGGCAGGACGAGCTGGGTGAGGGCGATCGGGGCGAGCGCGTTGACCTCGAAGAGCTCCAGCAGGTCCGGCAGCGGGAAGTCGGCCAGTCGGGGCAGCGGTTCGCCGCCGGGCGCGGCGGCGCCGTTGAGCGAACCGGCGTTGTTGATCAGAAGGCTCGCGCCGCCGAGGCGGTCGGCGGCCGTGGCGAGGTGGGCCCGGTGGTCGTCGTCGACGATCGAACCCGGCAGGGCGACGACCTTGGTCAGGGCGGACAGTTCGGCCGCGGCCCCGGCGAGTGCGGTCGCGCCCCGGGCGGTGATCACCAGCCGCCAGCCCTCGGCGGCGAGGGCGCGCGCGAGGGCCAGTCCGAGGCCGCGGGAGGCACCGGTGACCAGGGCGACGGGAGCGGAATCGGTGTGCTGCGCTGCGTTCATGGCCCAACCATCGCGCCACCGGGCGGGCCGCGGATCGGCCCCCGGGACCGGGACCCGGCCCTCCGTTCGTCCTAGACCGCCAGCCGGACCTAGGACCGGGACCCTGGTCGCCCGCACCCCCGTCAGCCGGTCGGCCCAGACGGCCCGCACCCCCGACAGGAGATCAGCCCCCGGCCGCCCAGCCGGACGGGTCGTCCCACGCGGCGAGCGTGCGGCGGCTCTCGAAGCGCCGCTCCCGGCCCGTCAGCGGATCGGTGAACTCGACCGTCGAGGCCAGCAGTTGCAGCGGTCGCCGGAAGTCGTCCGGGGCCGGTTCGGGCAGCACCACCGGGTAGACCGGGTCACCGAGGATCGGCACGCCGAGGCCGCTCATGTGCAGCCGCAGCTGGTGGGTGCGCCCGCTGAGCGGCCGCAGCCGGTAGTGGCCGAGGCCGTCGCGCCGCTCCAGCAGCTCGATCCGGCTCTCGCTGTTCGGCGGCGCGTCGAGCTCCCGGGCGGCGATCACCCCGCGCTCCTTGACGATGTGGCTGCGCACCGTGCGCGGCAGTGCCAGGTCCGGGTCGTACGGGGCGACCGCCCGGTACTCCTTGCGCACCTGCCGGTCGCGGAAGAGCGTCTGGTAGGCGCCGCGGTCCTCGGGGCGGACCACGAACATGGCCAGGCCCGCGGTGAGCCGGTCGATCCGGTGGGCGGGGCTGAGCGCGGGCAGGTCGAGGGCGTGCCGCAAGCGGGAGAGCGCCGTCTCGATGACGTGCCGGCCGCGCGGGGTGGTGGCCAGGAAGTGCGGCTTGTCGACCACCACCAGGTGCTCGTCGCGGTGCAGCACCACCAGTTCGAAGGGGACGGGCACCTCCGCCGGGAGGTCCCGGTAGAACCACAGGTGCGCGCCCGGGCGAAACGGTTCGTCGGGGGCGACCGGGCCCTGCTCGCCGACGATCTCGCCCGCGCGCAGCGCAACGTCGATCCGCGCCGCCGCCACTGCGGGCAGCCGCTCGACCAGGTACTCCCGGACGGTCGGCCAGTCGCCTTCCAGGGGCAGCCGCAGGTGCACCGGGTCCACGCCGAGGCGCTGCGGGAGGGGGGAGGCCGGGCGGCGGTTCTTGCGTCTCATCTCCCGGCCCAGCCTAGTGCGCGCCCCGGCCGCCCCCGGGGTGAGGTGCCGGGAGGGTCCGAGCACCGGCACGCCGCCGGTGCGCCCCCGCGCCGAGGTGCTGACCCGGGGCGGGGCGGGGAAAGTGGTTCGAAGGCCCTCGGGCCCTGGAGCTTCCCGACCACTGGAGGAGAACGCGTGAGCGCCGACGGCCCGGACGGGCTTCCGCCGCTGCACCTGCCACGGCGGACCCGGCTGCTGCTGTACGGCGCCCTCGTCCTGCTGGTCGCCGCCGTGGTGGCCGCCCTGGCGATCGGCCCCGGAGCGACCCTGTCCCCGTTGCTCGCGGTGGCCCCGGTGCTGGCCGGGGCCACCACCCGCAAGGCCCGGGTGCCGCTGCTGGTCGGCGCGGCGGCGCTGCTGGCGGTCGGCGCGCTGGAGTCCGACAACACCCAGCTGCCGCTGTCGGTGCGGATCAGCGTGCCGGTCACGGTGCTGGCGGCGACCCTGGCCAGTGCCGCCAGTGTGGTGCTGGTGGCGGCCCGGGAGCGGCAGCTGTACCAGGTCCGGACGGTGGCCGAGGCGGCCCAGCGGGCCCTGCTGCGGCCGCCCGCCGAACGGATCGGGCCGCTGCGGCTGGCCGTGCGGTACGTCGCGGCGACCGCGGAGGCCCGGATCGGCGGGGACCTGTACGCCGTGGTGGAGACCCGCTTCGGGGTGCGGATCCTGCTGGGCGACGTGCAGGGCCACGGGCTCCCGGCGGTGGAGACGGCCGCGGACGTGCTGGGGGTGTTCCGGGAGGCGGCCCGCACCGAGCCCGACCCCGGGCGGCTCGCCGAGCGGCTGGACGCGGCGCTCACCGCGCGGCCGGGCGACGGCCGGTTCGCCACCGCGCTGCTGCTGGACGTACCGGCCGGCCGGGAGCCGGTGCGGGTGGTGAACTGCGGCCACCCGCCGCCGCTGCTGCGCCGGGCGGGCCGGGTCGAGGAACTGGCGCCGGCCGTCCCCGCGCCGCCCCTGGGCCTGCGCGAGCTGACCGGGGAGGACTACTCGACCAGCCGCTTCGATCCGGGCCCGGGCGACCTGTTGCTGCTGCACACCGACGGGGTGTCCGAGGCCCGGGACGCCGAGGGCCGGTTCTACCCGCTGGCGGAGCGGCTGCCCGGGCTGCACGGCAGCAGCCCCGCCGACCTGCTGGACGCCGTGCTGGCGGACGTCCGGGGCTGGGTCGGGGACGCCGGGCTGGCGGACGACGCGGCCCTGCTGGCCCTGCGCTGGGACCACTGAGGCGGGGGCGCCGGGAGTGCGGGAGGCGGCTGCGGACGCGATTGTCAGTGGCGTGTGCAACGCTTCACGCACGGTCGCCGGAGTCGACCGTCGGGGTCGGAGTGCGTGCCGGGCGGCGTGTGTCGACGGCGCCTGAGGACGGACGAGGGGAGCGTGTCATGGCCGAGGTCAGTGGGTCGTTCGAGGTGACGGCGTTCGAGCCGGTGGAGACGGAGCAGCGCGAGGGCGCGGCGTTCGGGCGGGTGCGGATCGCCAAGACCTTCACCGGTGGGCTGAGCGGTCGCGGCGAGGTGCGGATGCTGTCCGTCGGCGACGCTTCGGGCGGGCCGGCCTCGTACGTCGCGGTGGAGCACGTGACGGGCGAACTGGACGGGCGCAAGGGCTCGTTCGTGCTGCAGCACGCGGCCTGGGACACCACGGGTGTGACGATACGCGTGGTGCCGGGCACGGGGGCGGGTGAGCTGGCCGGGATCACCGGCGAGTTCCGGCTGTCCGTCGACGCGTCCGGCGCCCACACCTACGTGCTGGCGTACGAGCTGGGCTGACGGCCGGCGGGCCGGTCCAGAGCGGGCCGGGGCCGGTGCGGGGCGGGCCGGTGGCGGGCCGGGCCGGGCCCGGCCGCGACACGGCCCGCACCGTGTCCGCTGCTCAGAGGATGGGCTGGGTCGCCTCCAGGCGCTGGATCGCGGTCCGGACGGCCGTCGCGAAGCTCCAGAACAGGGGCAGCGTGTTGGCGGCGCGCTCGGCCCGGGTGTTCTTCCCGGGGGCGAACATCGCGGCCCGCAGCTCGGTGGTCAGCTCCAGCTGGGCACCTGCGCCGAGCATGCTGCGGTTGCAGATGTTCTCCGGAGAGACGCCGGCGATCTCCTCGTCCGCCGTGGCGGTGACGGCGCGGATGCCCGCTGCGCCGAACTCCTCCATCAGGTACTGGCGGAGGGTGGAGTTCAGTCCGCCGACCAGCACCGCCCGGGCGCCCGCCTCCAGACCGGCCTGGCCGGTGGTGCAGCCGTGCAGCGAGAGCACGTTGAGGCTGCCGGAGCACATCGCCCGGACCACGGTGTCGTCGCAGTGGGTCGAGGTGACGTGCAGCGCGCTGTTGTTGGAGGGGCGCAGGCCCTCGAACATCCAGAAGTCGTGCACCGGCCCGGCGGCCGGGGTCGGGGCGAGGTCGGCGGGGTGGTATCCGGCGACGGCCAGGCACAGCTCGGAGGTGCCGGCCTCGATGCCGCCGCCGTGCGGGGCGATGACGGTGGTCCGGATGAACGCCGGACGGCCCTGCGGGCTCTGGTCGTCGATCAGGTGCCGGCGGTAGCGGCGGCCGTAGTCGACGCCCTCGACCAGGCTCGGGTCGGAGTACAGCGCGGTGTTGGAGGGGTACTGGTCGGCGGCGCTCGCGGGGGTGCTGCCCACGACGGCGCCGAGGGTGCTGAGGGCCGGGGCCGCGGCGAGCGCGGCGATCAGGGTACGACGGTTGATCACGTTCGGGATCATGACAGGAGGTGGGGCATAGGTAAAGTCAGCACAAAGCAACGACCAAGTCTGCACCCCACTGCGGTGGGGACGGCCTGAACGTGTGACACCGGCTCCGCGGACGCGCGCCGCGACCGCCGGGCCTGTCACCACGCTGCCACGATGATGCGATCAGTGCACGATCCGCATCGGAGGGTGGCACATGCCCAGCACAGCGACAGGCCCTGCCGCAACAGTTCCTGCAGCAACGGCCGCCACGCTTGCGGCCCGCACGCCGGCGTCGGTCGAGGAGGTGGTCGGACGGCTGCGGGAGATCGCGGCGGCCCTGCCCCTGGCGGACGGGGTGGCGGTGTTCAACCGCCTCTACCTCACCGTCACGGAGGCGGTCCGCGACCGGCTGGCGGACGGGTACTTCACCGACCCGCCGGCGTTGGCCGAGCTGGACGCACTGTTCGCCGGGCGGTACCTGCTGGCCGTGGCCGCCGACGCGGCCGGGCAGGACCCGCCCGCCTGCTGGCGGCCGCTGTTCGCGCTGCGCGCCCACCCGGGCGTGCACCCGCTGCAGTTCGCGCTGGCTGGAATGAACGCCCACATCCAGCACGACCTGCCGCTCGCGGTGGTGGAGCTGTGCCACCGCCGGGGCTGCGCACCGGCCGGGGTCGAACAGGACTACCACCGGATCAACGGGGTGCTGGCCGAGGTGGAGTCGGTGGTCCGGGAGCAGCTGCTGCCGGGGCCCGAGCTGCCCGGGTGCGCCGAGCCGCTCACCCACCTGCTCGGCGCCTGGTCGGTCGAGGCCGCCCGGGAGGGGGCCTGGTCCGCCGTCCAGGCGCTCTGGGAGCTGCGCGGGCTCCCGGCCGCCGCCCGGGCCTTCGCCACGATGCTGGACGGCTCCGTCGGGCTGCTCGGCCACGCGCTGCTGCTCCCACTGGTGCCGTACGACGACCGCGACGGCCGTACCGAGCACAGCGGCCGCACCGACCGTACCGACCCCGACGGCCGTACCGAGCACAGCGGCCGTACCGACCCCGACGGCCGTACCGGGCACGACGGCCGGCACAGCGAGGGCGGGCCGGGCTCCGGAACGGCCGCGGCCGCCCGGTTCCCCGAAGCGAGGAACCGGACGGCCGACGGTACGGACGCGGGCGGGCTCGACCGGCTCGGCTAGCCCGCCGGCCCGATCAGGCCCAGCTGGAGTGCAGCGGCTTGCCCTCGGCGTAGCCGGCCGCGCTCTGGACGCCCACGATCGCCTTCTCGTGGAACTCCTCCAGGGTGTTGGCGCCCGCGTAGGTGCAGGAGCTGCGCACGCCGGCCACGATCGAGTCGATCAGGTCCTCGACGCCCGGGCGGGCCGGGTCGAGGAACATCCGGGAGTGCGAGATGCCCTCCTCGAACAGCGCCTTGCGGGCCCGGTCGTAGGAGGAGTCCTGGGCGGTGCGGTTGCTGACGGCACGGGCCGAGGCCATGCCGAAGCTCTCCTTGTACTGACGGCCGTCGGCGGCGGTCTGGAGGTCGCCCGGGGACTCGTAGGTCCCGGCGAACCAGGAGCCGATCATCACGTTGGAGGCGCCGGCGGCCAGCGCCATGGCGACGTCGCGCGGGTGGCGCACGCCGCCGTCGGCCCAGACGTGCTTGCCGAGCCGGCGGGCCTCGGCGGCGCACTCCAGGACGGCGGAGAACTGCGGCCGGCCGACGCCGGTCATCATCCGGGTGGTGCACATCGCGCCGGGGCCGACACCGACCTTGAGGATGTCCGCGCCCGCCTCGACCAGGTCGCGGACACCGGCGGCGGAGACCACGTTGCCGGCCACGATCGGGATCTGCGGGTCCAGGCCGCGCACGGCGCGCAGCGCGCTGATCATGCTCTCCTGGTGGCCGTGCGCGGTGTCGACGACGAGCACGTCGGCGCCGGCGTCGATGAGCGCCTTGGCCTTGCCCGCAACGTCGCCGTTGATGCCGACGGTGGCGGCGATCCGCAGCTTGCCGTTCGCGTCCACGGCCGGGGTGTACAGGGTGGCGCGCAGCGCGTTCCTGCGGGTCAGCAGGCCGACCAGCTTGCCCTCGCCGTCGACGACGGGGGCGAGCTTGCGGTGCGCCTCGGTGAGCTTGTCGAAAGCGGTGCGCGGGTCGAGGCCCTCGTCGAGCAGCAGCAGGTCGCGGGACATCACGTCGGCGAGGCTCGTGAAGCGGTCGACGCCCTGGCAGTCGGACTCGGTGACCACGCCGACGGGCTTGTCGTCCTCGACCACCACGAGGGCGCCGTGGGCGCGCTTGGGCAGCAGCGAGAGGGCCTCGGCGACGGTGGCGCCGGGGGCGAGGGTGATCGCGGTGTCGACCACCAGGTGGCGCTGCTTGACCCAGGAGATGACCTCGGCGATGACCTCGGTGGGGATGTCCTGGGGGATGGCGACCAGGCCGCCGCGGCGGGCGACGGTCTCGGCCATCCGGCGGCCCGCGATGGCGGTCATGTTGGCGACGACCAGCGGGATGGTGGTGCCGGTGCCGTCGTTCGAGGAGAGGTCGACGGCCTGCCGGGAGCCCACGGAGGAACGGCTGGGGACCATGAAGACGTCGTCGTACGTCAGGTCGTACGAGGGCTTGAGGTCGTTCAGGAAGCGCATGAAGGGGGCTCTCCGGCTGGGGGAAGGTACACCTCGGGTGCGGTTGCGGCGATGCCGCCGGGGCGCACTCGGGCGCCCGGCACCCAGCATTCGATTGTCCGTGAGGGTGGGGGCAAATGCCAGTTCGAGCAGCATTGCTGGGTGTGCACACAAAGCATGATCAATGCTCCGCGCGTAGACATGTGCGATCCTCCAAGGCCCGGCTCCCAGCTCCGGCTTTCGCCCCGGCCTGGGCCGCTCCCGTAGCATTCAGGCGGTAACGGCGGGGCGATCGGGAAAGCAGCGGGCGTGAGCATCGAGCAGATGGACATCGAGCAGGGTCAAGGCGAGGAGGAGATCGACTACGGTCCGGGCCTCGACCCCGAGCGGCTGAAGCTCTGCCTGGAGGTGCTCGCCGAACTCGACACGCTGCACGTCGACCACCCGGACGCGATCACCGTGCGCCAGGCCGTCGGCGGCATATTCCGGACGCTCAAGCAGCGCCGCCGCCAGGAGACCCGGGCCCGCAAGACCGCGAACGACCGCGAGGTCACCGCCCGCACCGCCACCGGCGCGCCGACCCGGATCGACGACGAGACGGCCGGCGCCTTCGGCCTGACCACCGTCACCACCACCGAGATCGCCGGCATCCTGGAGCGCCCGCGCTCCTGCTACACCTGCAAGACCCGGTACGTCGAGGTCGACGCCTTCTACCACAACCTGTGCCAGAAGTGCGCCGTGCTGAACCGGTCCCGCCGGGACGCCCGGACCGACCTCACCGGCAAGCGCGCGCTGCTCACCGGCGGCCGGGCCAAGATCGGGATGTACATCGCGCTGATGCTGCTGCGCGACGGCGCCCACACCACCATCACCACCCGCTTCCCCAACGACGCGATCCGCCGCTTCACGGCGATGCCGGACAGCGCCGACTGGATCCACCGACTCAAGATCATCGGCATCGACCTGCGCGACCCCGCCCAGGTGATGGCCCTGGCCGACGAGGTCGCCGCCGACGGCCCGCTGGACATCCTGATCAACAACGCGGCGCAGACCGTGCGCCGCCCGCCGGAGTCCTACCGCGAGCTGGTCAACGCCGAGTCCGCCCCGCTGCCCGCCGGCGAGCTGCCGCAGGCCACCACGATCGGCCGCTTCAACAGCGGCAGCGTCGACCTGCCCGCCCTCCCCCAGCAGGCGGGCGGCGGCGAGCAGCGGCTGGCCGCCGAGGACGTCACCTCGCTCGCACTGGTCACCGGCTCCGCCACCCCGGCCCGGATCGAGGCCGGGACGGCGATCGACGCCGGCGGCCTGGTACCCGACCTCGCGCCCACCAACAGCTGGGTGCAGACCGTGAGCGAGGTGGGCCCGGTCGAGCTGCTGGAGGTCCAGCTCTGCAACTCCACCGCGCCGTTCATCCTGATCAGCCGACTGCGCCCGGCGATGGCCGCCTCGGCGTCCCGCCGCAAGTACGTGGTCAACGTCTCCGCCATGGAGGGCGTGTTCCAGCGCGGCTACAAGGGCGCCGGCCACCCGCACACCAACATGGCCAAGGCCGCGCTGAACATGCTGACCCGCACCAGCGCCCAGGAGATGTTCGAGTCCGACGGCATCCTGATGACCGCCGTCGACACCGGCTGGATCACCGACGAGCGGCCGCACCCGGACAAGATGCGCCTCGCCGACGAGGGCTTCCACGCCCCGCTCGACCTGGTCGACGGCGCGGCCCGGGTGTACGACCCGATCGTGCGCGGCGAGGCCGGCGAGGACCTGTACGGCTGCTTCCTCAAGGACTACGAGCGCGGCAACTGGTGACCACCCGAAGGAGCTGACGGCGAAGTGACGACCGCACCGGTGCTGGGCGCCGGGATCATCGTGCCCACCGGGGACGGCCGGGTGCTGGTCGGCCGCCGCACCACGGCCGGCGAACCGCCGACCTGGAGCCTGCCCGGCGGCAAGGTCGACCCGGGTGAGTCCTTCGAGCGGACCGCGGCCCGCGAACTGGCCGAGGAGACCGGGATCGTGCTGCCGGCCGAGCGGATGCGGGTGCTCGCCGTGCACCTGGACCACGAGCTCGGCCGGCCCCGGCTGACGGCCGCCGTGCTGGCGCCGCCGAGTCTGGCCGAGGCCGTGGTCACCGAGCCGCACGCGTGCGCCGGCTGGGAGCGCTTCCCGGTGGACGCGCTCCCGGAGCCGATGTTCTACCCGTCCGCGCTGGTGCTCGGCAGCTGGCTGTCGCAGTATGCCCCGGCGGTACGGCCCGCGACGCACGGCTACCCCGTCGCCCGCTGAGCGCGGGCGACGGGGCAAGCGACGGGGGCAACCGGCGGAGTCAAGCGACGAGGCACCCGACAGGGCAAGCGACGGGCCACCCGACGGGCCACCCGACGAGGCACCGGGCGGAGCGGTCAACTCGACTACCGCGCTCAGCCGTTGCGTGCCGCCTCCGGCCCGGTGATCCGCCGCAGCAGCGGCAGGGTCGAGGCGATGATGCCCAGCGAGGCGACCAGACCGAAGCCGGTCAGTCCGTAGTACGTCAGGCCCGGCGAGGCCAGGGCGTAGTCCATCTGGGACTTGAGGAACATCGCCGCCGCGGCGAAGCCCGTCCCGATCGCGAGCGCCGAGACCACCAGCAGCGGCAGCGCGCTCTCCAGTCCGATCACCCGGCGCAGCAGCCGCAGCGGCGCACCGGTCAGCCGGAGCATCGCGAACGGCCTTATGCGGTCGGACAGTCCGGCGACGACGCTCACCGCGAGGCTGCACCCGGCGACCGGCAGGGTGGTCAGCAGCACCACGTTGGCCAGCTGCCGCCAGCCCTGGAGCTTCCGCTGCCCCTCGGAGGAGTAGTCGTCGGCCATCCTGGTCACGTACGCCGGGAACGCCTCGGTGAACAGGGTCCGCAGCTGCTCCTTGGCCGCCTGGGAGTCGTCGGTGGTCGCGTAGACGATGAACACCGGGAGGGCGGCGGCCTCCTCGGCGGAGAGCGGCGCCGCCGGCCACTCCTTCTCCGGGTGCGCCTGGAGGTCCAGGACACCGTTCCGGTCGACGGCCGCGACCTCGGCCCCGGGGGCGCAGTGGCCGACGGCGGGGATCTGCGCCAGTTCCGAGCAGCGGACCAGGACGGGCACGGTCCGTTCCCGGCCGTACCGTGACGCACCGATCCCGGCCGGGTTGTCGTGCAGCAGCGCCATCCCCTCGAAGCCGGGGACGGCCCGGGCTCGCGCGATCACCCCGTCGGGCACCGAGGGGAGCACGGCGGACCGCTCCGGGCCGAGCAGCGGGGTGGCCACGACCGCCTTGCGGACCTCGGGGGCGCCGTCGAGCGAGCCCCGGTTCAGGTTGATGGTGGTCATGATGCCCAGGGTCGCGGTGGTCACGAACAGGGCGAGCACCAGGCCGGCGATCGAGCGGAAGCCCGCCCGTGGATCGTCCGACAGACGGCGCATCGCGATCAGCGAGGCCGGCCGACTGGTCCGCCGGGCCACCGCCCGGGCGGTGGCCATGGTGAGCCAGGGACCGGCGATCACCAGACCGAGCATCACCAGGACGAAGCTGGTCAGGTACGCCAGGGACTGCCCGTCGGTGGTCTTCGGGTGGTCGCCGACGAAGTAGCCGAGCTCGGCGAGACCGGCCACCAGCGGCGCCAGCCGCCAGGGGCTCGGCGGCTTCGGGGTGACCCGGCGGGAGACCCCGAGCGGCGAGACGGTGACCCGGCGCAGCGCGAACCGGGCGGCGAGCGCGGCCGCCAGCGGCACGCCCAGCGCCGCACCGACGGCCTGCGGCAGGCTCAGCGAGAGATCGGTGGCGAAGAACCGGTCACCGGTGAACGGCACGTCGGCCGCCAGCGGCCTCAACGCGAAGTACAGGCCGAAGCCGAGGACCGTACCGGCCACCGCCGCCACCGCGGACTCCACCGCCGAGATCACCGACACCTGGCCCGGTGTGGCCCCCACCAGCCGCATCGCGGCGTAGCGCTGCTCGCGGGTGGCGACGGACAGCCGGGTGGCGGTGCCGATGAAGATCAGCACCGGGAAGATCAGCGCGGCGGCCACCACGGTGAGCACCAGGACGAGCGCGTCCCCGTGCACGCCGGCGCCGTAGCAGCCGTACTCGCAGTCGGTGGGCAGCGTGGTGGCGATGCTGGTGACGGTGGTGGCCCGCGGCATCGCCCGGACCTCGTCGGCGGTGCGGCCGATGACCACCGCGAGGGTGTCCGGGGAGGGCAGCGCTTCCTCACCGAGGGTGCCGACCTGGCGGCCCGGGAAGCGGTCGCCCAGTTCGACGGCCGGGGTCTCGCGCAGCAGCTTCGCGAGCGCCGGGGAGGCGTAGTACTCGCCTGGCGCGGGAAGCCGGCTCAGGCCGGGCACCACCGGCGGGTGGGGACCGGTCGGGGCGAGTTCGGCCTGGAAGACGCTGTTCCCCTGGTAGTAGTCCATCCGCGCGTGCCACCAGAGCGGGTCCGCCGGGGCTGCCGCGGTCGCGCCCTTGGCACCCGTGTTCATCCAGGTCTGCCGGGCGTTGCTGCGGTCGATCGCGTTGATGCTGGAGAGCACCGACAGCAGCAGCCCGACCCCGATCGCCACCGCCGCAGCGATCATCAGCAACCGGGCCACGGCCTCCCGGCCGCCGCTGACGGCCAGGCGGAGCGAGAAGCGGATCACGGGGCCACCGATCCGGTGGAGAGCGTACGGGCCTGGCCGTCGCGGACGATCGCCTCGCGGTCGGCGTAGGCGGCGACCCGCGGTTCGTGGGTGACCAGGATGACGGTGGTGCCCTGCTCGCGGGCCGAGGCGACCATCAGCTCCATCACCTGCTCGCCGGTCAGCGAGTCCAGCGCGCCGGTCGGCTCGTCGGCGAACAGCACCCGTGGCCGGGCCACCAACCCCCTTGCCAGCGCGACGCGTTGGGCCTGGCCGCCGGAGAGCTCGCCGGAGCGGCGCTGCTCCAGGCCGTCCAGGCCGAGCCGCGCGAACCAGGGGCGGGCCTGGGCCAGCGCGGAGCCCCGGCGGACGCCGTTCAGCAGCAGCGGCAGGGCCACGTTCTCCTCGGCCGTCAACTCCGGTACCAGCTGGCCGAACTGGAAGACGAACCCGAACTTGTCGCGGCGCAGGGCGCTGCGCTGGGCCTCGCTCATCCGGTCCAGGCGCTGCCCGTCGAACAGCACCTCGCCGGCGTCGGGCACCAGGATGCCGGCCAGGCAGTGGAGTAACGTCGACTTGCCCGAGCCGCTGGGGCCCATGACGGCGAGCACCTCGCCGGCCCGGACGGACAGGCTCGCCCCGCGCAGGGCGGGCGTCTCGCCGAAGGCGAGGGCGAGGTCGCGGGCCTCGATGACGGCACTCATGCGCCCGCCTCGCTTCGCTCGGCGGGCGCTTCGCGCAACTCGCACCTCTTGATGATTCGCTCACTCCGTTCACTCATGCGCGCACCTCCGCGGCGAGCGCGTCCAGCCGGGCGGCGGTGAGGTCGATCCAGCGCAGGTCGGCCTCCAGGTGGAACAGGCCGTGGTCGGCGAGGAGGGCGTCCACCAGGGCGCCGGTGCGGCGCAGTTCGGTGAGTTCGCGCATCCGGCGCAGGTGGGCGGCGCGCTGGGTGTCCAGGTACAGCTCGGCGTCACGGCCGAGCAGCAGGGCCAGCACCACCTTGGTGAACAGCACGGACTGCAGGGTGGGTTCGGGGGCGACCGGCTCCTGGAGCCAGGTTTCGAACTCGGTCGCCCCGGTCTCGGTGATGACGTAGCGCTTGCGCTCGGGCCCGTCGCCCGGCTCGGCCTCACCGGCCATCACCTTGCCGTCGCGGGCCAGTCGGCCGAGGGTCGCGTAGACCTGGCCGTACGGGAGGGGCTTGCCCCGGCCGAAGAGGGAGTCGTAGTCGCGCTTGAGGTCGTAGCCGTGGCTCGGCTCCCGCTCCAGCAGCCCGAGGAGGGTCAAAGGAACACTCATGCGGAGGACCATACACCAGGGATATACACCGAGTGTATATCCGCCGAGAACAAGCCGCTGACCTGGTGGAACGTCAACTCCTCGACAGGGGCGGGCAGGAGGCGGCCCCCACGGCCGCCCCCTGCTCCGCCGCGGCACGGCCCGGTACCCCCACGGTCGCCGGACCCGGGCCGCACCCAGGCACGGAGGGCGCGGCCGGAGTCCAGCCTGCCCGGCCCGGCGGCCGCTGCCGAGGGCCGAACGTCCCGGGTGGACCGGGCCCGGCGGGCCTGGTGGTCCGGGGCTTGACCCAGGCTTGGCCAGGGCTTCGCGCGGGCTCGGCCAGGGCTCGGCCAGGGCGAATCGGGTCGAACCGGGTGGACCGGCACCGCGCGCACACCCCGGTCTTGTGCGAGGGGGGCGGTCGGGTGGAGATTGGGTAACGAAACCCCGTACGCGCCCGCGTCCTTGAGGAGACCTCAGCGTGTCCAGCACACCCCGCCCGGCCCGATCGGCGTCGCTCCCGCGGCGAACCGGCCGTCAGCTGCGGCGGGCCTTCGGTGCCCGGCACGAACCGTTGGCCCGTCCGCTCGACCGGTCCCGCGCCCGCGCCTGGCTGCTCACCGTCGTCGGCGGGCTGCTGGCCGCCGCCCTCTCCGTCGGCGGCGCGCTGCTGCTCTTCCGCGCCACCGCCCCGCAGGCCGACACCAACCGGACCCGGCTGCACCGGATCGACGCTGTGGTGACCGCCGGGCCCAACCGCGGTTCGGCCCCCACCAGCCGGTTCTCCGGCGGCTACGGCAACCAGGTCGAGGTCGAGGCCGCCTGGACCTACCCCGGGGCCACCCCGCACACCGGCACCGTCGAGGCCTCCGGCTCACCCACCGTCGGCGGCGTCGTCCAGGTCTGGGTCGACCCGGCCGGCAACCCCGCCAATCCCCCGCTCGACCGCGCCGCCCTCGCCGTCTCCGCGGCCTGCACCGGCGCCGGCGCGCTGCTCGCGCTGTCCGCCCTGATCGCCTTCGCGCTGCGGCTGCGCCTGAGCGCGCTCAACCGCCGGGCCGAGGCCGGCTGGACCGCCGAGTGGGCCCGGCTGGAGCCGCTCTGGAGCGGCCGCGCCGGGCACCGCCGGGAGGAGTGATCGAGGCCGGTCCGCTCACGTCACCGTCCGTTCAGGGGGGCCGAGCAAGGTCCGGAGCCGTCAGCGGCGCGCCGTCCAGGCCGGGGCCGGGACGGGCTTGGCGGCGTGGTGGGTGAGGGCGGCCACCGCGACCAGCAGGGCGAGCGCCAGGCCCAAAGCAACCGGGACGGCGGCGTGCAGGACCAGTACGGCACCGAGGAGGGCCCCGGCGAACATCCACACCGTCGAGGCGAGCCGCCGCAGTCCGGTGCGGTCCGCGGCGAGGGCGGTGATGGTCATGGTGAGCACGGTGGTGGTGAGGTCGGGGACCTTGAGCGAGCGGACCACCGCGTTCTGGCCGCCCATGGCGAGGGCGAGCAGCCCGATCAGGGTGTAGCGGGCAGGGTCGGAGCCGTGGCCGAGCACGGCCGCGAGGACGGTGCTCGCGGCGAGGAGCACCGCCTGGGCGGCGACGGCGGCGGTCAGCAGGTGCCCCCGGTGGCCGGGCAGGTGCCGGGCCAGGTGGCCGCCGGCCAGGGCGCCGAGCACGAAGGCGGCCAGGGCGGCCAGCGAGGCGGTGGCGGACAGGCCGGGGGCACCGGCCAGGGCGAAGCCGAGGAAGACCACGTTGCCGGTCATGTTGGCGACGAAGACGTGTCCGAGCTCCAGGTAGCTGACCGCGTCCACCACCCCGGTGACCAGCGTCAGCACCAGCAGCATCGGCACCAACGGTCCGTGCTCGGGGTCGGCTTTCAGCATCGGACGGCCTCCGGGGGGGTATGCGTGACGGTCCGTCCGTTCTACTACCTCGGCGTGCTCAGGCGAGCGCAGGGCTGCCCGGGTCGTCCGACTCGTCGTCCAGGTGCCAGTGCAGGTCCCGGACGCCGGGCTCCAGCGAGAGCCGGCTGACGACCTGCTCCAGCGCGGGGGCCACCTGCCCGCCGATCGCTACGGTGGCCCGCAGGCTGGTGGCGTCGCCCTCCTCGGTGCGGCGGGCGCGCAGGCCGGTCGGGGCGAGGCCCGAGGCGGTCAGGGCCTGGAGCAGCAGGGCGCGGATGTGGGTCTCGGACTTGCGGTCGCACTCCACGTGGACGGTGGCCCGGACGGTGGAGTCCGGGTCGCTGCCGGACTGCGGGGAGCGGTCGAGCAGCCGGCCGGCCGGGCGCAGCACCAGGTGGACGGCGAGCACCGCGAAGGTGCCGAGGGCGGCGAGCTCCAGCTTGCCGGAGGCGGCCAGCACCCCGACCGCGGCCGAACACCACAGCGTGGCAGCGGTGTTGAGGCCGCGTACGCCGGCCCCGTCGCGCAGGATCACGCCACCGCCGAGGAAGCCGATGCCGGAGACCACGTAGGAGGCGACCCGGGTGGGGCTGCCGGTGTCGCCGACCGCCTCGCTGTACAGGACGAACAGGGTGGCACCGGCGGCGACCAGGGCGTTGGTCCGCAGGCCGGCCATCCGGGCCCGCCACTGGCGCTCGATGCCGATCAGCGCGCCGCAGGCGACGCCGGTGGCGAGCCGGACCAGGAACTCGACGGTGGTCAGGGTGTGCACGACGGCACCTCCTCCAAGGGATTCACGGGGAACACGGACAGCAGGGGAAGCAAGGGGACCACAGGGATCGCGGGGATCACGGGAAGCACGGGGATCGCGGGGACCCCGGGCCGGGGGAACGGAGCCAGAAGGTACGGACGGGTGGCGAGCCGCTGCCCGCCACCCGTCCGTACGGGCTCCGCTCGGCGGCTCAGTGGTTGAGCGCGGTCTGGACGACCTTGATGATGACCATGACCATCGCGATCAGCAGGTAGGCGCGCAGGGCGCCCATGCCGACCTTGCGGGCGGTGGACATCGCCGGCTGGCTCAGCGTCTCCAGCGGGGGCATCCGCCAGTCCTCCCGGCCGGTGCGGTCGATGGGGTCCTCCTTGGTGCCGGTACGGCCGGCGGTGAAGAAGTAGCCCGCGACCAGGACCCCGACCATGCCGCAGCTGCCCATGATCCACAGGATCGCGTCCGAGCTGATGCCCGGCCAGACCACCGACGCGGTGAGGATCAGCGAGAGCATCACCAGGACGCCGACCACCGTGGAGGTGAAGGCGTTGGTCCGGGGCCCGTTGGCCCAGGGGCCGAGCACGGCCCGGTCGTTGCAGAGCAGCAGCAGGAAGACGGTGGCGGAGGGCAGCAGCACCCCGGCCAGCACCTGGACGAACTGGGTGATCAGGCCCTGGGTGTAGCCGTTGGACAGCAGGGTGATCGTCGCGGCGACGGCCACCAGTCCGGCGTAGACGGCGTAGAAGCCCTTGGCGCCCTTGACCCCGCGGTGCAGGGAGTGCTTGATGCCGAAGACGTCGCCGATGGCGTAGGCGGTGGAGAGCGAGACGGCGAAGGCGCCGATGATCGAGGCGTCCAGCAGGGCGATGGCGAACAGCACGCCCGCCAGGTGGCCGGCCTTGTCCTCGATGCCCTTGGCGACGGCGGCCGTGTCGGAGAATTGGCCGAAGCCGTCGGTGCCGGCGAAGGCCGCCGCCGTGAGGCCGATCAGCGCGGCGGCGCCGATGATCACGATCGCGATGCCGATCCACAGGTCGACCTTCTCGTACTTCATGAAACGCGGGGTGATCCGCTTGTCGATGACGTACGACTGCTGGAAGAACAGCTGCCAGGGGGCGACGGTGGTGCCGACGATCGAGATGATGACCATCATGACGGCCGCGAGCTGGCCGGCGCCGCCGGGCATCTGCGGCGTCACGAAGTCGTGGGCCAGCTGCGAGGTCTTGGGGTGGACCATGAAGTAGATCGGGACCAGCAGCAGCGAGCCGACGCAGAGCGTGATGGCGACCCGCTCGAAGCGCTGGAAGGAGCCGGTGAAGGCCGAGGCGATGATGATCGCCGCCGCCAGGACGACGGAGAGGACCTTGGGCAGGCCCAGGTACCCGGCCGCCATGGTGACGCCGATGAACTCGGTGACCAGGGTGAGGGCGTTGAGCAGGAAGAGGTCGATGACGCTGAACGCGCCCCAGAACTTGCCGAACCGCTCCAGGATCAGCCGGGCGTGGCCGACGCCGGTGACCGCGCCCAGGCGCAGCACCATCTCCTGGTTGACGTACAGCACCGGGACGAGCAGGAGCAGCGTCCACAGCAGCTGGGTGCCGTAGTTCTGGCCGGCCTGGCCGTAGGTGGAGAAGGCGCCGGCGTCGTTGTCGCCGACCATCACGATCAGGCCGGGGCCGACGATCGCCAGCAGGGTCTTGAGCCGGGCGGAGAGTCCGTGGCGGGGGGTGGTGTCGTCGAGCCGGATGGTGCCGAGCGCGCCCTTGATGTCGCCGACGTGGGCGTCGTCCAGCACGGCGGACTTGGCGGGCGCGACGGGCGCTGCGGGGGCGGTGGGGACTGTGGCGGCGGTGGGGACCTTCGGGTCCAGCATCACGTTGGTCATGGCGGGGCCTCCCTCCCCCTACCTTGAGGGGGCGTCAGGGGGCACGCAGCGGCAAGCCTCCCTGCGGGCGCACGGCATCCACGGCCGTACGGCGACGCTGAGCGGCGGCGGCCGTGCGGGCACGATGATGCTGACGACGCGTCAGTCGACCTGCGTCCGGGCATGGTTGAGCGCAGGACGAAGCGTCGGGTGAACGCGCAGGGAAGGTTGTTACCGCGTGCCGGAGGTGTTCGAGAGCATGCGGAGGTAGGGGCTACTGTGGCCCGGACTATCGCAGTCCATGTCTCTCGCCTCCTCCCGGTCGGGGGCGCACCGTCTGTGCGCCGCATCACGACACGGCAAGGAGCACACCGGTCTTCGACGACCGGTACACCCCAACTCGTCAGAGCTTTGGCACTCCACGGCGTGTCCAGCCGGATCGGCCGGAAGCCACTTGGGGTCAACCCTTAACTCGGGAAGACCTGTCCTGAACCTGGGCGTCTCTCGACGTCGTCGGGTCAGTGGCCTGTGTCCGTGAAGACGCCTCACCGAACGAGGTGCCTTTTCAAACCTCCCAAAGCATAGACCCGGCACGGCGACCCCGAGTCACCTTTTCGGCTGATCTTCGACAGCTTTGTAGAACCTTGACCAAACCTGCGGCGACTTGCTCATCCCCCACCGGCATATATAGTTCACCGACATATGCAGCTGAACAGCTCACGAGGGGGAACCATGTCCCACATCGATCCGAGCCGACCCGCGCCCGTCCTGCAGCTGGCCGGGGTCTCCCGGGTGCACGGCCGCGGCGCCGCCGAGGTGCACGCCCTGCGCGAGGTCGACCTGACCGTCCACGCCGGCGAGTTCGTCGCCGTGATGGGGCCCTCCGGCTCAGGCAAGTCGACCCTGCTCACCCTGGCCGGCGGGCTGGACCTGCCCAGCGGCGGCGAGGTGCTGGTCGAGGGCGTGACCCTCGGCGGCCTCAGCCGGGGCAAGCTCGCCGACCTGCGGCGGCGCTCCGTCGGCTACGTCTTCCAGGACTACAACCTGATCCCGGCGCTCACCGCCGCCGAGAACATCGCCCTGCCGCGCGAACTCGACGGCGTCTCCGGACGCACCGCCCGCCGGGAGGCCCTCGCCGCCCTGGAGGAACTGGGCATCGGCGAGCTGGCCGACCGCTTCCCCGACGACATGTCCGGCGGCCAGCAGCAGCGCGTCGCCATCGCCCGCGCCCTGATCGGCGAACGCCGCCTCGTCCTCGCCGACGAACCCACGGGGGCGCTCGACTCCGCCACCGGCGACGCCGTGCTCGCCGTGCTGCGCGCCCGCTGCGACGCCGGGGCGGCCGCCATGATGGTCACCCACGAGGCCTCGCACGCCAGTTGGGCCGACCGGGTGGTCCACCTGCGGGACGGTGCGGTCGCCTCGGAGAGCGTCGGACGCCGCTCCGGCAGCTGCCAGGCCGCCGTCCACCGCGACCACTCCTTCGGCTCCTTCGGCGAGGTGGCCCGATGAAGTTGGGAGCGTGGAAGCTCGCGCTGCGGATCGCCCGGCGCGACGCCCTGCGGGCCAAGGGGCGCAGCGCCCTGATCGTGGCCATGATCGCGCTGCCCGTGCTCGGCGTCACCGGCGCCGACGTGGTCCACCGCAGCGGCCAACTGTCCCCCGCCGAGCGGGTCGAGCGGGTGGTGGGCGGCGCGGACGCGCTGGTCACCGCGGTCAGCCCGGGCCAGACCGTCGAACAGGCCCCGATCGCCGAGGACGGCGCGTTCGCCGTCCAGCCGCGGCCCGGGCAACAGCCCACGCCCGAGCAGCTCAAGGGCGCGAGCACCGACCCGACCGCCCTGGTCGGCTCGCTGCTGCCGCCCGGCAGCGCGCTCACCCCGGTCCGGACCGGCCCGGAGACCGGCGCGAGCTCACCCGAGGGCCTGGTCCGCACCCTCACCGCCGAGGCCGACCTGGGCGACCCGGTCTGGCGCGGCCGGGTCGACCTAGTCAAGGGCCGCGCACCCGGCGCACCGCACGAACTCGCCGTCACCCAGGCCTTCCTGGACCACTCCGGGCTCCGGCTCGGCAGCGACACCACCGTCCAGGGACTGGAGCGGACCACCTTCCGCATCACCGGCCTGGTGGAGTACCCGGACGACCTCAACCGGGTCGAACTCATCGCCCGGCCCGGCGAGTTGCTCGACCAGCTGGCCGCCGCGGCGGAACCCGGACAGCCCGCCCCCGGGCAGGGCCGCACCAACCACAGCTCCTGGCTGGTGCACCTTCCGGGCGGGGCGACCCTGGACTGGGCCACCGTCCAGTCGTTCAACGCCCACGGCTACACCCTCACCGCACGCGCCGTCGCGCTCGACCCACCGCCGTACGGCGCCGTCCCCTACTACCGGGACTCCACCGTCTACCGCGACCCCGCCGGCGGCAACAGCACCAAGGTCGTGGTCGCCACCGTCACCGGCATGGGGCTGCTGGAGGTCGCCCTGCTCGCCGGCCCCGCCTTCGCGGTCGGCGCCCGCCGCTCCCGCCGCCAGCTCGCACTGCTCGGCGCCGCGGGCGGCCGGCGCACCCACATCGGCGCGGTGGTGCTCGGCGGCGGCCTGGTGCTCGGCCTGGCCGGGGCGGCCCTCGGTGTGGCGGTCGGCACCGGACTGGTCGCCGCGCTGCGGTCGGTGATCGAGGAGGTCGGCGGCGCCCGCTTCGGCCACTTCGCCCTCCCCCCGGTGGACCTGCTGGCCATCGGCGGGATCGGCGTGGTCACCGCCCTACTCGCGGCCGCACTGCCGGCCTGGCAGGCCGCCCGGCGCAGCGTCACCGCCGGCCTCACCGGGCGGGACACCGTCCGGTCACCCAACCGCCTGGTCACCGTGCTCGGCGTGGCGCTGCTCCTCGGCGGCGGCGCGATCGCGATGTACGGCGCGGGCGCCGTCCAGCACGGCTCGCCCGTGGTCAGCACCTACGACGCCCGCACCCTCACCGTGCTGGTCGGCTCGGTCTGCGCCGAACTCGGGCTGCTCGCCTGCACACCCGTCCTGGTCGCCCTGTTCGGCCGGCTCGCGGGGCGGCTGCCGCTCGGCCCCCGGCTGGCGCTGCGCGACTCCGCCCGCAACCGCTCGCGCACCGCACCGGCCGTCGCCGCGGTGATGGCCGCCGTGGCCGGAGCCGTCGCCATCGGGGTGTACAGCACGAGCACGGACGCCGAGAACCGGCGCGACTACCGGCCGGAGGCCCCGTACGGCGCCGTCCAGCTGATCAGCCACCGGGAGGGCCCGGAGTCCGCCCAGCTGCTGGCCGAGGTGGAGAAGCAGCTCTCCGGGCTCGGCCCGCGCGCCGAAGTCGGCCAGGCCCTCTACAAGTTCTGCGACAACTGCTCCAGCACCGTCACCCTCAAGGGCCCGGTGGAGCTGCGCCGGCTCGCGGCGATCCCGCACCTCGCCACCGGGGACGCCACCGTGCTGCACAACCTGTTCGACGTCCGGGACCAGGCGGCCGAGCAGGCGCTGGCCGCCGGGAAGCTGCTGGTCTTCGACCGGTCGCTGATCGGCGCCGACGGCAAGGCCGTGCTGCTGCTGCGCGGGGGCGGCGGCGCCCCACTGCAGCCCGGGCAGGTCCCCAAGCCCGACCTCCAGGAAGTCCCGGTGGACGCGGTGCTGGTCGACGACCCGGACGCCGCCCGCTACGCCCAGGGCCTGCTGCCGACCACGGCGCTGAGCAGGCTCGGCCTCGCCTCGGCACCCCAGGGCGCCGTCTGGCGACCGGCCACCCCGCCCGACCGCAAGGCCCAGCAGCGGGCCGCGGCCGCCGCCGCCCGGCTGGACCACTATGCCGAGCTGGACGTCGAGCGCGGCTACCAGCCCAAGAGCGACGCGCTCACCCTCGCCCTCAGCGGCTTCGCCGGACTGGTCGTGCTCGGCGCGGCCGGGATCGCCACCGGGCTCGCGGCCGCCGACTCCCGGCAGGACCAGGCCACCCTGGCCGCGGTCGGCGCACCGCCGCGGATCCGCCGGACCATGGCGGGCCTGCAGTGCGCACTGATCGCGCTGCTCGGGGCGCTGCTCGGGGCGGCGAACGGCTTCGTCCCGGCGGTGGGGCTGTTGAAGTCCCGGGCCAGCGGGTTCGGTTCGAAGCCGATGCTGCTCACCGCGCCCTGGGGGGAACTGCTGCTGGTGGTCCTGGTGCTGCCGGTGGTGGCCGGGCTGCTCGCGGCGCTGTTCACCCGTTCCAGGGTGCCGCTGGGGCGGCGGCTGTCCTGAGTCGTCCAGTCCGTGGGCGCCCGCTCCCCTCACCCGGGGGCGGGCGCCCGGTGCGTTACGTAGCATGGGCCGCGTTCCAGCGGGCGAAGGGCGCCGGCGGTCGGTGCGGCGAGGGAGACGAGGGCGGTGCTACGGGGTTTCGGCGATCTCGAGGCCGAGATCATGGACCGGTTGTGGGCCTGGGGCCGTCCGGCCACGGTGCGCGAGGTGGTCGACGACCTCCAGCAGCAGCGCCCGGTCGCGTACACCACCGTGACCACCGTCGCCGACATCCTGCACACCAAGGGCTGGCTGCGCCGGGACAAGGTCGGCCGCGCCTGGGTGTACGAGCCGACCTGCACCCGGGAGGCGTACACCGCCCAGCTGATGCACCAGGCCCTGGAGACCACCACGGACCGGGCCGGCGCCCTGCTGCAGTTCGTCGACCGGATCAGCGGGGACGAGGCGTCCGCACTGCTCGCCGCCCTCGAACAGGTGAAGGCCCGGGACGCCGAGTGACGCTCGCCCTGCTCGGCCTCTACCTGGCCGCGACCGGCGTGCTGCTCCCCCGCCGCCTGGCCGGCTCGGCCCGGCTCCAGGCCCGGCTCCAGACCCGCCCGCTGCTCGGCGTCGCGCTGTGGCTGGCACTGATGGCCTCCTTCACCGTCGCCCTGGTGCTCGCGGCGCACCACGCGTTCGAGCCCGCCACGCACGAGCCGGCCGGGCTGATCGGCCTGTTCCCGCACCTCGAACCGACCGGGCCGGTCCTGCCGCACACCCACGACTGGTGGCTGCTCGCCGCCACCGGGGCCCTGCTCACTGGGCCGGCGGCCGCCGTCGGCGTCCGGACCGGGCGGGCCCGGCGGCGGCACCGGGCGGTGCTGGACGTGGTCGCCGTACGGGACCGGCGCTGGGGTGCCCTGGTGCTGGAGCACGCCCACCCGACGGTCTACTGCCTGCCCGGCCGGCGCTCCCGGGTGGTGCTGTCCCGCGGGGCGCTGCGGCTGCTGGACGAGCGGCAGCTGGCCGCGGCCGTCGCCCACGAGCACGGGCACATCCGCGGCCGCCACCACCTCCTCCGCCTGCCCGTCGACACCTTCGCGCTGCTGCTGGGCCCCCTGCCACTGGCCCGGCTGGGGCGCTCGGAGGTGGCACTGCTGCTGGAGATGGCGGCCGACGACGCGGCGCTGGCCGAGGTGTCCCGGAGCGAACTGGCCTCGGCGCTCTGCGCGTTGGCGGCCTCCGGGCCAACTCCCGGGACAACTCCCGGCACCGCTCTGGGAGTCGCCTCCACCGGAGTGCTGGCCAGGGTCCGCCGACTGGCCCGCCCGGGCAACGGCCGGCGACGCCAACTGGCCTGGCGGCTCGGGGTGTTGGCGCTGCCGACCCTGCCGTACCTGCTGGCCTGCGCACCGCACCCGTAGCAGGTGCGGCGCGCAGCCGCCGGGCTCAGCGCTCTGGGCTCAGGGCTCTGGGCTCAGGGCTCCGTGGCTACGGGCTCCGTGACCACGGACTCCGACTACGGCCGGACGGCACCCATGTACGGCATCGCGGAGATCGGCAGGACCTCGACGTTCTTGCCGGTGCGCGGGGAGTGGATCATCTTGCCGTCCCCGATGTAGATCCCGACGTGGTGGATGTCCGGATAGAAGAAGACCAGGTCACCGGGCTGGAGGTCGGAGCGGGCGACCCGCGGGCCGTCGTTCCACTGGTCCTGGGACATCCGGGAGAGCTTGACGTTCGCCGCGCGGTAGGCGGCGCCGGTGAGGCCGGAGCAGTCGAAGCTGTTGGGGCCGGTGGCGCTCCACTGGTACGGCTTGCCGAGCTGGGCGTAGGCGAACTGGACGATCGCCGCGGCCCGGCCGCTGGCGGCCGCCGGCGGGGCCGGGGTGTTCAGGTCCGGGCGCGCGTCCGAGCGGGAGGCCCGGTCGGCGGCGGCCGCCTGCTGGGCCTCGGCCTTGGCCTTGTCGGCGGCCTGCTGGGCGTTGACCTTGGCGCGGTCCTCGGCGCTCAGCTTGTTGAGGGTGGCCTGGGCCTGGGCGAGCTTGGTCTGGATCTGCTGCTTCTTCGCCGCCAGTTCGGTGCCGACCGAGTCGAGCTGGGCGAGGGTGGCGGTGGCCTCGGCGCGGTCCTGGTCGAGCTTGCGCTGCTCGCCCTGGGCCTGCTTGAGCAGGGCCGTCTGGGTGCCGGCCGCCTGGTTCTGCGCAGAGGCGCGCTCCAGGTAGCCGGCCGGGTCGGAGTCGAACATCAACTGGACGGAGGGGTCGATGCCGCCGTTGCGGTACTGGTCGGCGGCGACCGCGCCGAGCCGGGTGCGCAGCTCGTTCATCGCCTCCTGGCCACGGGCGACCTTCTCCTGGATCCGGTTGGCCTCGCCCTGGAGCTTCTGCTGCTTCTCCTGGAAGCCGTTGTACTGCTCGACGGACTGCTCGGCCTCCTCGTTGAGCTTGTCCACCTGCTCCTTGACGGAGGCCAGGTTCGGGGCCGGCTCGGCGTGGGCGGTGCCGGCGGCGAGCACCGCACCGCCGGCCATCGCCGTGGTGAGGACCGCCATGCGGGCCCGGCTCGGGGGGCTGGGCTTACGGCGCTTTCCCATCGAGATGGCACTCCTTCGGGGGACGGGCGGGGGGAGGTGCGGGGGGAGATGCGGGGAGGTGCGGTGACATGCGGTGACACTGGAGGAACGTCCGAGGGGCATTCGCACGTTCATCCGACCATCCGGGAATTCGGCCGAGGCCCCGGCGGCACGCCCGGGTAGGGGTGCGCAGACGCGCAGGGGACGGCGAAGGACGGGCGGGGCCGTACGGGGGATGCCGTCCCCACCCGCCTTCTTCGAAGTAACTTAATAGATGAGGGGCGGGGTTCCGCAATCCCCCTGATCCAGGGCACTTCCGGGCGGCCGACCGACCCTCCGCCGGGCCCCGACCCCCGCCTCGTGACACTCCCCGCCGGACGGAGTGCTGGCCACGCGCCGAAAGCGCGCCAAATCGAGAACAAGGTCACACTTAACGACCCTCCTTCCGCTCCGCTGACGGGCGCTAACCTGCGGACATGAAGGTCCCGCCCGAAAGGCTCCCCCTCGCCGCCGAGTTCCCGGCCGCGCACCGTGAGCAGTGGCAGCAGCTCGTCGAGGGCGTGCTGCGCAAGTCCGGTGCCCAGCCGGAGGACGGCGCCGCCGCCGAGCAGGCGCTCACCACCGCGCTCCAGGACGGGCTGCGCGCCCGCCCGCTGTACACCGCCGAGGACACCTCGGTCGAGCCCGGCTACCCCGGCTTCCCCCCGTTCATCCGGGGCGGCCGGCCCCAGGGCTCCGCCGTCGCCGGGTGGGACGTACGCCAGCGGCACGCCGACCCGGACCGCCGGCGCGCCAACGAGGCCGTACTGGCCGACCTGGAGCACGGCGTCGGCTCGCTCTGGCTGGAACTCGGCGACGCGGGCCTGCCCGTCGCCGCCCTGCCCGAGGCGCTCGACGGGGTGTACCTGGACCTCGCCGCCGTCGCCCTCGACGCGGGACCGGACTTCACCGAGGCCGCCGAGCGGCTGTTCGCGCTGTACGAGGAGCGCGAGGTCTCCCCCGCCTCCGCCGCCGGCAACCTCGGCGCCGACCCGCTCGGCCTCCAGGCCCGCACCGGCTCCGCCGACCGTACCGAGGCCCTGCTCGCCGAGGCCGCCGCGCTCGCCGCCCGCTGCGCCGAGGGCTACCCGAACGTCCGGGCCCTGACCGTGGACGCCCTTCCGTACCACGAGGCCGGCGCCTCCCCCGCCCAGGAGCTGGGCTGCGCGCTCGCCACCGGCGTCGCCTACCTGCGCGCGCTGACCGCCGCCGGCCTGTCCGTCGACGCCGCGCTCGGCCAGCTGGAGTTCCGCTACGCCGCCGACGCCGACCAGTTCCTGACCATCGCCAAGTTCCGCGCCGCGCGCCGCCTCTGGGCCCGCGTCGCCGAGGTGTCCGGCGGCTCCGCCGAGGCCTCGGCGCAGCGCCAGCACGCCGTCACCTCCCGGGTGATGATGACCGCCCGCGACCCGTGGGTGAACATGCTGCGCACCACCGTGGCCTGCCTGGCCGCCGGGGTCGGCGGCGCCGACGCCGTCACCGTGCTGCCCTTCGACAGCGCCCTCGGCCTCCCCGACGCCTTCGCCCGCCGGATCGCCCGCAACACCCAGTCGATCCTGCTGGAGGAGTCCCACCTGTCCCGGGTGATCGACCCGGCCGGCGGCTCCTGGTACGTCGAGCAGCTCGGCGAGGAGCTGGCCCGGGCCGCCTGGGCCTGGTTCCAGGAGATCGAGCGGGCCGGCGGCCAGCAGGCCGCGCTGGCGTCCGGGCTGGTCGGCGACCGGATCGCCGCGACCTGGGCGGAGCGGTCCGCGAAGCTCGCCAAGCGGCGCGAACCGGTCACCGGCGTCAGCGAGTTCCCGCACCTGGACGAGCAGCCGCTGGTCCGCGAGCCCGCCCCGGCCGGGCACACCGGCGGCCTGCCGCGGGTGCGCCGCGCCGAGGCGTACGAGGCGCTGCGGGACCGCTCGGACGCCCACCTGGCGGCCACCGGCGCCCGTCCGGCCCTCTTCCTGGCCTCGATCGGCACGGCCGCCGCGCACACCGGGCGCACCACCTTCGCCGCCAACCTGTTCCAGGCCGGCGGCATCGCGACCACCGCCACCGAGGGCGTCGACCCGGCCGCGTTCGCCGCGGCGTTCCGGGCGTCCGGTGCGACCGTCGCCTGCCTGTGCTCCAGCGACGCCCTGTACGGCGAGCACGCCGCGGCCGTCGCCGTAGCCTTGAAGGAGGCGGGCGCCCAGCGCGTGCTGCTGGCCGGCCGCCCGGCCGAAGTACCCGCCGGAGTGGACGAGTTCATCTACGCGGGCGGGGACGCGATCGCCGTCCTCACCTCCCTGCTGGACCTCATTGGAGTGGCGCGATGATCCCCGACTTCACCGGAATCGGGCTGGACGACTCCTCCGCCGGTCCCTCCGCCGGAGACGTCACCGACGCCCAGTGGCAGGCCGCCTGGCGCCGGTCCACCGGCAAGGACGTCGACGAGCTGGTCTGGGACACCCCGGAGGGCATCGGCGTCAAGCCGCTGTACACCGCGGCCGACCTCGAGGGCCTGGACTTCCTGGAGACGTACCCCGGCATCGCCCCGTACCTGCGCGGGCCGTACCCGACCATGTACGTCAACCAGCCGTGGACGGTCCGCCAGTACGCGGGCTTCTCCACCGCCGAGGAGTCCAACGCCTTCTACCGCCGCAACCTCGCGGCCGGCCAGAAGGGCCTCTCGGTCGCCTTCGACCTGCCGACCCACCGCGGCTACGACAGCGACCACCCGCGCGTCACCGGCGACGTCGGCATGGCGGGCGTCGCCATCGACTCGATCTACGACATGCGCCAGCTGTTCGACGGCATCCCGCTCGACAAGATGTCGGTGTCGATGACCATGAACGGCGCGGTGCTCCCGGTGCTCGCGCTGTACATCGTCGCGGCCGAGGAGCAGGGGGTGCCGCCCGAGAAGCTCGCGGGGACCATCCAGAACGACATCCTCAAGGAGTTCATGGTCCGCAACACCTACATCTACCCGCCGCAGCCGTCGATGCGGATCATCTCGGACATCTTCGCGTACACCTCGCAGAAGATGCCCCGGTACAACTCGATCTCCATCTCCGGCTACCACATCCAGGAGGCCGGGGCCACCGCCGACCTGGAACTCGCCTACACCCTGGCCGACGGGGTCGAGTACCTGCGCGCGGGCCTGGACGTGGGCCTGGACGTGGACGCCTTCGCGCCGCGGCTGTCGTTCTTCTGGGCGATCGGCATGAACTTCTTCATGGAGGTCGCCAAGCTGCGCGCGGCCCGGCTGCTGTGGGCCAAGCTGGTCAAGCAGTTCGACCCGAAGAATCCCAAGTCCCTTTCGCTGCGCACCCATTCGCAGACCTCGGGCTGGTCGCTGACCGCCCAGGACGTGTTCAACAACGTGACGCGCACCTGCGTCGAGGCGATGGCCGCCACCCAGGGCCACACCCAGTCGCTGCACACCAACGCCCTCGACGAGGCGCTCGCGCTCCCCACGGACTTCTCCGCCCGGATCGCCCGCAACACCCAGCTGCTGCTCCAGCAGGAGTCGGGCACCTGCCGGGTCATCGACCCATGGGGCGGCTCCGCGTACGTCGAGAAGCTGACCCAGGACCTCGCCGCCCGGGCCTGGCAGCACATCCAGGAGGTCGAGGCGGCCGGCGGCATGGCCAAGGCCATCGACGCGGGCATCCCCAAGATGCGCGTCGAGGAGGCCGCCGCCCGTACCCAGGCGCGGATCGACTCCGGCCGCCAGCCGGTGATCGGCGTCAACAAGTACCGGGTCGAGAACGACGAGCAGATCGACGTGCTCAAGGTCGACAACTCGGCGGTACGGGCCCGGCAGATCGAGAAGCTGCGCCGGCTGCGCGAGGAGCGCGACGAGGCGGTCTGCCAGGACGCGCTGCGCGCCCTGACGGCGGCCGCCGAGGCCGGTCCGCAGCGCGGCGGGTCGCTGGACGGCAACCTGCTGCACCTGGCCGTCAACGCGGCCCGGGCGAAGGCCACGGTCGGCGAGATCTCCGACGCCCTGGAGAAGGTGTACGGCCGCCACTCCGGCCAGATCCGTACCATTTCCGGTGTGTACCGAGACGAAGCGGGCCCGTCGGCCTCCCTCCAGCGCACCCGCGACCTGGTCGAGCGGTTCGAGCAGGCCGAGGGCCGTCGCCCGCGCATCCTGGTCGCCAAGATGGGCCAGGACGGCCACGACCGCGGCCAGAAGGTGATCGCCACCGCCTTCGCCGACCTCGGCTTCACCGTCGACGTCGGCCCGCTGTTCCAGACCCCGGCCGAGGTCGCCCGCCAGGCCGTCGAGGCGGACGTCCACATCGTCGGCGTCTCGTCGCTGGCGGCCGGACACCTCACCCTGGTGCCCGCGCTGCGCGCCGAACTCGCCGCGGCCGGGCGGGAGGACATCACCATCGTGGTCGGCGGCGTCATCCCGCCGCAGGACTTCGAGGCCCTGTACCAGTCGGGCGCGGCGGCCGTGTTCGGCCCCGGCACGGTGATCCCGGACGCGGCCTTCGACCTGCTGACCGCCCTGGCCGCCGAGCTCGGCCACGAGCTGTGACGGTCTGATCGTCATGCCACCGAGGACGATCGACCTCGACAGCTACGTGACGGGCGTCCTGGACGGCTCGCGCGCCTGGATCGCGCGCGCCGTCACCCTCGTCGAGTCCACCCGGCCCGACCACCGCGCGCTCGCGCAGCAGCTGCTCCAGCGGCTGCTGCCGCACGCGGGCGGCGCGGTGCGGGTGGGCATCACCGGGGTGCCCGGTGTCGGCAAGTCGACCTTCATCGACTCCTTCGGGACGATGCTCACGGGCCTGGGCCACCGGGTCGCGGTGCTCGCCGTCGACCCGACGTCCACGCGGACCGGCGGCTCCATCCTGGGCGACAAGACCCGGATGGAGCGGCTGGCCGTCGACCCGAACGCCTTCGTCCGGCCGTCGCCCACCTCTGGGACGCTGGGCGGCGTCGCCAAGGCCACCCGGGAGTCGATGGTGGTCATGGAGGCGGCGGGCTACGACGTCGTCCTGATCGAGACCGTCGGCGTTGGCCAGTCCGAAACGACCGTCGCCGGGATGGTGGACACCTTCCTGCTGCTCAGCCTTGCCCGTACCGGCGACCAGCTCCAGGGCATCAAGAAGGGCGTGCTGGAGCTGGCGGACGTCATCGCCGTCAACAAGGCGGACGGCCCGCACGAGCGGGACGCGAAGGCGGCCGCCCGTGAACTCGCGGGCGCGCTCCGGCTGTTGCAGCCCCCGGACGCGGCGTGGACGCCGCCGGTGCTGACCTGCAGCGGGCTCGACGGGGCCGGGCTCGACGTCCTGTGGGAGCGGCTGCAGCAGCACCGGAAGGTGCTCGACGCCACAGGCGGGCTGGCGGCCAAGCGGCGGGAACAGCAGGTCGAGTGGACCTGGTCGATGGTCCACGACCAGCTGTACGCCCGGCTGCACGCACACCCGGAGGTACGGCGGCTCACCCCGGAACTGGAGGCCCAGGTGCGGGCCGGAACGCTGCCGGCGGGGCTGGCCGCGCAACGGATCCTGGACAGCTTCTTCGGTACCACCTGAGGGATTCATCGCAGTCATGAAGGAGACCCTGGAAGCCTCCTGACGGTCACACCACCCCGGCGACGTGAAGTTCGAGCGCCGTGCCCCACCCATGCGTGGGGCACGGCGCTTCGGCATTCGCCAGGTACTCGAACCACACCACCTTGCCCACCTCCGCCGGCCGCCACCCCCACGCGTGCGCGAGCGCCTGGACGAGCAACAGGCCACGCCCGGTGGTCGCTTCGGGATCCCGCTCCCGATGCGGAAGCTCCGCACCCCGATCGGCCACCTCCACCCGCACCCGCCCGCTACGCCAGCGGACGGACACGACACACCGCTCCCCGGTGTGCAGGAGCGCATTCGCGATGACCTCGCTCGCACACAACTCCACCTCCTGGAACCCGTCTTCGGTCAGCGGCACCGACCACTCCCGCAGAATCGCCCCCACCAACCGCCGCGCCGCCGGCACGGCGTCCGGCCCCGGCGGCACCCCCCACTCCAGAGGTACCGGGAATCGAGCATTACTCAGTGGGCTGACAACCACGAACAGCCTCCAAACCAGGCAGACAATGAAGGAGCCGACACGAGACCGGCGTCGGTGTCTCGCGGGCTGCCGAGACACCGACGCATCAACGCGCTCTCACACTCAGTGAACAATCCGTCACGATCGTGAGACCATCGGCAATGCGGTACCCGCATACGGATATGCACGGAACGCATCGGACTGCCTCGCCTGCTTGGCTGAGGTCGTAGCGTTTGGATGGGCTGTTGAACTGGAATTCGGCAGTGGTCCGGGAGGCGTCCCGGTCGGCGAACTACGGCAAGGTCATCGAACTGGCCCGAACTAACCAGCGCATGACCCAGGTACAGCTGGGCGAGGCATGCGGGCTGTCGCAATCCGCTATCTCACGCTTGGAGAAACGAGGGACCGGCCCCTATGCCATGGATGTGCTGCTGAGAGTGTCGCAACACCTCAGCATCCCGGCCGGATTGCTAGGACTCGCCGATACAGCGAGGCGAGCGCGAATTGGAACTGAGGACGTGCATAGACGCCAACTTCTCGGTGCAGCTGCGGCGATCGTGGCGGCACCCGTCCTCGCCGCCGTTGCCGGGCCCACCGATGAGGCCGAGCAACAGGCTGCCGCGCTTCGGCTTGCCACCACGTCATACCGTCGACTGGATGGGTCAACTCCCTCACGCGATCTGACCGATGTCGTCCACTCCCATCTTCGCCTGATTCAGGGGCTGGTCGTCGCGGCGCCGACAGATGCCCACCGAATCAGGCTCGCCGCCGTCGCGAGCGAGGCGGCGAGCCTGGCCGCCTGGCTGGCGTGGGACATGGGAGATCACGGGTCTGCTCGATCGTTCTATGGCGCCGCAATCAAAGCAGCCCGATCTGGCGCCAACCCCCTGCTCGCCGCCTACCAAGCAGGAAGCCTGGCACAGTTCGAAGCCCAGACTGGCAACGCAATCCAGGCACTCAGCCTGGTGAAGAAGGCGCGCAGCCTCCTTGAATCCGGGCGACCAGCCATCGCAGACGCCTGGCTCGCATCCGTGGAGGCCCTCGGACACGCTTCCGCCGGCGACCAGCGAAGCTCAGATCGCGCGCTGACACATAGCCGAGCTGCCGCCCGCACCACCACGGGAGATGAACCGCCCCCATGGCCCTGGGTCTTCACCTTCGACGAGTCCAAAGTCGCTGCCTCCAGGGTGACCTGTGGCGCCAAGCTCGGACTTGAAGCATGGGTGTCGGATGGTGCAAGCGCTGTTCTCGCCACAGCTCACGCAAAGCAGCGCGCGTTGCTGGTGATGGACCTGGCAACAGGCCACCTGGCTGCCGGGCGGATTGAGGCGGCGTTCACGCTCGCAACCCAAGCCCTCGAGATCGGGTTCCAGTACCGTTCAGGGCGAATCATCGAGCGAGGCCGCGCACTCCGTCGATCGCTCAACACTCCCTCACCGCCCAAGGTCGTGAGGGAGTTCGATGAACGCCTTCACAACGTCTATCTGTAAAGGGAAGCGATGCGGATCGGAATCACCGGGCACCGAGGACTCACGGCCGAGGTAGAGACGCAGGTTCGACAGATGCTCGTCGGCGCTCTCGCGGGCGAGGACCTGAGCGCACTCACCGTCGTGTCCTGCATCGCGGACGGGCCCGATTCATGGTTGGCGGAGATCGCCCTTGAGCGAGGTGGGCAGCTGGAGGCTGTCATCCCGGCCGATCAGTACCGGGACAGCCTGCCGGGCTCGCATCACCCGCTCTACGACAGGCTGTTGGAGAGCGCCTCAGCTGTTCACAGCACTGGTCTCGCGGAGTCCGACTCAGCCGCCCACATGGCCGGGAGCGAGATGCTGGTTCAGCAGGTCGACAAACTCCTCGCCGTCTGGGACGGCCTGCCCGCCCGGGGCTACGGCGGGACTGCGGACGTCGTCGCCTACGCGCGACGGCGAGGCGTGCCGGTCGTCGTACTGTGGCCACAGGGAGCACGTCGGTGAACACCGGGCCCGCCGAACCCTGTGGTCAGACTGGTCGCGCCACTGCGACCTCATCGGTGTAGAGCTCCGTAGTCAGGTCACGTACACGGTGTGGCAGCACGGACCCCGCCGGGTGTGGGGCAAGGTCGAAGCCGCGCACCGGTGGTGGCTCGACAACGGCCGTCCTGGGCCCGACCGCCTCGGGCTCACGGATCCTGGACAGCTTCTTCGGTACGTCCCGAGGGAGTTGAGGGGCATCGCCACCATCGGCGAAGACGTCCTGATCGAGGCCGACGCGGACGATTTCTGCGACGCCGTCCGGGACGTGGGCGCCACCGATCCGCTCCCCCCGAGATGGCCAAGCCGGTCCGCCTGCGCGTGAGTCGGGGCGCCCAAGTCACGCAGCAGACCCTGGAAACCGTCTGACGGCCACACCCGGCGACGAACCCCGCCACCACAGCGGCGGAGAACAGCACCCACCAGACGAGTCGGGCGGCGGTCGCCACTACGCCACCTCGCAGACGGTGTGAAGTTCCAGCGCCGTGCCCCACCCATGCGTGGGGCACGGCGCATCACCGCTCCCCGGCATGCAGGAGCGCATTGGCGATCACCTCACTCGCACACAACTCCAGCTCCTGCAACGCATCGCCCGAAAGCGGCGCCCCAGCGCCCGCAGGATCGCCACCACCAACCGCCTCGCCGCCGGCACGGCATCAGCCCCTGGCGGCAACTCCCACGCCAGAGGTACCGGGAATCGAGCGGTGTTGAGCGGGCTGACGATCAGATCCGGCGCCATTGCTCCTCCATCCCTGCAGGTGGACAGGCAGTCGAACTTGACACCCCGGCTCAACCCCGCAAGGGGTGACCGTCAGTCAGACGGCAGCGAAAGCGGGTCCATTTATAGCTCTCCGCTGCGTTATCAAGACCGAAAGTAGTCGCAGAGTCTCTGCGAGTCGAGGGGCTCTGCTACTCGCAGTTCTTCACCGAGCCATGCAAGGCTCAACCAACCAGGAAGGGGAGAACCATGGGATTCGGTCTTGTCGTTCGCTTCGTCGCCCACGACACAGCTGCCGCTCAAGCCTTCGACACCCTGGCGGAGGAGGCACTCAACGGCATCCGCGCCAAGGAACCCGGCACTCTCGTATACGTCAACCACTTCGTAGCAGACGAACCGCGTGTCCGGGTCTTCTACGAGCTGTACGCGGATCGCGCAGCGTTCGATGAGCACGAGCGCCAGCCTCATGTCCGCCGGTTCCTGGCCGAACGTGGTCAGTACCTCGAGTCGTTCGAGGTCACGTTCCTGGATGAGATCTCCGGCAAGGGCAGTTCTGTCGACCAGGCCCCCCGGTGAGCCCAGAAGAGCGGCGCGCCTTCGGCGCTCGGGTCGCTCAGCTCCGAAAGAGCCGCGGCATGAGGCAGGATCAACTTGCTGCGGCCATCAACCGGACAGCCAGCTGGGTGTCGCAGGTCGAACGGGGCGTCCAACCGGTTGACGTCGCTACCGGTCCTGCGGACAGGATCGCCGCCGCCCTCTCGTCGAGGGCGGCGGCGCAGCGGTGAGCAGTGGGCCCGCCTCCGAACGGGAGGGCGGGCCCACTGGCCCATCCGATCAGACTGGCCGCACCGCCGCGACCGCATCGGTGTAGAGCTCCGTGGTCAAGTCACCTTCTCCGATGCCGAGTTCGGCCATCACGGCACGCACGAGAGCCAGTGCCGACGCGAGTTCGACCTCCGCCGCCGCCACCGTCTCGACCTCGATGAACGTGGCGTCGTCCAGCTCCGGAACACGTACGAGCGTGGCCATCACCCGACGGCCATCACGTTCGAAGGCGTAGTTACGGCATCGCTTCTCGAACGCGATGCGCGGCGCGAAGCCCAGGCCGCGCACGATGTCGTGCGCGGCTTCGGCGTCCTCGACCCTCGTCTCGGCCTCCGGCTTCGAGCCGGAGGCCTCGTCCACCCGAGCACCCTTGTAGGTCAGCACGGTGCGCGTGTCATCCGAGCTGTGCACGGTGCGGATCCGCAGTTCACGATCGGCACCCATCAGGCTGCCGTCCGCCGCATCGTAGTAGGTGTCGCGGTAGACCTCCGCCCGGCCGACACCGTACCGACCCTCCAACTGCTCGAGCACGCCCTCCGGGTCGCGCACGACCGCCTTGAGCTCAGCCTCGATCGCCATCCTGTTCCCTCCGTGCGCCGTCGAGCGGCTTCTCACTGAGAGCAGCGCGGAGCCAGTCAAGGGAGTCGGCCGCCAGGACGGCATCAGCAAGGGCGTTGGCAGACTTCGTGGTGAGCCTTCCACGGCTGTTGTCGATCCATCGCTGCGCGTTGGCGTAACCCTGCGCCTTGTACTCGATGCCCTGGATCATGCACTCCAACTTGTCCGCGTCCCGGGCGCACACCGCCTCCGGAGTTTCCTTCCCCTCGTACTCCGCGACAAGGTCCTGGATGGCTGAGGCCAGAAGCTCCGGCATGCCGGCGACCTGGTCGACCGTCACTGCCACCGGATCCGCGCCCGGCGCATACTTCTTACCCAGGTGATTGACGTCCCCGGTGCGCGTTTCCTGCGAGTCGTGCCAGACCGCGAGGAAGGCGGCCTGCGCTGGGTCGGCACCTTCGAGCTTGGCGATGACCGACGCGATCAGCGCGGTCCGCCAGGAGTGTTCGGCGACCGATTCGGGATCGCGGACCCCGGCCATCCACCAGCCCGTGCGCTTGGTCTGCTTGAGCGTCCCGGCTTCGAACAGGAACCTCGCCACCGAGGTCAGGTCCTCCGTCATCCTCCGGCTCCTCTCACGCCTCGGCAAGGCGAATCGCGTAGTGAATGCTCTCGAGCTCGCGCCGCCCCCGCCGCGAGAACTCCCCACCATCCAACATCACCGGAAGCCGTTCGCGTAGTGCCCGAGCTGCGGTTCCGGAGCGCAGCAGGTTCGGCCGCACTTGAAGCAGCGACCACACTGTGTGGATGTTGAGCTCAACGTACCCGTGCTGAGGGGTGAGACCCTGGGCAAGGTGGGTGAGGAGCTTGTCACCTACCCACGGGCCCGGCACCCCGGCCGCAATGAAGTCGTCCGAGAGCTCGAGAGACGGGACCTCACCGATCCAGTAGGCCCAGTAGTTGAGGTTCGCAAGGGCACCGTCCTCATCACCCAGCTCCGTGTCGATGAAGTGGCTCACGCGGTCGCGGTCGCCGTGGCGGGCGGAAACCATGGCGACAGAGCGGGAGTTGAGCCAGCGGGTGAGCCAGGTCTTCGGCTGCTCGATGCGCTGCTGATGCACGAGCCACTCTCGGGTGTCGCCGCGGTCGTCGTACCCTGCGAGGTACAAGGCCTGACGGCCTACGAGGAAGTGGTCCGTCCCCTGGGCTTCCTCGGCCGTCCGCCGCATGCTCGCGAAGAACCTGATCCGGTCGGCGCGGGCAAGCTCCGGCCCACTCGCCACCGGACCTCTTCGCGCACGCGGTGGGGCCGGCAGGCCCCGTACAGCCTTCGGCGCCGCTCCGCCGAGCGGCCACATGAGGATCTCCACCAGGTCTCGCTGCATCACCATCGAGCCGAGCGGGCTGCTGCGCGTCGAGGCCCGCTCCTCAAGCGCACCAGCGAGGAGGATGTCCGCCTCGAAGGCCCGTTCCAGCGTCTGGAGGAGAATGGGGGCCGTGCCCATCTGCATCAACCGGTGTCGATGTACGAGCATCTGGCCGACGGGCACGGCCGTGAGCGGACGCCGGCCGCTCTCCCAGCCGGCGATCGTGTCCGACGAGACTGCCAGGCGCTCGGCAAACTCGCCTTGCGTGCAGCCGTGCTGTTCACGTATCACCCGAAAGACGTACCCCGAGATCGCGCCGAATCGCGGATGTGAGGTCCGTCCCTGACTCGTGGTCAGGGTTTCCTGCCAGCTCGACCGCATGAGATCCCCCACCTTCGGGAGTTCGCGCCAACGTACCTGTACTCGTGGTCACTTCACGCCGTGATCTCGGACACCTACCGTCGTAGAGGTCCCGCTTGAGGTTAGTCGGATGCGCTCTCCACCGGGTCACGCAGCCATCGCCGACACGTAGTCGCCCGCGGGCAATCGAGCTCGGAGCACCCGGTGGGCAGCACTACCGACAACACCACGACGAGCATCACGATCAGATGGGAGAACTCCATGGGATGGGGTACCGGCAAGGGCGGGAGCTCCGGCGGGAGCGGGGGGTCCAACGACGGCGGACAGGGTAAGCACGCGGGGAAGAAGGACTTCGGCAAGACCCCGCAGAACCAGGATCACCAGTCCGGAAAGTCCACCGGCAAGCACGGCAAGGACGGCGACAAGAGCAAGTGACCACTCACCAGCCCGGCTTGGAGCGGACCGCCGTGGGCGGTCTGCTCCAAGCGGTCTCCCAGTACCTCGGCCACGAGGTGGCCCCTGAGTGGCGCGGGGCCGCCGAAGCGGCCCCGCGCCATCGGTTCCTGCCCGACCGGGTTTGGCTGTCCGGTGACGACGAGGCCCTGACGCTCTGCGAGCGGGGGCGTGAGCCCGAGCGGTGGTTCGCCGCTGCTTACGGGGACGTGCCTGTGGTGACGCAGGTCAACGACGGGGAGGAGCCGTCCGATCCGGCTGACGCCTGGCCGTCCTCCTCCGCCTCCGCGCCCTCGATCGTCTTCCGGATGCTCGAACTCCTGGACCTCGCACCGGGGATGCGTGTGCTGGAGATCGGCGCGGGCACCGGGTACAACGCCGCGCTCCTCTCGCACCGGCTGGGCGATGCCAATGTGACCACGGTCGAGATCGATCCCGCCGTGGCCGAACTCGCCCGGTCCGGCCTCAAGGCCAACGGCTACTCCCCCACCCTCGTCTGCGGGGACGGAAGCCTCGGCTGGGCCGCCCGGGCGCCGTACGACCGGGTGGTGGCCACCTGTGCGGTCCAGCGTGTTCCGTACGCCTGGGTCGAGCAGACGCGGCCGGGCGGCGTCATCCTCACCCCCTGGTCCGACGACTGGAGCCACTGCGGGCTGCTGCGCCTCATCGTCGGCGAGAACGGGACGGCCTCCGGCCGCTTCTCGGCCGAAAGCGCCTTCATGCTCATGCGGACGCAGCGGCGGGATCTGCGGCTGTTCCGGGACGTGGTCATGGACGACCACGTCCCGGTCGAATCCACCACGGCCCTCGATCCCTGGGCGGTCGCGGACTCCCCGGTCGAGACCCAGTTCGCGCTCGGGCTCCGCCTCGGCGACCTCTGGTACGCCTGGCACCACGAGCCCGACGTTGAGGGCGTGGAGACCCGGCTCTGGCTGGCCACCACCGACGGCGGCTCCTGGGCGGCCGTCGACTGGGACGGCACCCGCGGCGCCGAGCGCTACACCGTGTGGCAGCACGGCCCCCGCCGCGTCTGGGAGGAGGTGGAGGCCGCGCACCGGTGGTGGCTGGGCGCCGGCCGCCCCGGGCCAGAGCGGTTCGGGCTGACCGTCACCGCCGACGGCCAGTGGGCGTGGCTGGACGAGCCGGGTGCCGGATTCGCCGCTCGGCCCGCTCTCCAGGAGACTGAACAGCGTGACTGATGTGCGAGAGATCCTGGACTACCAGACCTTCGGCCGGGCCGTACGCGAGCTGGCGCAGACGATCGCCGACGACGGGTTCGAGCCCGACCTCGTCCTGAGCATCGCCCGGGGTGGCGTGTTCGTGGCGGGTGGGCTGGCGTATGCGCTGGACTGCAAGAACATCCACCTGGTGAATGTGGAGTTCTACACCGGCGTGGGCACCACCCTCGACATGCCCGTGATGCTGGCGCCCGTCCCCGCCGCGATCGACTTCACCGACAAGAAGGTGCTGATCGCCGACGACGTGGCCGACACCGGCAAGACCTTGAAGCTGGTGCACGACTTCTGCCTCGACCACGTCGCCGAGGTCCGCTCCGCGGTGATCTACGAGAAGTCGCACTCCCTGGTGAAGTGCGAGTACGTGTGGAAGCGGACCGACGACTGGATCGAGTTCCCGTGGTCGGCCCAGGACCCGGTGGTCAAGCGCCCCGGCCAGGTGCTCGACGCCTGATCCGCCGGCCTCCCGGACGGCGCGGCCTCAGTGGGTCGCGCCCTCCGGGACGCGGAGGTCCACCGTGCGGATGGCGGCCGCGGTGAGCAGGGCGCGCAGGGCGTGGGCGGCGAGGTCGGCCGGCAGGGCGGGTGCGGAGCCGTCGAGGACCTGCTCGGGCAGGGCCGGGATGTGGACGAACCCACCCCGGGCGGTGGGGTGTTCGGTGGCGAGCGTGTGCATCAGGGCGTAGAAGACGTGGTTGCAGACGAAGGTCCCCGCGGTGTGGGAGAGGGAGGCAGGCACGCCCGCCGCCCGGACGGCGGCCACGCAGGCCTTGACCGGCAGGGTGGCGAAGTAGGCCGCCGGGCCGCCGGGGACGACGGGCCGGTCGACCGGTTGCCGCCCGGCGTTGTCGGGGATGCGGGCGTCGTCGACGTTGACGGCGACCCGCTCGACGGTGACGTCCGGTCGGCCCGCCGCCTGGCCGAGGCAGACGACCAGGTCCGGGGAGCACTCCGCCATCGCTGCGCGCAGTTCCTCGGCCGCCCGGCCGAAGACGCAGCTCAGCCGGGTGGCGGTGACCAGGAGCCCCTCGGGCGGGTCGTCGGCGACGAGACGGGCGACCTCCCAGGACGGGTTGACGTCGGCGCCGTCGAACGGTTCAAAACCGGTGAGCAGGACCCTGGTCATGGGACGGCCTTTCTGGAAGCGGGGCGGGCGGGGCGGGTCAGAACGCGAAGAGCGACATGATGGCGATGTTGCAGACCAACAGCGCCCCTGCAGTGGGCAGTTGGGCCTTGATCGGCCCGTACTGGTCCTTGAGTTCGAGCAGTGCCGCCGGGACGAGGTTGAAGTTGGCCGCCATCGGGGTGACGAGCGTGCCGCAGAAGCCGGCCAGCATGCCGACGGCCAGGACGACGCCCGGGCTGCCGTGCAGTTGGGTCACCAGGACCGGCCAGCCGATCGCGGCCGTCATCACCGGGAAGGCGGCGAAGGCGTTGCCCATGATGATCGTGAACAGGGCCATGCCCAGGCAGTAGACCGCCACCGCCGCGTACTTGCTGCCGTCCGGGAGGAAGTGGGTGGTGATCCTGCCCACCTGGGCACCGACGCCGGCGCCCTGGAAGATCGAGCCCAGGACGGCGAGGAGTTGCGGCAGCAGCAGGGCCCAGCCCATGGCCTCCAGCAGCCCGCGGCCCGAGCGCAGGGCGACGGCGGGGTTGCGTTCGCGGGTGAGCAGCAGGGCGAGGCCCAGAGCGACGAGCGAGGCGATGCCGAGCCCGAGGAGCGTCTCGCTGCCGGTCTGCAGCAGCACCCCGCCGCCCAGGTGCACGCCCTTGAGGAGCGTGCCGCAGGCCAGCGCGACCAGCGGGAGCGCCAGCGCCGGGATGAACAGCCGGTTGCCCAGGCGCGCGGCGGAGGCGGCCCGCCGCTCGGGGGCGGCGGCCGTGGGGGTGCCGCGGCCGGTGAAGCCGAAGCCGGCCAGGCAGATCATCGCCAGGACGGCGACGCCCAGTGGCGCGGCGGGGGCGGTCTTGTCGGCGACCCAGGAGCCGTAGACGAAGCTCGCGCCGAGCAGGCCCCAGAAGGCGGCGCTGCCGTACCGCCTGGGGTTGCCTCGGTCCGCGGCCATCTGCGCGGCCATCGCGAGGAAGACGGCTCCGACCAGCCAGTACAGCCACTCGACCTTGATCACTTGGTGCTCTCCTCGGTGCGATCGACGGCGGCGGTGGCGGTGGCGGCGGTGGTGGCCCCAGTGGTGGCCGTGGCGGACGGCGCAGCGGACAGGTCCCGGGCGAGGGTGCGGTCCAGCCGCAGCAGGCGGGCGCCGTGGACGAGGAGGGCGCAGACCGCGGTGGGGACGGCCCACACCGCGAGCTGCACCGGCTCCAGGGCGGTGTGGTAGGTCGCGTTGACGAACCCCGTGATCAGGAGGATCGAGCCGACGGCGAGGAAGCAGTCCTCGCCGAAGAACAGGCCGACGTTGTCGGCGCTGGCGGCGAAGGAGCGCAGGCGTTCGCGGGCCTTGTCGGTCAGGCTGCCGTGACGGCGCTCGGCGGCGGCCTCGGCCATCGGCGCGACCATCGGGCGCACCGCCTGGGCCGGTCCGCCGAGACCGGTGAGGCCGAAGGCGGCGGTGAGCTGGCGGACCACCAGGTAGACCGCGAGGACGCGCCCGGCGCTGGCCTTGGCGAGCTTGTTCATCAGGGTGCGGGCCTGCTCCTGGAGGCCGTGGCGCTCCAGCAGGCCGATCACCGGCAGGGTGATCGCGAAGAGGGTCACCGAGCGGCTGGAGGCGAAGCCGGTGCCGAAGGCCTCCAGGACCTTCAACGGGCTCATCCCGCCCAGCAGTCCGGTGAGGATGCCGGCGGCGCCGACGACGAGGAGCGGATTCCGCCGGGTGGCGAACCCGGCCACCACGACGAGAATGCCGACAAGAACGATCATGTTCCTGACCGCCTTTCAGAGGACCTCCGCCGTACGGGTGGCCGCCTGGGCGCCCCGGGGCGGAGGCGGTCGCGGTTGGGTGGACCGCGACCGTTCGGGGGTTGCCGAGAGGCTAGGGGATTGTGGAACAATCCGACAAGAGTTCAGGAGGTGGAACGTGACCGGAGTTTTCGACGCGCTCGCGGCCGACCGGGGTCGCATCGAACGCGCCAGCGCCGCCCAACGCGTGGCCGATCTGCTGCGCGAGCACATCACCGAGGGCCGGCTCTCTCCGGGCACCCGGCTCTCCGAGGAAGCGCTCGGCGAGGCGCTCACCGTCTCGCGCAACACGCTCCGCGAGGCGTTCCGACTGCTGGCCGACCAGCGGCTGGTCGTGCACGAGCTCAACCGCGGCGTGTTCGTCCGCGTCCTCGAACCGGCCGACGTCGCCGACATCTACACCCTGCGCCTCGCACTGGAGACGGCCGGGGTACGGGCCCTGCGCAGCGCGACACCCGAACGCCTGGCCGCGGTGCGGACCGCGCTGGCCCGCGCGGAGGCCGCCGAGGCGTTCGGCGACTGGGTCACCGTCGGCACCGCCGACCTGCACTTCCACCAGGCCATCGCAGGGCTCGCCGGCAGCCGGCGGATCGACGAGTGCATGGCCCGCCTGATGGCCGAGCTGCGCCTGGCCTTCGCCGCCGTCCCGTCGGCCAGCGGGCTGCACGAGCCGTTCCTGCGCCGCAACCAGACGCTCGCCGGACTGCTGGAGTCGGGCGAGATCGACGACGCCGAGGTGGAACTGACCAGGTACCTGGACGACGCGCGCGCGGTGATCGTCCGCGCGATGACGGACGGCACGGCGTGACACCGCCCGAAGGCGGCGTGACACCGCCCGAAGGCGCTGCAGGCACCGAAGGCGCCCCCACGACGGTCGTCGACCTCAACGCCGACCTCGGCGAGGGCTTCGGCCGCTGGACGCTCACCGACGACGACGCCCTGCTGTCCGTGGTCACCAGCGCCAACGTCGCCTGCGGCTTCCACGCCGGGGACCCGAGCACCATGCAGCGGGTGTGCGAGCTGGCCGCGGCCCGGGGCGTACGGATCGGCGCACAGGTCTCCTACCGGGACCTCGCCGGGTTCGGCCGCCGGGCGATGGACGTCCCGCCCGACGAACTGGCCCACGAAGTCGCCTACCAGATCGGGGCGTTGCAGGTGTTCGCCCGGGCGGCCGGAGCGGACGTGGCGTACGTCAAACCGCACGGCGCGCTGTACAACCGGACGGTGCACGACGAGGAGCAGGCGGAGGCGGTGGTCCAGGGCATCCGCCTCGCCGGGCCGGCGTCGGCGCTGCCGGTCCTGGGGCTGCCCGGTTCACGGCTGCACGAGGCGGCCGGGCGGGCCGGACTGCCGGCGGTCGCCGAGGCCTTCGCCGACCGCGCCTACACCCCGCAGGGCACCCTCGTACCGCGCCGCGAACCCGACGCCGTCCTCCACGATCCCGACGCGGTCGTCGCCCGCTCGGTCGCCATCGCCCGGGACGGCGAGGTCACCGCCCGCACCGGCGAGCGGATCCGGCTGCGGGCCCGCTCGCTGTGCGTGCACGGCGACACCCCGGGGGCCGCCGAGCTGGCCCAGCGGGTGCGGACCGCGCTGTGGCGGGCCGGGGTCCGCGTCGAGGCGTTCGCACGCGTCCCGGGCGGGGCGGGGAGAGGTACGGGATGAACCTGCGAGTCCTGCGGGTCGGCCCGGACGCGCTGCTGGTCGAACTCGCCGGGGCCGACGAGACGATCGCCTTCCACGCCGAACTCCAGCGCCGCCGCGCGGCCTCCGGCTTCCCGCCCGTCACGGAGGTCGTGCCGGCCGAGCGCACCGTCCTGCTCGACGGCGTGGCCGATCCGGACGCCCTGGCCGCCGAACTGCCCGGCTGGCGCGTCCCGCCGCTGCGGACGAGCACCGACGGGACCGTGACCGTCCCGGTGCGCTACGACGGCGCCGACGTGGCGGAGGTCGCCGCGCTGTGGGGCGTCACCGAGCGGGAGGTCGCGCGGATCCACTCCGCGACCGAGTTCCGGGTCGCGTTCAGCGGCTTCTCCCCCGGCTTCGGCTACCTGACCGGCCTGCCCGAGCGGTACCGGGTACCGCGGCGGGCCGCGCCGCGTCCCGCCGTCCCGCCCGGGGCGATCGCCCTCGCCGGCCGCTACACCGGCGCCTACCCGCGCTCCTCCCCCGGCGGCTGGCAGCTGATCGGGCACACCGACGCCGTGCTGTGGGACCCCTCCCGCGAACCCGCCGCCCTGCTCAGCCCGGGTACCCGGGTCCGCTTCGTGATCGAGGAAGCATGAGCGGGGAGGTATGAGCAAGGAAGATGATCGAGGAAGATGAGCGAGGTCGGCGAGGAGAGCGAGGAAGCATGAGCGTCACCGTCATCCGCTCCGGCCTGCTGACGACCGTCCAGGACCTGGGCCGCCCCGGGCACGCGCACCTGGGCGTGCCGCGGTCCGGCGCGCTGGACCAGCCCGCCCACCGGCTGGCCAACCGGCTGGTCGGCAACCCCTCGACGGCGGCCACCCTGGAGACCACCCTGCTCGGCTGCGCGCTGCGCGTGGACCGCGCGGTGACGGTCGCCGTGACCGGAGCGCCGTGCGCCGTACGGGTCGACGGGCGGCCCGCCGCCTGGGGCGCCCCGGTGCGGCTGCCCGCCGGGGCGACGCTGGACGTGGGCCCGGCGACGCGGGGCGTGCGCAGCTACCTGGCCTTCGCGGGCGGGGTCGCCGCCGCCCCGGTCCTCGGCAGCCGCTCGACCGATCTGCTGTCGGGGCTGGGCCCCGCTCCGCTGGCGCCCGGGGACGTGCTGCCGCTCGGTGAGCCGGTCGGCCCGCCCGCCGCGGTGGACCTGGTGCCGACGCCCGCACCGCCGGACCCGCTGCTCCTGCCGGTGTTGTTCGGCCCGCGCGACGACTGGTTCACCGTCGGCTCCCGTACCGCCCTGACCGCATCCGACTACCGCGTCTCCCCGACCAGCAACCGGATCGGCCTGCGCCTGAACGGCCCGCCCCTGGAGCGCGCCCGCGACGGCGAACTCCCCAGCGAGGGCATGGTCCTGGGCTCCGTCCAGGTCCCGCCGGACGGCCGCCCGGTGGTCTTCCTCGCGGACCACCCCACCACCGGCGGCTACCCCGTCATCGGCGTCGTCCCCGCTGCCGCGCTGGCCGCCGCCGCCCAGGCCGCCCCGGGCACCCCGGTCCGCTTCACCCCGGCGCGACGCAGGGGCTGACCGCCCGAAACCCGGCCACGGACCAGCCACGGACCAGCCACGGACCGGGCCTACTTCCGGCCGGTGTGGCGGTGGGCGAGCCTGGTCTCCGCCTTGAGCAGGAGCGGCATCAGGGCGTAGACGACGACGGGGACGACGAGCGCGGTCATCACCAGGGTGCGCAGCGGCACGGGCAGGCTGCCGAGGTGGGGGCCGAGGACGAGGAAGGCGGTGGTGATGGTCGGGTAGACGGCCAGCCAGGTGAGCAGGGCGCGGCGGTGGACCGAGGGGGCCGCGGCAGCGGTGCGGGCGGGGGCTGCTGGGGTGATGGTGTCGGTGGTCATGGCGCGGGTCCTCCCCTTGGTGAGCGGGCGGAGACCTCATCTCCAACCCTTCGGTTGGAGTTTGGCATGCGCGGACGCCGATGTCCAACCATTGGGTTGGAAATCTGGGATACCCTTGGGCCATGGCCTGGGACACCGCACGCACGCAGCAGCTCCTCCTCGACGCCGCGGTCGAGGAGTTCGCCGAGTTCGGCCCGGACGGAGCCCGGATCGCCCGGGTGGCGACCCGGGCCGGGGTGAACAAGGAGCGGATCTACCAGTACTTCGGCAACAAGGAGCAGCTCTTCTCCGCCGTGCTGACGTCCGAGCTCGGCAAGCTGGCGGAGGCGGTGCCGCTCGCCCCGGTGGGCGGGCTGGACCTCGGCGACTACGCCGGGCGGGTCTTCGACTACCACTCGGCCAACCCGCACTTCTCCCGGCTGCTGGCCTGGGAGGGTCTGCAACGCGGTTCGGACGCCGAGGAGTTGGCGGCCGGACCGGAGCGCACCGCGCACTACGGGGAGAAGGTCGCCGCCGTCGCCGCCGCGCAGCGCGGCGGCGGGGTGGCCGGGGAGGTGGATCCGGCGCGGCTGATGTTCGCGGTGATCGGCCTGGTGAACGCGTGGTTCACATTGCCGCAGATGGTCCGCTTGCTGCTCGCCGATACGGCGGACCCGGCCACGGACCGGGCCGCCCTGGTCACCCTGGTCCGCCGGCTGACGGCACCCTCGGGAGGCTGACCGGTCCGCCGGCTGACGGCGCCCTCGGAAGGCTGACGGCACCCGCCGAGGACCGAGCGCCCCTCCCGGTCAGCCCCGGCGCACCGCCTGGGCGGCCTGGCGGGCGCGCCGGACGGTGCGGTGGAGGCGCTGGACGGCGATGAAGCGGTTCATCGCATCGGCCTGGGTCAGACGGTACTTGAGCCGCAGCTGGCCGTTGAGGTCGGCGATCCGCTCCGGGCCGATGGCGTTCAGGAGCCGGCCGACGTGCCGCTGGTAGACCTCCCAGTAGTTGCGGTCGCCGTCCGGGATGGACCAGAAGAACATCGGGATCTCCTCGACCAGGCAGTTCCGGTCGTAGGCGCGCAGGTACTGCTCCGCGAAGAGGGCCTCGGGCCGGGCGAGCAGCCACTCCCGGACGAGTTCCATCGAGCGGACCCGGTCGATCAGGCCGCGCGGGTCGGTCTTCTTCTGGGTGATGGAGAGGTTGCCGTCCTCGCGGACCCGCCAGTGGTAGATCGGCTCGGAGAGCACGTCGACCCGTTCGGCGAGGAAGTGGTGGGGGACGCTGACCGGGGCGTCCTCGTACAGGATGCCCTCGGGGTAGCGGATGCCCGCGGTGTCGAAGAACGTACGCCGGTAGACCTTGTTCCAGGCAGTGCGGTCGGTGACCAGGGCGGGCAGTTCGCTGACGTGGGTGCGCAGCCGGGTCTCGCGGAAGGGGCGGCGGTGGGCGTGCGAGGGGGTGAGGCCGGTGGTGCGCAGGCGCATCGCGTTGCCGGTGGCGAAGTCGGAGCCGGTCTGGTCGAGCGTGCTGATCATCAGCTGGTAGGCGTGCGGCGGCAGGGTGTCGTCACTGTCGACGAAGGTCAGGTACTGGGTGCCGGGGGTCAGGTGGCGCCAGCCGGTGTTGCGGGCGGCGCCGAGGCCCTTGTTCTCCTGCTGGACGAGCCGGAAGCGCCGGTCGCGGGCGACGTACTCCTTGGCGATCACCGGGCCGTCGTCGGTCGAGCCGTCGTCGACCAGCACGCACTCGAAGTCCGCGAAGGTCTGGGCCGCGATCGAGTCCAGGCACTCCGCGAGGTAGCGCTCGACGTTGTAGATCGGGACGACGACGGACAGACGAGGGGCCATCGGACGGCCTTTCGCTCGGGAGCGGACGGGCCGGTCGGCCGGTCGGCCGCCGACCGCCGGTGACCGGCGGTAACCCGAGCGTAGCGACCGCGCGCCGTTCACGGGCGAACAACGGGTGGCGGCGAGTCTTCGGTTCGGTGTGGCTGACGTGACGGAGATCAACGGCCGTGGCGGGAAACCACGGTGGGGACGCAGGGGGAAGGCCCCGGACCGCCCGACCGGTCCGGGGCCCTCCTGCTCGCTCGGTGCTCAGGCGCCCTTGACGGCGGCGAAGCGGGAGGAGACGTCCTGCCAGTTGACGACGTCCCACAGACGGGTGACGTAGTCCGGGCGGACGTTGCGGTACTGCAGGTAGTAGGCGTGCTCCCAGGCGTCGAAGGCCAGCAGCGGGGTGGTGTTCTGCCCGACGTTGCCGTGGTGGTCGTAGACCTGCTCGACGATCAGGCGCTGCCCGAGCGGCTCCCAGGACAGGATGCCCCAACCGGAGCCCTGGACACCGGTGGTGGCGGTTGAGAGCTGCTTCTTGAAGGCCTCGAAGCTGCCGAAGTGCTCGGTGATGGCGTCGGCCAGCTCGCCCTCGGGGCGGTCGCCGCCCTCCGGGGACAGGTTCTGCCAGAACAGCGAGTGCAGCACGTGGCCGGAGAGGTGGAAGGCGAAGGTCTTCTGCAGGCCGACCAGGCCGCCGAACTGCTCCTTGTCGCGCGCCTCGGCGAGCTGCTCCAGGGTGTCGTTCGCCCCCTTCACGTAGGCGGCGTGGTGCTTGGAGTGGTGCAGCTCCAGGATCTCGGCGGACATGGCCCGCTCGAGCGCGGAGTAGTCGTACGGCAGGTCGGGAAGCGAGTAGGTGCCCATCAGGACACGGCCCCTTTCGGCGGGTTGAGCGATGACGATCGTGCCGGGACAACACTATTGCGTATGGGTTGCAGGAACGAAGCATGGGCTCCTGCTTATTCCAGCGTTCACATCGGGCACAATGGTCACCTGCACGTGTAATGAGTGAAGAGGGTGAGTGACTGTGACAGGGGCGCCGGTGGTCGTACTGGGCATCGAGTCCTCCTGCGACGAGACCGGTGCCGGTCTGGTCCGGGACGGCGTGCTGCTCGGGCAGGCGGTGGCCTCCTCGATGGACGAGCACGCCCGCTACGGCGGGGTGGTGCCGGAGATCGCCGCCCGGGCGCACGTCCACGCGATGGCCCCGGTGGTGCAGGAAGCCCTGGACCGGGCCGGACTGACGCTGCGGGACGTCGGGGCCGTCGCCGTCACCACCGGCCCCGGCCTGTCCGGCGCCCTCCAGGTCGGGGTCGCCGCCGCCAAGGGGTACGCCTTCTCGCTCGGCGTCCCGCTGTACGGGGTGCACCACCTCGCCGGGCACGTCGCCGCCGCGACCCTGGACGGCGGGCCGCTGCCCGACCCGTGCATCGTGCTGATCGTCTCCGGCGGGCACACCTCGCTGCTGCTGGTCCGCGACCTCGCCCGGGGCCGGATCGTCCACCTCGGCGACACCCTGGACGACGCGGCCGGCGAGTGCTTCGACAAGGTCGCCCGGATCCTGGGCCTGCCCCACCCCGGCGGACCGGCCGTCGACCGCGCCGCGCGCGACGGGGACCCGGCGGCGGTACGGCTGCCGCGACCGCTGACCGGGCCGCGGGACGACCCGTACGCCTTCTCCTTCTCCGGCCTCAAGACCGCCGCCGCCCGCTGGGTCGAGGCGCGGCGCACGGCCGACGAGGAGCCGCACGTCCCGGACGCGGCGGCGGCCCTCCAGGAGGCGATCGCGGACGTGCTCACCCACAAGGCGGTCCGGGCCTGCACCGACCACGGGATCGACACCCTGGTGGTGGTCGGCGGGGTCGCCGCCAACTCGCGGGTGCGGGCGCTCGCCGAGCAGCGGTGCGCCGCGGCCGGGATCGCCCTGCGGGTGCCGCCGCTGCGGCTGTGCACGGACAACGGCTCGATGGTCGCGGCCGTCGGCGACCTCCTCGTCCGGGCCGGGGTCGAGCCGGCTCCGGCGGACGTGTCGGTGGACCCGTCGGCGCCGTTGGAGTTCGCGGCGCTCACGCCCCGGGCACGGTCGGCGGCCTGACTGATCGTCAGATAACGCACCGGGCGGCTTATCCGGCGGCGCGTCGGGCGGCATGTCGGACGGCACGGGAGGGCACGGTTCGGTCTCGTCGACCGGAAGCCCGGCTCCCAGGCCTTCCCTTTACCTGAATGAGTGTGCCATTTTACATGTCACACATCAGGCTCCGCCCGTGCGCCCCCAACCGCACGGCCCCCTCACGGTCCCGGAGGCCCCCACCCCATGCGTCCCTTCCGGATATCGAAGGCGAACGTGCGCAGACTGCCCGCGCTCGGCGTCGCCTTCCTCCTCGCAGCCGGCCTGTTCGCCCCGCAGGCGCACGCGGCCGACCGCGCTCCGACGCCAACCGCACCGGCTGCCAGGCCGGTTGCCCCGCCGGTCGCCGCACCCGTCGCGCCCGCCGCACCCGCCGCCCCGCGCGCGATCCCGGTGCCGAAGTCGCCCGACACGCCCCAGGACCCCCGTCCGCTCGCCGCCGAGAGCCAGGGCAGGCCAACGGCCCCGACCGCGGCCGGTGCCGTCGGCGCCGCCCGGACGGCACGGCAACTGACCGCCTGCGACACCGCGGCGTTCACTGGCAAGTCCGGCGCCGCGCTGGTCCAGCAGGTCAAGGCGGCCGGCCTCGACTGCGTCAACACGCTGTTCACCCTCACCGGCAACGACGCCAAGGGCGCCTTCGCCGAGGCCCAGATGGTGACCGTCGCCGACGCCCTGCGCGACACCGCCGCCGCCGGCTACCCGGGCGACAACTCCACCTCCGCAGGGCAGTTGGTGCTGTTCCTGCGCGCCGGCTACTACGTGCAGTGGTACCACCCCGACGCCGTGGGCCCGTACGGCGACGGCCTGCGGAGCTCGATCCGCGGCGCGCTGGACGCCTTCTTCGCCGCCCCGCACAGCAAGGACGTCACCGAGGCCAACGGCGCCACCCTGGCCGAGGCCGTCACGCTGATCGACAGCGCCCGGGAGAACGCCCGCTACACCGGCGTGGTCAAGCGCCTGCTCGACGGTTACACCGGCGGATGGAGCGGCTCGATGGCCGCCGCCGTCGGCAACACCGAGACCGTCATCGAACGCGGCTTCGAGCTCCCGGAGTTCACCGCCGCCCTCCAGGCCGACCCGTCCTTCGCCACCACCATGGCCTCCTTCGTCACCCGCAACAGCGCCCAGCTCACCGGCGCCGACCCGGTCACCCGGATCGGCATCCAGCTCGGCCACCTGGTCGCCGTCGACGCCCTCCGGGCGCAGGGCCGACCGATCGTCAAGGACCTGGTCAACCGCTACCCGCTGGTCGGCGCCACCGGCCCGCTCACCATGAACCTGCTCTGGTTCGCGGAGCAGAAGGACGCGGGCAACTGCTCCTACTACGGCACCTGCGAGGTGCCCGCGAAGCTCGTCCCGCTGGTGCTCAAGAGCGACAGCACCTGCAACCCGAACCTGCGGATCCGCTCGCAGAGCATGACCGCCCGGCAGAACGCCGACACCTGCACCAGCCTGGTCGACCAGGACGCGTTCTTCCACCGGGTGGCCAAGGACAACGGCCCGGTCGCCGACGACCACAACACCGGCCTGGAGGTCGTCGTCTTCGACGACTACTACAACTACAGCCTCTACGCCTGGGAGATGTACCACATCGCCGTCGACAACGGCGGCATGTACGAGGAGGGCAGCCCGGCCACCCCCGGCAACCAGGCCCGCTTCATCGCCCACCAGGCCGACTGGCTGCGCCCGAGCTTCCAGATCTGGAACCTCAACCACGAGTACACCCACTACCTCGACGGCCGCTACGACATGTACGGCGACTTCGAGGCGGGCATGACCACCCCGACCGTCTGGTGGGTCGAGGGCCTGGCCGAGTACGTCTCGTACAGCTACCGGGGCGTCCACTACGACGACGCCGTCACCCAGGCCGGCAAGGGCAGCTACCCACTGAGCACGCTGTTCGACACCACCTACGACAACGCCGACTCCACCCGGATCTACAACTGGGGCTACCTGGCGGTGCGTTACATGCTCCAGTCGCACCCGCAGGACGTCGACGCACTGCTCGCCAAGTACCGCGCCGGCGACTGGAACGGCGCCCGCACCCTGCTCAAGACCACCATCGGCACGCGCTATGACGCCGACTTCGCGAGCTGGCTCAAGGCCTGCGCCGCCGACAACTGCGGCAGCCTGCCCACCGGCCAGGCCCCGCTGTGCGCGGCCGCCGACGCCCGGCAGTACGACAGGAACTGCCGCCGTGACGGCGTCGCCGCCACGACCGGCAACTACGCCTACAGCTTCCTCTACCTGCCGGCCGGGGTGAAGCAGCTGACCATCACCACCGCCGGCGGCACCGGCAACGCCGACCTGTACTACAACGGCCCGTCCTGGGCGACCACTTCGTCGTACCGGGCGAAGTCCACCGCCGCCGGGAACGGCGAGACCCTGACCATCGCCGACCCGCCGTCCGGCTGGGTGTACTTCAGCCTGTACGCCCAGCAGGGCTTCGGCGGCGTGACCGTCACCACCACGTACAACTGACCGGCCCCGCACGCACCGGAGGGTCCCGCGTCCGCGCGGGGCCCTCCCCGTGCGTTCCGGCAGCGAATGCCCCCACCGGAAAAGGTTATAACGATTCGACATTCGAATTGGCTGTCAATGCCTCGTAGAAATCGAACTCCGGTTGTCGAAGGGGTGTCATGATCGCCGTCGTTCGGTTAAGGTCCTGAGTCAGTTGAAGCAGTTCGGCCGTCCGGACCGGAAAGCCGGACTTTCACCACCGGTGCGACCACACCTATTCGTCGCGCCCGTATTCCCGGAAGGGGACAGCCATGAAGATGATCAAGGCGATCGTGAAGAAGTTCAAGCGTGACGAGGACCTCGCCAACCACGCGTGGGTTCTGCACGTCATCTGATGCACCACGGCCGGTGGGGCGGCGGCAGTACCGCCGCCCCACCGGCGCCGCATTTCATCGCTATTCCCACGGAGGCGGGATCCTCGTGCAAGAAATGGCGCCGGAAACGGTCCGTGAACATTCCGTCGTCTACGCCCCGCGAATTCAGGACCTCCTGGCCCGGGACGCGAAGGTGTTCCGCGTCGACGCCACCACGGTCGGCGTCGCCGACGCCCGGCTGATGGCCGAAATCGTGGCGGCCCGGCCGGTGCTCCAGACCGAGCGCTCCGTCTACAAGCCCGCCGCGGGCGCCGACATCCCCCACGACAGCGCGACCAGGACGATCCGCGCCCTGGGGCAGGACGTCATGGCGGGCATCCGCAAGCCACCGCCCCCGGCCGGCGGGCTGGCGGGCGCCTGGCCGTACGCGCCCACCTCGTACCTGCGCCGGTGGCTGTTCGGATCCGACCCGCTGCCGGTCTCCCTGCTGGCCAGGCGCGGCATCACCCGCTCCGACACCCTCTCCCGGCTCGTCGACCGGGCCGTCACCACCTGGCCGGGCGGCGCGGGCGGGAACCGGAGCAGGAACGGCAACGTCAACGGCAACCGGAGCGGGGACAGAACCGGGGCCGACCACCCGCCCACCGCCATGGCCGGACTGATCCGCGGCGCCGACGACCCGTTGGAGCGCAGACAGGCCGTCGCCATGTACCGGCGGGCCTCCGCCACCCTCTGCGACGGCGTGGCCGCCCTGGCCGGCAACGCCCTGTGGCTGCTGCGGACGGCGCCCGAACCCCGCCAGGACCTCACCGCCGTCCTGTGGGAGACCCTGCGGCTGCTCCCGCCCGCGTGGATGCTCTACCGCAACGGCGGGGACGCCTACGCCGGGCTGCACCCGGAGATCCGCACCGAGGACAACGTCGCGCTGCTCCCCCTGCTGATGCACCGTCATCCGGACTACTGGTCCGACCCACTGGAGTTCCGGCCGCGGCGGTGGGACGGGGTCGCCGACCCGGAGAAGACCCCCGGGTTCATGCCGTTCGGCTTCGACGGCGCCCGCTGCTGGGCCAAGCACCTGGTCGTCCCGCTGGCCGAACGCCTGCTCACCGTCGCCCTCGACCACGGCCTCACCATCCGCAGCCCCCGGCAGGACGCGCCCGTCCCGCTGCGCTCCCTGCTCTCCGTACGGTTCGAGGCCTCCGTCGGCCGCTGAACCGGCCGGCCCTCCCGACAGCTCTGGACACCCCATGGAATCGCCCACGCTCGCCGACTGGGTCGGCGACCTCGCAGCCTTCGCCGACCACCGGTGGCAGCGCGAACCCGCCGTCTTCACCCCCGCCCGGCCCGCCTCGCCGTTCGACCTCGACGCACTGGACGCCGCCTTCGACAGCGGACTGCTGCGCACCCCGTACCTGGAGCTGGTCCGCTCCGACAAGGTGGTCGTCCCGGCCGAGGCCTTCACCACCTCCCGCACCGTCAACGGCACCACCCACCACGGCTTCGCCGACCGCGCCAAGGTGCTCGCACTGCTGCGCACCGGGGCGACGCTGCTGCTGCGCTGCGTCGACCAGTGGCACGGCCCGACCGGGGACCTGGTGGCCCGGCTCTCCGAGGAGCTGGACCGGCGGGTGGAGGCGTTCTTCTTCCTCACCCCGGTCGGCGGCCAGGGCCTCGCGGTGCACCGGGACGACGCCGACGTGTTCGTCCTCCAGGTCTCCGGGCGCAAGACCTGGTACGTCCACGACGCACCGGCCGCCGCCGAGTGGTCGCTGGGCGAACTCCCCGACGGCGAACGCTCGGCGCAGCGCCTGCACACCGTCCTCGGGCCCGGCGACGTGCTCTACGTCCCGCGCGCCTTCGCCCACCGCGCGGTGGGCGCCGAGGGACTGTCCGGTCACCTGTCGCTGACGGTCCGCGACCTCTCCGTCCCGGACCTGCGGACGGCCCTGGACCAGCTGCTCGCCGAAGGGCTGGCGCTGCCGACCCGCCCGCTGGGCGAGCCCGCGATCGCCGCCGCCGGGGCCGCCCTGCTCGACCACGCCCGGGCCCGGCTCGACGGCATCACCTCGGAGCAGCTGCTGCGCGCCGCCCGGACGGGCCGGGCCCGGCCACCGGCCGCGACGGGCACGGGCACGGGCACCGTCACGGGCGCGGACACCTTCGCCGGGACGGCCCGGGACTGGGCGGACGACGCCCCCGCGGGCGGGCCCGCCGGGCGCACCTGGCGACGGCTGCGGGCCGTGGCCCGCAACGGGCGCTGAGCCGTCGGCCGACCCGTCGGGCCACGCGGCCCGGCAGGGTCAGTCGACGGGCGGGAACACCACGTGCTCCCCGCCCCGGACCACGAACCGCCAGCACTCCTCGACCTTCGAACTGGTCGGCAGGACGTCGATCCTGAGCTCGTGCTCCAGGGTGATCCGCAGGTCGCCCTCCGGCGCCCGCTCCACCGACAGCACCCGGGGCGAGCGCCGCGCCAGGAACTCCCGCAGCGCGTCCGCCCCATCGTCGTAGGCGAGGCGGTCGCCGCCCCCGCCCGGCACCAGGTCGTCGGAGCCGAGGTACACCTCCCCGCACTGGACGATCCGGAACGGGCACTGGGCGTGCACGGCGTACCGGCTGCCCGTCGACACCTCCCCGCCGTCGCCCAGCGGCCAGGAGACCGTCCCGCCGAAGTCGACGACGCCCATGCCGCCGAACCGGTAGACGTTCACCCACACTTCGCCGACCAGGCGTTGCAGCAGCTCGTCCTCGTCCTCGTCCGTCGCGTCCGGTTCGGGTTCCCCGTTGTTCAGCATGCCGTCATCGTCGTGCATCGGGGCCCGTCCGTCGCCCGAATTCCGGCCCGTCGGGCGGGCGGTGGGGAGCCGCCCGCCCGACGGGGTCACCGGGTCAGGCCCCGGCTCGGTCCCCGGCCGGCCGGGGACGGTCCGCCGCCGACCGCTGGGCGGGGACGGCGCGGTCGCGCTGGAGGTCCAGCAGCTCGCGGAACAACCCGTCCGGACGGGCGGCGAGTTCGGCCCAGGTGCCGGTCTGGACGATACTGCCCTTGTCCATCACGATCACCCGGTCGGCGACCGCCGCGTTGGCGATGTTGTGGGTCACCAGCAGGGTGATCCGGCCCTCGGCGAGGCCGCGCAGGGCGTGCAGGATGCGGTGCTCGGCACGCGGGTCGAGGTCCGAGGTGGGCTCGTCCAGGATCAGCAGTCCGGGGCTGCGCACCGTGCGGTACAGGGCCCGGGCGACGGCCGCGCGCTGCCAGCCGCCGCCGGACAGCTCGGCGCCGCCCCACCACCCCTGGGCGAGCAGGGTGCGCCAGCCCGAGCGCAGCCGGGCGACCGTCTCGTCGAAACCGGTCCTGGCGGCGGCCTCCACCACGTCCGCCATCCACCGCTCGGTGAGGTGGCCCAGGTGGACGTTCTCGGCGGCGCCGAGCGGCCAGCGGGCGAACTCCTGCGGCACCCGGGCGACCCGGGACCACATGCCGTCCGCGTCCAGTTCCTCCACCGGCACGCCGTCCCAGGTGATCCGGCCGGACTGCGGCAGGTAGAGGCCGGAGAGCAGCTTGAGCAGGGTCGACTTGCCACTGCCGTTCTGCCCGATCACGGCCACCACCTCGCCGGCCCGCAGGGTCAGGCTGACCCCGCGCAGGGCGGGCTCCTGCTGCTCGCCCGGGTAGGCGTGGCTCAGGTCGGTCACCTCGACCAACTGCGGTGCGCCCGGCACCAGTTCGCCGCGGTCGATGCGGTGGCCGCCGGCCTCGTCCAGGAAGGTGAAGTAGTCGTCCAGGTAGAGGCCCATCCGGTACAGCCGGGCGCCGTTGCCGACCAGGCCCTGCAGCCCGGAGGAGGCGGTGCGCAGCGCGAAGGTGGCGGTGCCGGCGGCGGCCAGGTCGATCCGGCCGGAGGCCACCAGGTAGAGCAGGGTGCCCCAGATCAGTGCGCTGCCGGCCCCGGTGCCGAGCGCGGCCAGCAGCGAGACCTTGGCCGCCTGCCGGGTGGCCCGGTCGGTGGCGGCGACGATCTTGGCCTCGGCGCGACGGTACTTGGCCATCAGGAACGGCGTGACCTGGTCCGAACGGACCTGGTCGGCGCGGGTCTTGTCGATCAGGAACCAGCGGTAGACGCGCAGCGCGCCGCGGTCCTCGTTGGTGACCACCGCGGCCAGGTAGTGGATCCGGGCGGTACGGACGGCGGCGACGGCGGTCGGCACCGAGCCGAGCAGCAGCAGCGGCACCAGCCAGGGGTGGAGCGTCGCCAGCACGCCCGCGGCAGCGGCCAGCGAGACGGTGGAGGCGATCACGTCCTGGGCGTTGGAGAGCAGGTCGGGCGTGGTGGAGGCGCCCCGGTCGGCGGCCTCCCACTGCTCGTTGTAGGCGGGTTCGTCGTACGCCTCCAGCTCGGCGGCGCACCCGGCGGCGATCAGCGCCAGCTCCGCCTCCCGGGTGATCCGCGGCGACACCCGGCCGGACAGGCCCACCACCGCGATGCCCAGGACGGCCCGCAGCCCGGCCGAGGCGGTCAGCAGGAGCAGGGAGGGCGTGGCGGTGCGCAGGTGGTCGGTCACCGGCCCGGGGACCAGCAGGGCGCCCAGGGTGCCGGTGGTGGCGTACAGCGCGAGCGCCCCGGCCACCCCGGCCAGCGCCTGGCAGACCAGCAGCAGCACGGTGGACGTGCGGTCCGCCGCCCAGGCCAGCGCCAGCGCCCGGCGGACCAGGTGGGGCAGGCGGCGCAGCATCGCGCCGGTGGACATCGAGGCGCCGGCCTCGGCGCGGCGGTCGCCGGGGAAGCGCAGGCGCAGCTCCTCGTCGTGCTCGGCCCCGGCCGGGGACTTCTCGGCCAGGCGCTTCTCGGCCGGGGGCTTCGTGGGCTTCACGACCTGTTTCGACACGGGGTTCCTCCCAGGTACGGCGGCCGACGGCCGCAGCGGTCCCGCACGCGGGCAGCCCTCGGCGCCGGGTGGGCGCGGTGGGTCGGCAGCGGTGCCGGTGGGCACTCTGCGAAGGGCTGGCTCTCGGTGCGGACCCCGATCCTGGCAGCGGCCGACGGGCCCGCTCGGCGTGTCCCGTCCGCTCTCACCCGATCCGGGCGATTCCGTGTCGGCGACGGCGAGTTGGTGGATGTCGATCACCGGGGAGGTCCGCGATGTTCGATTCGGGCCGGGCCCGGGCGGACCACCCGCGCGCGATCCGCTCATCGGATGACCACCCCATCGGGCCGGGTCCGCGGGCCGGTTCCTGTGGCCGGGTCCGCGGGCCGGTTCCTGTGGCCGGGTCGCGCGGCGGCGGTCACGATGGAGGACCGAGCCGAGCCCAGTCCGATCGGAGTGCGATGAGCGAGCAGCACAATGTCGTCCTGCTGACCTTTCCCGACGGCGGGGCCTGGCGTCCCGCGTTCGAGGAGGCGCAGCACCTGCCGGGGCTGCGGTACGCGGCGGCGATGGAGCGCAGTGCCGACGGCCTGCTGGAGATCAAGGACACCTTCACCCGGGGCGCCGGGGTGGCCACGGTCGGCTCGGGGGTGCTGGGCGGCCTGGTGGGGCTGCTCGGCGGGCCCGTGGGGGTGCTGCTGGGCTTCGCGGCGGGCGCGGCGCTCGGCAACGCGGCCGAGGAGCACGCGGCGTCGGAGGGCGGCGCGGCGCTGATCGTGCTGTCGCCCCGGGTGCCGGACGGCGGGGCGCTGGTCGCCGTGGAGGTGCGGGAGGCCTCGCCCGGGCCGGTGGACGAGCTGGCCGCCAAGCATGGGGCTGGCGTCGAGCGGATCGACGAGCACGCCTTCACCGAGCAGGTCCGGGCGGCGGAGCGGAAGGCCGAGCAGGGCCGGGCGGACGAGGGGTCCTGAGCCGCTGGCCCGCCCAGGGCCTCACTCCTCCCGCAGCGCGGGCGTGCCGCCGCGTCCGCCGCCCGCCACGTCCGCCGCCCGCCGCAACTTCCGTACCGCGCCGGACGTACGGCCGCCGGTGTCATCCTTGCGAGGTAGTCGCCAGGTGCAGCGGCTGCCGCCATTCGCCGGGCTGTCCCCGGCGGCGGCCGACCGCCACAATGACCCGGTGATCAACCACCCCACCGTGCGACGGCTGCTGGACGGCGGCGCAGACGACGCGCCGCCCCCGCCCCGGCCCACCCGGCGCGGCCAGGTCTTCGACCTGGCCCTGGCCCTGCTCCTCGTCTCCGTCTGCGCCCGCTACGCCACCGTCGCGGCCCGCGCGCACAGCCAGGACGCTCCGCACTGGCACGGATCGCCCTGGGCCGGGTTGCTGCTGGTCCCCTTCGTCCCGCTGCCGCTGGTGCTGCGCCGGCGCCACCCGGTGGCGGTGCTGTGGACGGTGCTGCCGGCCGCGCTGCTGGTGCGGTCGCAGCACGAGGACATCGCGTTCTGGGCGGGCGTGGTGGTGGTCGTCGCCGCCTACAGCGCGGCCGCGTACGGGCGCCGCCCGAGGGCCGTGCTGCTCGGCCTGGCGGCCGCCGCCGCGGTGCTCGTGGCGCTCTTCGACGACGCCAAGCTGCCGAGGTTCCCGAACTCGGTGATCGCCGTGCTCGTCCTGGTGCCGGTGCTCGCGGTGGCCTACGAACGGCGGATGTGGCGGCGCCGGGTGGCGGAGGGCCGGGAGCGGCTGTCCGCCCTGGAGCGCGAGCAACTGGCCGCGCTGGACCGCGCGGTGGAGCTGGAACGGGCGCGCATCGCCCGGGAGTTGCACGACGTGGTGACCCACAACGTGAGCATGATGACGATCCAGGCCGGGGCCGCCCGCAAGATCCTGGACACCGCTCCGGACCGGGCCCGCGAGGCGATGGCCGCGGTGGAGGCCGGCGGGCGCGCGGCGATGACCGAACTGCGCCAGGTGATGGGCCTGTTGACCATCGACTCGGAGACCGGCGGCGATCCCGCGGCCACCGCCGATCTCAGCCCGCAGCCCGGCCTCGGCCGGCTCGACTCCCTGGTGGAGGGCGTGCGCCGGGCCGGCCTGCCGGTGGAGCTGACGGTACGCGGGGAGCGCCGGCCCGTCCCGCCCGGGGTCGAGCTGGCCGCCTACCGGGTCGTCCAGGAGGCGCTCACCAACACCGTCAAGCACGCGGGCGGCGCCGACGCCGCGGTGACCGTCGACTACGCCGCCGACCACCTCACGGTGGAGGTCACCGACACCGGCGGCCGCCCCACCGGTGCCGCCGCCACCGGCAACGGGCGCGGCCTGCTCGGCCTGCGCGAACGCCTCGCCGTCCACGGCGGCACCCTGCACACCGGCCCCCGGCCACGCGGCGGCTACCGCGTCAAGGCCTCGATACCGCTGGAGAGTTGAGAGTTGACAGACGTCGTGGAGCAGCAGCCGATCCGCGTGGTGGTCGCCGACGACCAGGCCCTGGTCCGGATCGGCTTCCGGCTGATCCTGGAATCCGAGGGGATCGAGGTGGTCGCCGAGGCCGAGGACGGCGAGCAGGCCGTCGCCGCCGTCCGCCGCAACCGGCCGGACGTGGTGCTGATGGACATCCGGATGCCCGGCCTGGACGGACTGGAGGCCACCCGGCGGATCCTCGCGGACCGCGCCGCAGACGCGCCCCGGATCATCATGCTGACCACCTTCGACCTGGACCACTACGTCTACGCCGCGATGGCCGCCGGGGCCAGCGGCTTCCTGCTCAAGGACGTCACCCCGGAGCACCTGGCCGCCGCCGTCCGGCTGGTCCGCACCGGGGACGCCCTGCTCGCCCCGGCGATCACCCGGCGGCTGGTCGAGCGCTTCGCCCGCCCGGCCGCCCCCGAGGCGGCCGCCCCGCACCGCGAGCTGGCCACCCTCACCCCGCGCGAGCTGGAGGTGATGGGGCTGCTGGCCCGCGGCCTCGGCAACGCCGAGCTGGCCGGCCGGCTGCAGCTCTCCGAGGCGACGGTGAAGACCCATGTGGCCCGGATCCTGGGCAAGTTGGGGCTGCGGGACCGGGCCCAGGTGGTGGTCGCGGCGTACGAGACCGGGCTGGTCAGCGTGGGCGCACCGGGAGCACCGTAACGGCGGAGCGGAGTTCGGGGCGCCGTAACCACGCGCGGGAGCCCGGGGGTTCGTCGAACCCCCGGGCTCCCGCCGCCTTGGACTACCGCGTCACACCAGGTCGAAGCGGTCCGCGTTCATGACCTTGACCCAGGCCGCGACGAAGTCCGCCACGAACTTCTCCTTGGCGTCGTCGGCCGCGTACACCTCGGCGACCGCGCGCAGTTCGGAGTTCGAGCCGAACACCAGGTCGGCGCGGGTGCCGGTCCACTTGACCGCACCGGAGGCGTCCCGGCCCTCGAAGGTGTGGGCGTCCTCCGAGGTGGCGGACCAACTGGTGCCCAGGTCCAGCAGGTTGACGAAGAAGTCGTTCGTCAGCACGCCCGGGGTCTCGGTCAGCACGCCGTGCGCGGACTGCTGGTGGTTGGCGCCCAGCACGCGCAGACCGCCGACCAGCACGGTCAGTTCGGGCGCGCTCAGGCCCAGCAGGTTCGCCTTGTCGAGCAGCAGGTACTCGGCCGGCAGCCGGTTGCCCTTGCCGACCCAGTTGCGGAAGCCGTCCGCCTTGGGCTCCAGCGCGGCGAAGGACTCGACGTCGGTGAGCTCCTGCGGGGCGTCCACCCGGCCGGCCGCGAACGGCACCTCGACGGCCAGCCCGGCCGCCTTGGCCGCCTGCTCGACGCCGACGCCGCCGGCCAGCACCACCAGGTCCGCCAGCGAGACCTGCTTGTCGCCGGCCTGCGCGTTGAAGTCCCGCTGCACGCCCTCCAGCGCCCGCAGCACACCGGCCAGCCGGTCCGGCTCGTTGACCTCCCAGCCGGCCTGCGGCTGCAGCCGGATCCGGCCGCCGTTGGCCCCGCCGCGCTTGTCGCTGCTGCGGAAGGAGGAGGCCGCGGCCCAGGCGGTGGAGACCAGCTCGGAGACCGACAGGCCGGTCTCGGCGATCCGCCGCTTGAGGTCGGCGACGTCCGCGGCACCGATCTGCTGGTACGAGACCGCCGGCAGCGGGTCCTGCCAGAGCAGGTGCTCGCTCGGGACCTCCGGGCCGAGGTAGCGCACGACCGGGCCCATGTCGCGGTGGGTCAGCTTGTACCAGGCGCGGGCGAAGGCGTCGGCGAACTCCGCCGGGTTCTCCAGGAAGCGGCGGGAGATCGGCTCGTACACCGGGTCGAAGCGCAGCGACAGGTCGGTGGTGAGCATGATCGGGGTGTGCCGCTTGGCCGGGTCGTGGGCGTCCGGCACGGTGCCCTCGCCGGCGCCGTCCTTCGGCTTCCACTGGTGGGCGCCGGCCGGGCTCTTGGTGAGCTCCCACTCGTAGCCGAACAGCGTCTCGAAGAAGCTGTTGTCCCAGGTGATCGGGGTGGCCGTCCAGGTGCCCTCGAGGCCGCTGGTGATGGCGTCGCCGCCGACGCCGGTGCCGTAGCGGCTCTTCCAGCCGAGGCCCTGCTGCTCCATCGGCGCGGCCTCCGGGTCCGGGCCGACGTTGTCCGCCGGGCCGGCGCCGTGGGTCTTGCCGAAGGTGTGGCCGCCGGCGATCAGCGCGACGGTCTCCTCGTCGTTCATCGCCATCCGGTAGAAGGTCTCGCGGATGTCGCGGGCGGCGGCGATCGGGTCCGGGTTGCCGTTGGGGCCCTCGGGGTTGACGTAGATCAGGCCCATCTGGACGGCGGCCAGCGGGCTCTCCAGCTCGCGGTCGCCGGTGTAGCGCTCGTCGCCGAGCCAGGTGGTCTCGGGGCCCCAGTAGACGTCCTCGTCGGGCTCCCACTCGTCGACCCGGCCGCCGCCGAAGCCGAAGGTCTCGAAGCCCATGCCCTCCAGCGCGACGTTGCCGGTCAGGACGATCAGGTCGGCCCAGGACAGGCTGCGCCCGTACTTCTTCTTCACCGGCCACAGCAGTCGGCGGGCCTTGTCCAGGCTGGCGTTGTCCGGCCAGCTGTTCAGCGGGGCGAAGCGCTGCTGGCCGCCGCCGGCGCCGCCACGACCGTCACTGATCCGGTAGGTGCCGGCGCTGTGCCAGGCCATCCGGATCATGAACGGGCCGTAGTGGCCGAAGTCGGCCGGCCACCAGGGCTGCGAGGTGGTGAGCACCTCCTGGATGTCCCGCTTGACGGCCGCGAGGTCCAGGGCGCTGAACGCCGCGGCGTAGTCGAAGTCCGCGCCGAGCGGGTTGGCGACGGCGGGGTTCTTGGCGAGGATCTTGAGGTTCAGCCGCTCCGGCCACCACTGGCGGTTCCCGCCGCCCTGGGTGGGGTGGAGCGCGCGCCCGTGATCGACCGGGCAGCCGCCCGCGCTCGCCTCTACAACGGTTGCATCGTGGTTCTCAGACATGGGAATCCTTCCGTACAAGGCGGATCACGGTGTCTATCTGCTACCTACGGCACCTACTGCTACTGCCTGCTCCTGCTGCGGCTGCGCTGGCCGCGTGTGCAGGATGTGCACTGCTGCTACCCAGGCTAGCGCCGGAGCCGATCCTACGATGGACGGAATCCAAGTCAAGAAAGGCACCAAGCCCGTACCCGATCGGGAACCGGAGCAGCCTGGCTGTTGGTTGGTAAACTCCGGTCTTCCCCCATGACCCGAATAGGTGAACCGTGATGAGTGACCTGCTGGAGCGGCTGCGCGAACGCGGCTGGCGCCTCACCTCCCAGCGGCGTGTCGTGGCCGAGGTCCTGGACGGCGAGCACGTGCACCTGACCGCCGACGAGGTGCACGCCCGCGCGGCCGAGCGCCTCCCGGAGATCTCCCGCGCGACGGTCTACAACACCCTCGGCGAGCTGGTCACCCTCGGTGAGGTCATCGAGGTGTCCACGGACGGGCGCGCCAAGCGCTACGACCCCAACGCCCACCACCCGCACCAGCACCTGGTCTGCACCGGCTGCGGGGCCATCCGCGACGTCCACCCCCTCGGCGACCCGCTCGCCGACCTCCCGGCGGAGCAGCGGTTCGGCTTCGCCGTCTCGGGCGCCGAGGTCACCTACCGGGGCCTCTGCCCGGCCTGCGCGGGCTGAGCCTCCGGGACCGGGGTGGCCGGGCGCACGCGTCACCCCGGGACCGTCCAGCGCACCGGCAGGCTCTTGAGCCCGTTCTGGAAGTTGGACACCAGGCGCCGCGGCGGCCGCTCCGGGTCCAGCTCCAGCCCCGGCAGGCGGTCGAGCAGGTGGCGCAGCACCGACCGCAGCTGCAGCCGGGCGAGCTGGGCGCCGACGCAGAAGTGCGGGCCGTACCCGAAGCTCACGTGGTCGTTCGGGGTGCGCGAGACGTCGAAGCGGTCCGGTTCCGCGAACACGGCCGCGTCCCGGTTCGCCGAGGCGTGGTACACCACCACCTTGTCGCCCCGGCGGACCGGCTGCCCGGCGATCCGGGTGTCCCGGGTCGCGGTGCGGCGGAAGTGCACCACGGGCGGCCAGCAGCGCAGCATCTCCTCCACCGCGGACGGAATCAACTCCGGCCGCTCGCACAGGAGTCGGTACTGGTCCGGATGCCCGAGCAGGGTCAGCAGGCCGCCCGGCAGGCCGTTGCGCACGGTCTCGTTCCCGGCGACGGCGAAGAGGAAGAACATCGTCTCGAACTCCTCCGCCGTCAGCCCCGCCCCGAGCATCCGGGCCAGCACGCCGTCCGGGCCGGGCCGGCGGGCCAGGGCGTGCGCGTAGGCGAACATGTCGGCCAGCGCGGCCCGCGAACGCGGGTTGACCGGACGGCCGTCCGGGGTGGTCCGGGCCGTCGGGCGGTGGGCGAGGGCGGCCCGGCCGAGGTCGGTCAGCGCGGCCGGGTCGACCGTGCTCGCGTGGGCGTAGTCGGCGTCCTGGTAGCCGATCACCCGGTTCGCCCAGTCGAGCAGCAGGCCCCGGTCCTGCTCCGGCACGCCCATCACCCGGGCCAGCGTCCACACCGGCAGGTCCGCCGCCATCGCCGTGAAGTCGGCCGCCCCGGCGGGCCGGACGGCCTCCACCAGCTCGCGCGCCCGGCCGTCCACCGCCGCGGCCAGCTCGGCCAGGGCGCGCGCGGTGAACGCGGCGGCGACGATCCGGCGCAGCCGGGCGTGGTCCGGCGGGTCCTGGTTGAGCATCATGGTGCGGACGAAGGCCAGGTCGGCGGGGGTGTCCGGGTCGCGGATCTGGGTCGCCCCGAGGTGCGAGGAGAACAGCTCCGGGCTGCGCAGCACGTGCTTCACGTCCGCGTGCCGCAGCACCGCCCAGTAGCCCGCCCCGGGCGGCCAGTCCCCCACCGCCGGCTCCTCCACCCAGCAGACCGGCGCCGCCGCGCGCAGCTCGCGGAACAGCCCGTACGGCACGCCCTCGGCGTACGTGCCGGGCAGGAAGATCCGGTTCACCCTCGCCTGGTCCGCGCCCATGGTGACCGACCGTACGCCGCGGCCCGGCGCTCCGCCAGCAGTCTGCCGGCGGTCCGCCGACGGTGGCCGACAGTTGGCGGGTGACGCGGTACGACGCGGTTGCGGCGATCAACGGGCGGGATCCCGTAAGGTCGGCCAATGGCCAAGTACTTCGACGTGCACCCCGAGTCCCCCCAGCCGCGCACCATCAGCACCGTGGCCGACAGCCTCCGCTCCGGGGCCCTCATCGCGTACCCGACCGACTCCTGCTTCGCGCTCGGCTGCCGCCTGGACAACCGCGACGGGCTCGAGCGGATCCGGTCCATCCGGCGCCTCGACGAGCGCCACCACTTCACCCTGATGTGCGAGGACTTCGCCCAGCTGGGGCAGTTCGTCCAGCTCGACAACAACGTCTTCCGGGCCGTCAAGGCCGCGACGCCGGGCAGCTACACCTTCATCCTCCCCGCCACCAAGGAGGTGCCGCGCCGGCTCATGCACCCCAAGAAGAAGACCGTCGGGGTCCGGATCCCCGACCACGCCGTCACCCGGGCGCTGCTCGCCGAACTCGGCGAGCCCCTCCTCTCCAGCACCCTGATCCTCCCCGGCGAGGACGAGCCGATGACCCAGGGCTGGGAGATCAAGGAACGCCTCGACCACGTGCTGGACGCCGTGGTGGACTCCGGCGACTGCGGCACCGAGCCGACCACGGTCATCGACTTCTCCAGCGGCGAGGCCGAGATCACCCGCCGGGGGGCCGGCGACACCGCGCGCTTCGAGTGACGGCCCGGCCGCCGGGGGCCGCGCGCTCGGGGGCCGGGCGCGCGGGGGGCCGGCGGGCCCGCGCTCAGCGGTGGCGGAGGTCCACGAACGAGCCCACCAGCCCGCCGAGTGCGACCGCCGGGATCACCGACGCGTCCCACGGCTGACCGCCCGCCAGTCCGGAGGCCACCACCAGGGCGGCGACCGCCAGCGCCGTCGCCAGCGCGGGGAATGACTGCGGAATCAGCGGCGAGGGCTTGCCGTTTCGCCGCCCGCGGGCCAGTTTGATGACGAGCAGGAGCACTGCTACTGCGAGCAGTGGCGGCACCATGTCGTGGGTCATGCCGCCAGGATGTCATGGACGGTGATGAGTTGATCGAGTTGGGTGGGGTCATCGGTCCGCAGGAAGGCCGCCTCGACGGCCAGTTGGAGCTCGGGCCCACGCAGCCAGGCCGCGAAGGTCCGGTACGCGGCGCCCTGTTCGTCCCAAAAGGCGTCCCGCGGTTCGAGCTCACCGCCGAGGGCGAACTCGTACAGGCGCTCCACGGCCACGGGGTCCGCGAACCGGGCCCATTCTGCTAGCCGGCCGCCGGTCCCGTCCGGATCGGCGGCCCCCAGGGCGCAGAGCACGGCGTCGGCGTCCCACCACTGCCCGGCGTCGTGCAGGACGTCGAGCCACAGGGCGTCGAGGAGCCGGCGCAGGTACGGCGCCTCCGGCCAGTCCTGCCAGCCGGCCTGCGCCAGCTTGCGGCCGACCAACGGCAGCTCGGGCCGGGCGAGTTCGCTGGTCAGGACGAGCTGGAGGATGCGCGGCAGGAAGTAGCGCAGGTCGGCGGGCGCGCCGACGGTGTTCAGCACGGAGGCGGCGTAGGGGCCGAGCTCCCCGGGCGTCAGCTGCTCGCGGGGCGTGCGCAGGAGGCGGTCCAGCCCGGCCCGGGAGGCACAGCAGGGGCAGCCGTCGATCCGGCTCGGCCGCGGGGCGGTCGAGAACGCCTCGGGGAGACCGGCGAGGAGGCGATCCAGAACCGTCAACGGGTGACCTCCCAGGAGAGCAGCAGGCGGAGGGCGTCGTCGGAGGGGGTGCCCGGGTCGGCGGTGTAGGTGATCAGGGCCTGGTCGGGGTCGTCGGCGGGGCGGAGGGTCTCGTAGGCCAGTTCCAGGGGGCCGACGACGGGGTGGTGGAAGCGCTTGCGGCCGGAGGTCTTGTCGGCGACCGGGTGGTCCGCCCACATCCGGTGGAACTCGGGGCTGCCGAGGCAGAGTTGGCCGATGAGTTCGGCGAGCCGGGGGTCGTCGGGGCGGCGGCCGGCCTCGAGGTGGAGGAAGGCGGTGTTCTCCCGGGCGCAGGTGGTCCAGTCGGCGTAGAGGTCGCGGGAGGCCGGGTCGAGGAAGGTGATCCGGGCGATGTTGCGGTGCTCGGGCGGGAGGGCCCCGTAGTCGCCGAAGAGGGCGGTGGCGGCCCGGTTCCAGGCCAGGATGTCCATCCGGTGGCCCATGACCACGGCGGGGGTGTGGTCGAGGCGGTCGAGGAGGCGCAGCAGGGAGGGCCGGGGCTGCTGGCGGGCGGGGCGGCCGCGGTGGGTGCGGTCGGCGGGGCGGGCGAGGCGGTGGAGGTGGCCGGTCTCGTCGGGGGCGAGGCGCAGGGCCCGGGCGACGGCGTCGAGGACGGTGGTGGAGGGGTTGCCGACGCGGCCCTGTTCGAGGCGGGTGTAGTAGTCGACGCTGACGCCGGCCAGGTGGGCGAGTTCCTCACGGCGCAGACCGGCGACCCGGCGCAGGCCGCCGTAGTCGGGGAGGTCGACGTCCTCGGGGCGGAGCCGGGCGCGGCGGGTGCGGAGGAACTCGCTGAGGGCGGTGGTCGGGTTCACGGGGTGATTGTGACCCGGACGGGCGGTGGCGTGCCTGGCCCCGGCAGGACCAGGCACGCGCGGCGGGCTCAGCCCGTGAGGGAGGGGAAGGCGGGGACGAGGCCGCCGTCGATGACGAGGTCCTGGCCGGTGATGTAGGAGGAGCGGTCGGAGAGCAGGAAGGCGACGGTCTCGGCGACGTCCTCGGGGCGGCCCAGGCGGCCGAGCGGGACGTGGGCGCGGATCGGCTCGTGGTCGGCGGGGTCGGGGACGGCCGCGTGGAACATCTCGGTGACGATGTAGCCGGGGCTGACGGAGTTGACCCGGATGCCGCGCCCGGCCAGTTCGGTGCCGAGGGTGCGGGCGAGGCTGAGGACGCCCGCCTTGGCGGCGGCGTAGACAGTGGCGCCGGGGAGGCCGCGGTGCGGGGTCCAGGAGGCGTTGAGGACGACGGAGCCGCCGCCGGCCGCGTCCAGCAGCGGCAGGGCGTGCTGGACGGTGTACAGCACGCCCTTGAGGTTGGTGCCGATGACCTGGTCGACCTCGGCCTCGGTGAGTTCGGCGGCGGGCCGGAAGATGCCGACGCCCGCGTTGGCGAAGACGCCGTCGAGCCTGCCGAAGCGGGCCCGGACGGTGTCGGCGAGGCGGGCCAGGTCGGCCGGGACGGAGACGTCGGCGCGGACGGTGAGCAGGCGGTCGCCGCCGTCGAGCCGTTCGGCGGCGCGGGCGAGGCGGCCGTCGTCGCGGCCGGTGACCACGACCCGGGCGCCGGTGCTGAGGAGGTGGCGGGCGGTGGCGAGGCCCATGCCGCTGGTGCCGCCGGTGACGAGGACGGTGGAGTCGTTCATGGGCCCCACCCTCACGGCGTGCGGCCGGGCGGTACCAGACCCGCGTCAACCCGGGGTTCCGGAGGACCACCCTGGGGTGGGGAACAGATCCGATCACCGCCTGGTTGGGGCAGGACGACGGCCAAGTACGGCACTCACGAAGGGGCTTACCCATGAAGATCGGCATCATCGGCGCGGGCAACATCGGCGGCAACCTGACGCGCCGTCTGACGGCGCTCGGGCACGAGGTCTCGGTGGCGAACTCGCGCGGGCCGGAGTCCTTGAAGGCCCTGGTCGAGGAGACGGGCGCGAAGGCGGTGACGGCCACGGAGGCGGCGAACGGCGCCCAGGTCGTGGTGGTGACGGTGCCGTTGAAGAACGTTCCGGACCTCCCCGCGGGCCTGTTCGACGGCGCCGCCGAGGGGGTGGCGGTGATCGACACCGGCAACTACTACCCGAAGGAGCGCGACGGCCGGATCGACGCGATCGAGGACGGCGGGCTGACGGAGAGCCGCTGGACGGAGCAGCACCTGGGCCACCGGGTGGTGAAGGTGTTCAACGGCACCTACGCGCAGGACCTGCTGGACCGCCCCCGCCCGGCGGGCGACCCGGAGCGCCTCGCCGTGCCGGTCGCGTCGGACGACGAGGCGGCGAAGGCCGTGGTGCGGGCGCTGGTCGACGAGTTGGGCTTCGACACCGTGGACGCGGGCGGCATCGACGACTCCTGGCGCCAGCAGCCGGCCACGCCGGTGTACGGGCTGCGCGCCGGGGTGGAGGCGGTCACCCGGGCGCTCGCGGAGGCGTCCCCGGAGCGCCCGGAGGCGCACCGGGCCTGAGTCACCGCGGAGGGGCCGCCGGTCAGGCCGAACTCGCCCGCACGACCAGCTCGGTGGGCAGCTCCAGGCCGCCCGTCGGCGCGGCCTCGCCGTGCACCTGGTCCAGCAGCCGGACGACCAGCCCGGCCGCCAGGGCCCGCAGCGGCAGCCGGACCGAGGTCAGCGGCGGGTGCAGGTGCCGGCACAGCGGCGAGTCGTAGAACCCGGTGACGGCCACCCCGGCGGGCCCGACCGCCAGCCCCTCGGCCCGGATCGCCTCGTACGCGTCCAGCGCCAGCAGGTCGCTGCCCGCGGCGACGGCCGTCGGCCGGTCGGGCCCGCGCAGCAGCTCCCGCACGGCCGCCACCGGGCCGACGGTCGGGGCCGGTTCGGCCCCGGCCGCTGGGCCTGTCGTCGTCACCGCCGACAGGCCCAGCCGGCGCGTCTCCGCGAGGAAGCCCGCCCGCCGGGCCGCCATCCAGGGCAGCTCCTCGGCGGCACCGAGGTAGCCGATCCGGCGGTGGCCCTGCGCCGCGAGGTGCCGCACCACGGCGGCCATCGCCGCGTCGTTGGCGATGTCCGCCCAGTGCTGCGGCTCGCCCGGTCCGGTCCGGCCGAAGCTGACGAAGGGGACGCCCAGCCCGGCGACGTGGGCGATCCGCCGGTCCTCGGTCAGCACGTCCGCCAGCACCAGCCCGTCCACCTGCCGGGCCGCCACCAGTTCGTCGATGGCCGCCACCGGGTCCGCCTCGGGCGGGGCGGGCCGGAACAGCAGCACCCGCTGCCCGCGCTCCCCGGCCGCGTCGACCAGGGCCTCCAGGAAGCCGGCCATCAGCGGGTTGGGGTCGAGCGGGTCGTCCACCGGCGCGAGGTAGCCGATGGTGCGCCGGGCGCCGCTGCGCAGCGACCGGGCCGACTGGTCGGGCTGGTAGCCGAGTTCGCGGATCGCCGTGCTGACCCGGGCCAGCGTCTCGGCGCGGACCCGGTGCGGGGCGTTGAGCACGTTGGAGACGGTCTGCCGGGAGACCCCGGCCGCGCGGGCGACCTCCTCGATGGTGCTGGCGCCACGGCGCGGTCGGCGCGCTCCCTCGGGCATGCGGGGTCCTCCGGTCGTGGGTCAGGGGCGGCGCAGCGACAGCAGCCCGCCGCGCGGCACCGCCAGGGTGTCCGTCCAGTCGAGGTCGATCTCGTCCTGCCGGACGATACGCCCCCGGGCGTCCTGGACGGTGGCGGTGGCCCTCCCGCTGCCGCCGATCAGCCGGACGTCCGGGTCGGCGTCGGCGTTGGCCACCAGCAGGGTGTGCCAGTCGTCCGCCGAGACGTCCACCGGCAGCGCCGCGTACCGGGCGACCACGACCGCCCCCTCGCCGCGGGCGGTGACCAGCGGGTATCCGAGGTCGGGCCGGCTGGGGAGCAGTTCACCGCGTTGCAGGGTGTCGAGGTGCTCGCGGAACACCCCCAGCCAGAAGGCGATCGCCTCGCGCTGCCCGGGGCCCTGGGCAGCGAGGTCGACGGAGATCTGGGGCACCGCGAAGAGCACGTTGACCAGGTGGCAGGCGATCTGCTCGGGCGGCTCGGCCGGGTGCCACATCAGCATGTCGGCGTGCACGGGCACCGGCCCGGCGGCCAGCCGCACGTCCAGGGTGCGCTGCCGGTTCTCCTGCGGGCTGAGCGGGCAGTCGGTGGCCCGGATCATGGTGACGTACGGCCACAGGGCGGGGCTGACGTACGGCTGCCGGTGCTCGATCATCGCCTCCGGGTGGACGGCGGTGGTCCGGGCCCGGATCGCGGCGAGCAGCTTCGCCACACCCTCGGCCACCTCGGCGCAGTCCGCCTCGGGGCCGGGCACTGGGGCGTCGGGGCGCTCGGCGGCGCGGGCGAAGGAGTCGACGAAGTCGACCTTGAGCCCGTCCATGCCCCACTCCTCGACGGCCCGGGCCAGCCGGTCGGTGAGGAACTCGCGGACCTCGGGGTAGCGCGGGTCGGCGACCACCGCGCCCAGGTGGGGGACGTCGGCGAGGGCGTGCCGGCCGATCTTCCGGTAGGCGGCGCTGTCCTTGCCGATGAACGGCAGCGCGTACCAGAGCAGGTACCGCACGCCGAGGTCGTGGACGCGCCGGACGTGCTCGGCGGTGTCGGGCAGCGAGACGGGCTCCCAGTCGCCGCAGTGGGCGTAGCCGCGGGTGCGGTCGGCGGTCATCCAGCCGTCGTCGACGATGATCACGTCCAGCCCGAGGGCCTTGCCGAGCGCGGCCTGGGTCTCTATGCGCTCGGGCGAGACCTCCTGGTGCATCGAGTACCAGGTGGAGTAGGCGGGGCGGCGGGCGTCCTCGGGGACGACGACGGTGCGGCCCTCGCCCCACCAGGCGGTGAGGTCGGCCAGGCAGCGGGCGAACTGCCGACGCGAGGTGTCGATCCGGACGGTGATCCGGCCGGTGGCCTGGGCCCAGAAGCGGAAGTCGCCGGTCTCCTCGACCACTCCGGCCCCGGCCAGCACCTCGGTCTGCTCGGCCGCGAAGGCGCAGACCGCGGTGTCCCCGGTGCCGACCAGCGCGGCGATCGGGGCGCCGGCGGCAAGGCCGGTGCGGCGCGGGGCGCTCCAGGCGGCGGGCAGCCAGCCGGTGCCGCGCGGTTCCGGGGTCCAGAAGGAGCTGACGTCCACGCAGGGCACCCGCCACTCGATCCGGACCTCGGCGGGGCCCTCGGCGGTCACCTCGACCACGCCGTCGGCGACCTCCCGGGCGGTGGCGGTGCCGCTCGCCCGCAGCTCCGGGCCCCCGGCGTGGAGCAGCGGGTGGAGCGCTCCGGGGGCGGGGGCGTGCGGCTCCCAGACCTCGGTCGTGGCCTCGGCCTCGCTGCCGGTACCAGTGCCGGTGCCGGTGCCAGTGTCGGTCTCGGTCTCGGTCATGCCGATCAGCCCTTCGTCGCGCCGGCCAGCAGGCCGGAGATGAACTGCCGTTGCAGGACCAGGAACAGGACCATCATCGGCAGGGTGGAGAGCGCGGTCCCGGAGAGGATCGCGCCGTAGTCGGTGGTGCTCTGGTTGCCGTACAGGGTCGCCAGGGCGACCGGCAGGGTGTGCATGTCCGGGCTGCGCAGCGCGATCAGCGGCCAGACGAACTGGTTCCAGGAGCCCAGGAAGAGGAAGATCGAGAGCGCGGCGAGCACCGGCCGCATCACCGGGACGACGACGTTCCACAGCACCCGGAACTCGCCCGCGCCGTCGACCCTGGCGGCGTCCAGGAGTTCGTCCGGCAGGCTGCTCAGCGACTGGCGCATCAGGAAGACCGCGAAGGGCACGCAGAGCCCGGGCAGGATGATCGCCCGGTAGGAGTCGAGCAGGCCGAAGTCCGTCATCATCCTGAACAGCGGTACCAGCACGACCTGTTCGGGCACCACGAGGGTGGAGAGCAGCAGCGCGAACAGCAGGGTGCGGCCGCGGAAGCGGAACTTGGCGAAGGCGTAGCCGGCCAGCAGGGCGACGACCAGGGCGCCGAGCGTCTGGACCCCGGCCACCAGCAGGGAGTTGCCGAGCACCCGGAGCAGGCCGATCCGCTGGTCCAGCCGGTGGAGGTTGTCGCCGAGGCCGCCGCCGGGCAGCAGGTGCGGCGGCCAGTCGAAGATCTCGGTGTCCTTGCGGGTGACGGAGACCAGCAGCCAGTAGAAGGGGGCGACCGAGAGGCCGGTGAGGCCCGCCAGGAGGAAGGTCAGCGGCCAGCCGCGGAGGTTCTTGGGGTTCATCCGTCCTTCTCCCCCATCAGGCGCATCTGGACCGCGCCGAGTACGGCCACCAGCAGGGTGAGCGCGTAGGCGATGGCGGAGGCGTAGCCGAAGTCGAAGTAGCGGAAGCCGTTCTGGTACAGGTACATGGAGACGGTCAGGCTCGCGTTGTCCGGGCCGCCGCCGGTCAGCACGTACGGCTCGTCGAAGAGCTGGAGGGTGCCGATGGTGGAGAGCACGACGGTGAACAGCAGCACCGGGCGCAGCGCCGGGACGGTGATCGCGGTGAAGCGGCGGACGGCACCGGCGCCGTCGACCATCGCCGCCTCGTACAGCTCCTTCGGGACGGACTGCAGGCCGGCCAGGTAGATGACGGCGTTGTAGCCGGTGTAGTGCCAGGTCAGCACCAGGACGACGGACATCCGGGCCCAGAACGGCTGCCCCAGCCAGTCGACGGAGGGCAGACCGACGGCGTGCAGCAGCCAGTTGACCGCGCCGTCGTCGCGCTTGAGCAGGAAGGCGAACATCACGCCGGTGGCGACCAGGCCGGTGACGGCGGGCATGAAGACGCCGAGCCGCCAGACGGCCCGCCAGCGCACCAGGGTGGAGTTGATGCCGACGGCCAGCAGCAGGGCCAGCCCGAGCATCAGCGGGACCTGCACCACGAGGATCTCGCCGGTGTTGCGCAGGGCCGTCCAGAACAGTGGATCGTCCAGCAGGCGGCGGTAGTTGGCGAGGCCGGCCGGGCGGGCGGCGGGGCCGGAGCCGGTGGTGAAGGAGAGCAGCAGCGAGTCGACGATCGGGTAGGCCTTGAACACGCCGAAGGTGATCAGGGCGGGGGCGAGCAGCAGGTACGGCAGGGCGGTGCGGCGCAGCCGGGCCCGGCGGTGGGCGCGCGCGGCCGGGCCGGCGGGGCGGGCGGGCCCGGCCGCCCCGCTGACGGCGGGCGCGGTGACGGCGGTGGTGGCGGTCATACGACGGTGCGTCCGGTCTGCTGGGCGAGCTGCTTGGCGGCGTCCTGGAGGACGACGGCGGGGTCGCCGCCCTTGAGCAGGACCTTGGTCTGAGCGTCGCTGGCGAGCTTGAGGGCGCGGGCGTAGTCGCCGGAGTAGTTGGTGGGGTCGCCGCCGTCGGTGGCCAGGTCGGCGAAGGTGCGCAGCGGGGACTGGCCGCCGTAGTAGTCGCTGGGCCTGGCGTACATCGGGTCGCCGTAGGCGTCGAGGAGGGCGGGGAAGACTCCGCCGGCCTCGAACATGGCGTTCACCGAGGCGGGGCGGGTGAGCGCGTACTCGACGAACTTCCAGGCGGCGCGGCGGCGCGGGCTGGAGGCGGCGACGGTGAGGTGGGTGGAGTTCACCAGGGCGGTGCGCCTGCCGCCCGCGGTGACGGCCGGGGGTTTGGCGAGGCGCCAGTTGCCGTGCTGGTCGGCGAACTTGGCCTCCAGGTAGTGCGCGGCCCAGGCGGGCATCGGGGCGACGGCGAGTTTTCCGGCCTTCATCAGGTTGGCCCACCCGTGGTCGCCGGGGGCGTCGGCGACCAGCCCGGCGTCGTCCAGGCGCCTGAGGGTGGCCAGGGCGCGGACGTCCGGCTCGGAGCCGAGGGTGATCCGGCCCTGGAGGTCGAAGTAGAAGGCGCCCTGGAGCTGCATCAGGGACTGGACGAAGTCCAGGTCGGGGCTGGGGTTGGCGGCCTTGTTGATGCCGATCAGCGAGATGCCGGGGTTGGCGGCCTTGAAGCGGTCGGCGGCCGCGGTGAGGTCGTCCCAGGTGGCGAAGGTGGTGGGGTCGAGGCCGGCCTTGTCGAAGTAGTCCTTGCGGTAGAAGAAGCCGAGCGGGTTGGCCTCCCAGGGCAGGGCGTAGGCGTGGCCGTCCTTGCCGGTGACGACCGGCCACAGGCCCTTGGCGAACTTCTCCCGGTGCGCGTCGGCGCCGAGGGCCGAGAGGTCGGCGAGGCCGCCGGGGAACTTCTCCAGGTAGCCGGGCAGGTAGTCGCAGCCGATGTGCAGGACGTCGCCGAGGCCCTGGCCGCCGGCCGCCAGGCCGACGGTGATCTTGTCCCAGATGGCGGGGTTGCCGATGTCCTGGACGTCCACCGTGATGCCCGGGTTGTCCTTCTCGAAGGCCGGAACGACGGCGCGCAGCGCGACGGCCGCGGTGGCCCACGACCAGACGGTGACCTTGCCGGTGTCGGCGTCCCCGCCGGAGGCGCTCCCCGAGCCCGAGTCGCCGCAGGCCGCGAGGGCTCCGCCGGCCGCGAGGGCCAGCAGGCCGGCGCCGGAGGCGCGGAGCAGATCGCGGCGGGAAAGGTGTGACATTGCATTCCTCCCGATGGGTGGCTCTGGACGGAGGCGGGGCATGGGGGTGGTGTACGCTCGACGGCTGAGTTTGAACGTTCAAAACAACAAAACAGACCACAACTCAACAGATTCGCACGAGCGGGACACAGCAAACGCCCGCCCTCCCCGCGCCGTCAACCCCTGCGCACCGAAGGACGGGCTCCGCAACCGTTCCGTTATGAGCGTCGGGGGTCAGGGGCGGACCACCGGGGCGCCGGTGAGGTCGACGCCGGCGTGGCGGAGCTCGGCGAGCGCGGCGTCGGTGGTGTCGGGGGCGACGCCGGCCGTGTAGTCGAGCAGGACGCGGGCGTCGAAGCCGGCCCGGCGGGCGTCCAGGGCGGTGGCCTTGACGCAGTGGTCGGTGGCGATGCCGACGACGTCGACGGCGTCCACGCCGCAGTCGTGCAGCCAGTCCGCGAGCGGGGTGCCGTCGGCGGTGAAGCCCTCGAAGCCGCTCTTGGAGGCGGAGCGGGCGCCCTTGTAGAACACCTCGTCGACCGCGCCGGCCTCGACCGCGGGCAGGAAGTCGGGGTGGAACTCGCCGCCCTCGGTGCCGACCACGCAGTGCACCGGGAAGGAGTCCCGGTAGTCGGGGTGCTCGGAGAAGTGGCCGCCCGGGTCGACGTGGTGGTCCCGGGTCGCGACCACCCGGGACCACCCCTCCCGCTCCGGGCCCTGGATCAGCGCGGCGATCGCCCGGGCCCGGTCGGCACCGCCGCCGACCGGGACGCTTCCGCCCTCGCAGAAGTCCTTCTGCACATCCACCACGATCAGCGCGCGCGTCATCGAACGGCCTTTCCTCACCTGGTTCTTACGCATCCGCGGCCCAGCTTGGCGGGTCGACGGCCGTGGACGAAGCAACCGGGCGGCCGTTCACTCGAACGGGTTCCACCGGTTCCGGCGGGGGTACGCCGGGGCGCGCCGGGCGGCCGCCGTCGACGAAAGGGCGCCGAACCCGCGTCGAACGGGCCATTGAGAGCCCGCCGACGACCCGCCTACACTCGCGCCCGTCCGTGACCCCGCGTCCCGGATTCCGCTCCGTGTTCCGCCCCGTGTTCCGCCCTGCATTCCCCCCGTGCCCAGGGCGCTCGATCCGCCCCGGGCCGATCGCCCACGTCCCCCAACCAACCCTCGTGGAGGACTACTTGAAGGCTCGAACGATACGCCGCATGCTCCTGGCCGGGGCGAGCAGCCTGGCCCTCGCGGCCTCCGGCGCGCTCGCCGCACCGGTGGTCGGCGGCACCGTGGCCGGCAGCGCCGTGGCCGCCGACTACCCGACGGTGCACCCCACCGTGGCCGACTACGCCCAGGTGTCGGCGAGCACCACTCCCCCCACCCCGGCACAGTGCGCCGGTGCGGGCCGCCGCTGCTTCGACCCGCAGGCGATCAGGGCCGCCTACCACCTGGGCCCGCTCTACGCGGGCGGCTTCGACGGCCGCGGCCAGACGATCGCGATCCTCGACTCGTACGGCAGCGACACCATGGCGCACGACCTGCACGTCTTCGACCAGGCCTTCGGCGTCGCCGCGATGTGCGGCGAGGAGGCGGTGACCTGCCAGCCCGGGATGCCGTCCTTCAGCGAGCTGCACGTCCAGGGTGATCCGGGCACCACCGCGCCACCGCCCACCAGTCACGGCACCGGCCAGGAGAGCAAGGCCGCGTGGGCGCTGGAGGTCGCGCTCGACGTGGAGACCGCGCACGCGATGGCGCCCGGTGCCAACATCCTGCTGGTCAGCACGCCGACCGCGGAGACGCTCGGCGTCCAGGGCCTGCCCGCGATGATGAACGCCGAGCAGTACGTGGTCGACCACCACCTGGCGAACGTCATCTCGCAGTCCTTCGCCTCCGCCGAGGGCGCCTTCGGCAGCGCCCAGTCCATCGAACCGCTGCGGCACGCCTTCAAGTCGGCGGCCCTGAACGGGGTCACGGTGCTCGGCTCCTCCGGCGACAACGGCACGACCGGCTCGGAGAAGACCCCGGTGAAGTCGGGCGGCTCGACCCTGCCGTACCCGTCGGTGGAGTGGCCGGCCTCGGACCCGCTGGTGACCGGTGTGGGCGGCACCTACCTGTGCACCGACCCCGGGGCGACCGGCGCCCGGACCGTGGACAGCACCGACAACCCGGCCGTCTGCCAGCACGACTCCGGCTCGGCCGAGGTGGGTTGGACCTACTCCGGCGGCGGGTTCAGCCGGGTCTTCGACCGGCCCGACTACCAGTCGGCGCTGCCGGCCGGCTCCACCGCGATCGGCGCCAAGCGCGGCGTGCCGGACATCTCCCTCCAGGCCGCCTCCAGCACCGGCGCACTGGTCTACCTGTCGCTGCCGCCGGACGGCTCCTCGGGCCTCAAGTGCGGTGCCACCCCGTGCAGCACGGGCTGGTACGACATCGGCGGCACCTCGCTGTCCTGCCCGCAGTGGGCCGGCCTGGTCTCGATCGCGGACCAGATCAACGGCGGCGGCCTGGGCCTGATCAACCCGGCCCTGTACAAGCTGGGCACCGACCCGGCGAAGTACGCGGCCGACTTCCACGACGTGACGCTCGGCGACAACACCACCGACCCGACCGTTCCGGGCTACCCGGCCGGTACGGGCTGGGACCCGGTCACCGGCCTGGGCACGCCCGACGCGGCGAACCTGCTGCCGGACCTGGTCAGCGCCGTCCGGGCGGGCTGACGGCGGCACGGTGCTCCGCCCCGTCGAGTCGTGCGGCTCGACGGGGCGGAGCCGTGCGCGGAAGGTCGGCCCGGCCGACTTCCCACGCACGGCCCCCGTACGGCGGTCGGTCAGCGGGGTGACCGGATGCCGTCGATGATGCGGGTCCAGTTGTCACCGCCGTGTCCGTCCTCGATGGCGCGCCGGTAGTGGGCCTGGACGGCCAGCGGGAGGGCGAGGTCGAGGCCGAGCGAGCTGTTGGTCTCGACGATGTGGTCGGCGGTCGCCCCCATCATGGTGACCGTGCTGAGGTCACCGGGGTGCTCACCGGCGTCGAGCGCCGTGCCGGGGTTGGCCTCGCCGGCCCGCAGGATGGCGCCGATCGTGTCGGCGGAGGCCAGCAGCTCGGGCAGTGCCTCCCCGGCCTTCATCCCCGCGGTGCCCAGCATCGCGGTGGCCTGCATCAGGGCGGACAGGGTGGTGAGGAAGACGGCGAGTTGGGCCTGGTACATCATCTGGGCCAGGCCCGGGTCCTCGCCCAGGTACTTCGGCGCTCCGACCAGGGCCAGCGCCGGCCGGTGGCGCTCCATGACCTGCGCGGGGCCGCTGTAGTAGACCTGGGCCGCCGCCGTGCCGACCATCGGCGCGGGGACCATGACGCCCCCGGTGAGGAAGGCGGCGCCGTGGCCCGCCGCCCAGGCGGCGGCCTCGCGCGAGCGGTCGGGGGTGTCGGAGCTCAGGTTGACCAGGGTCCGCCCGGCGAGCGCCGCGGTGGCGCCGTCGAGGATGTCGTACATCGCCCGGTAGTCGGTGAGGCTGAGGAGCACGAGGTCGCTCGCCCCGACCGCCTCGGCGGGCGTCGCGGCGAGCGTCGCCCCGGCTGCGACGACGCCGTCGGCCCGGGCGGCGGTACGGTTCCAGACGGTGACCGGGTGGCCGGCGGCGAGGAGGGCACGGGTCATCGCCTGCCCCATCGGGCCGAGCCCGATCACGGTGACGGCGCTGTGCTGACTGCTGGTGTGGTTCTGTCGTTCGTTCACCCCTCCATGCTCGACCAGGGTCACTATCCTTGGAAGTACCCACTGTTTTCTGCGGTACTTACCTTCTCGTAAGGGGGATCGGTGATGGCCAAGGCACCGAGGAACGGGCCCTACATCTGCGGGATCGACGCCGCGCTCGACGTGGTGAGCGGCAAGTGGAAGGGGCTGATCCTCTGGGAACTCGCCACCCACGGCATGCGCCGCTTCGGCGAACTCCGGCGCGCCCTGCCGGGCGTGAGCGAGAAGATGCTGACGCAGCACCTGCGGGAGATGGAGCAGGACGGCCTCGTCCACCGGGAGGTCTTCGCGGAGGTGCCACCGCGGGTGGAGTACTCCCTGACCGAGGACGGGCGGACGCTCAACGAGGCGCTCCGGCCGCTGGGCGCCTGGGGAGCCGGGCGGGTCCACCGCGAGGGCCTCGGCCTGGTCACCGTGGCCGAGGCCTCGCTCGGGTAGACCGGCTAGGCCGGCTAGGCCGGTTGCGGCTCGACGGCCATGGCCGGGATCGGCCACCAGCTCGCCGGGGCGTCGCGCAGCACCAGGGCGCAGTCCACGGTGGCGCTCCCCGGCGGGAAGCGGTCCGGGTCGTCGAAGAAGGAGGACGCGGCGGAGCGGACCCGGCAGGCCTCCACCGGCCAGGCGTCGGGGCGCAGTTCCATGCCGTCCAGGCGACGGCCGGAGCCGGTGGCCGAGAAGCCCTTCGCTCCGTTCCGGAAGAACCGGGAGGCCTCGGCGAGGTCGGCGAAGAGCTCGCTGCCCCGCAGTTCGTCGGACAGCTCGACGGTGACGTCCACCCGGGTACCGCCGTCCCTGGCCGCCAGTGCGACGCGCAGCCGGTCGGGCGTCTCGTCCACCTCGAAGTCGGCCCGGCCGTGCTCACCGGGGAAGAGCCGGCCGCCGGCCCAGGCGTTGAGCCGCGAGGCGGTGTCGCGGCGGGGGATGTAGACGCCGGTCTCGACGCCGTCCGGTCCGTCCCACTCGACGGCGAAGCGATGGGCCGCGTTCTCGCTCCGCAGCCCGAACGCCCTGGGCGCCCAGGCGGGTCGCACGCTCCCCAGGCGCAGCAGGCAGATGCCCGCGACCGCGTGGCCGTGCACCAGTTGCGGGCGCAGCGGCCCGGGGAGCAGACTCGCCGCGACCTCCGGCGCGACCCGGTAGTTCACCAGCAGCCGTCGTTCGACGACGCTGGACAGTCGTGGCTGCCTCATGATCCCTCGCTCTGCGCCCCGGGGCGCCATTTGGTGTGGCGGAGCACGATCTGCTCGGGGCAGACCGCGCTGAGGAACCGGCCGACGCAGGTGGCCAGGCGCTCCTCGGCCAGCGCGTAGATGATCCGGTTGCCCTCCCGCCGCTCGGTGACGAGCCCGGCTCCCTTGAGCACGCCGAGGTGTCGTGAGATGGAGGGCGCGCTGATCGCGAACCTGGCGGCGATCTCGCCGGCCGCGAGCTCACCGCCCCTGAGGTCCTCGAGGATCTGGCGCCGCGTCGGATCGGCGAGGGCGCGGAAGGCTCCGGCCTCGGCCTGGGCATCGGTCATCCCTAATATTTAGCACCTTGGCTAAATGTCTAACAAGGGGTCATGGGAGAACGGCCGCGCGGGCCCGGTGAGTCGTGGGGGAGACTCACCAGACCCGCGCGGGCGCGTGTCGGCTCGGGGCCGTCGGGATCCTGCGTCAGCAGGTGAACCTCGGCGACTGCACCGAGCCCTGGCGGACGTCGTTGTTGGTGATCCAGGTGTCGATCACCAGGGTCCCGCCGAGCGCGCAGTAGAGGTCGTGCCCCATCCACTGCTGCGAGACGTTCACGGTCAGATCGCTGTCGACGGTGTAGAGGACGCTCGGGTAGAAGTCGCTGATGGAGCCGTCCGGGTTGACCCGGGCGACCGCCTGCCAGACGCGCAGCTGGGTGTCCGGCGTCCCGTAGACGGTCACCGACGAGGCCACGCTGTTCTGGTAGTTGTCGGGCCGCGCGCACGGCAGCAACGAGACGCCGTGGCCCACGTACACCGAGTTCGCCTTGATGTCGATGCCCCCGCGGCAGCCGCCGCCTCCGATCGCCTGCGCCGAGGCGCTGCCGGCGGAGCCGGCGACCAGGCCGAGGGTGGCCGCCGCCGCGAGGGCGAGGCTGGTGAGCTTGCGCATGGGTGTGTTTCCTCCGCTGTCGGATTGGCCGTACACCGCCACCCTCGCCGTCGGGGCCCCTCCGGCGACAGCTTTTCGCCGCTGGGCCTCATAGTTGAGAACTCACCCACGGCGGCCCGGTCGCGTGGCACCATCGGCTGTGCTCGAAATCGGCTTCCGGCCGGCCGACCTGGCTCGCGTCCGGTTCGCGGTCTCTCCGCTGGATCACGTGCTGGGCGGCGTGGCCGGCCCGCAGCACCACTGCGCCCGCGACTCGGTGAACCGCGACCGGTGGTGGCGCCGGGTGAAGGGGCATGTCCCGCAGCAGGCCGCGGTTTTCGTCGAGCTGGTCAACGCGAGCCCGCTCGGCGTGCCGATGTTCCTGACCCCTGACCGCACGGGCGCGCGGGCGACCATCGGCGACGAACTCGACGCCCTGCTCGCCCTCCCCGAGGCCGAGGTCCACCAGGAGATGCAGGGCTACGGCACCGGGCCGCACCTCCCCCGCGTCATCGCCGAGTTGCGTGACGACGGCACCCGCCAGTTGCGCCGGATCACCGACGCCGCCTGGGCGCTGTTCCGCAGCTGCCTCGCCGCGGACTGGCCCGACATCCAGCGCGCCCTACGGGCCGACATCGAGCAGCGCTCGCGCGCCGTCGCCGAGACAGGCCTCGGCGCGATGCTGGCGCAGCTCCACCCGGACCTGTCCTGGCACGACGAGGGCCTCCTCCGGTACCCCGGTCCGGAGTGGCAGTTCGCATACGACCTCGGCGGGCGCGGGCTGGAGTTGCGCCCGAACCTCTTCCTCTCCGGCCTCACCGCACCCCTGGGCGACCACCGGTCGTCGGCCCTGCTCTACCCCGGCCGCGAGCACCCGGCCCGTCGCGCGGACGGCCTGGCCCGCCTGATCGGCGCCGCCCGTACCCGGGCCCTCCGGGCGATCGCCCAAGGCGCCTGCACCACGGGCCAGTTGGCGGAGAGCCTCGGCGTCTCCGCGCCGACCGCCTCCGCCCACGCCACCGTGCTGCGCGACGCCGGGGCCATCACCACCGAACGCCGGGGCCGCGAAGTCCGGCACAGCCTCACCGCCCTCGGCCGCGACCTCCTCGGCTGAACACGGTTACGCGGGAAGTCGGCCGGGCCGACTTCCCGCGCGGTCCGTCGGACCTACCGGGTGGGCATGAGGTCGACGTCGAGGTCCAGGGCCGCCAGGTCGTCATCGTCGACGGTGCAGGCGCGGACCTGGAGCTTGAACTTCCCGCGCGGGACGTCCCCGGGGAGGTCGATGACGGCGGTCAGCACCGTGCCGCCCACCGGGACGGGGCCCTTCCCGTCGCTGGTGTCGCAACTCAGCCTCAGGGCCTCCGAGCCGCCTCCGCGCAGCTCCTCGAAGAGGTCGAACCTGCGTTGGAGGAGCTTGACCAGGCCGAGCTTGATGGTCAGGTCGAAGTAGGCGCCGTCCTTGATCTCCCGCTGCACCGTCCCGCCGATCCGGAGCGTGGCGGCGCTCCCCGGCTTCAGCGGATCCGGCGTGACCGAGACGGAGTCGATCCGCAGCGGATCCGACGGCAGACCCTGGTTCGTGTAGCTCCAGCCCGGCATGGCGGACCCCTTCTGTCGCGACGCGCCCCAGCGGCGCGTCGCGACAGTCTTGACCGCGGCCGGCAGTCGTCCCGGACGGAGACACGTCAATCCACCCGAACGGATGAATGAACGGGTGGAGCGAAGGTCTCAGCGCCCCACCTCGCGCAGTCGGAAGTCCTCGACCGTCTCGCGGCGGATCAACAGCCGGGCGCGGCCGTCCTTGACGGCGGCCACGGCGGGGCGGCCGACCAGGTTGTAGCCGGAGGCCATCGAGAGCTGGTAGGCGCCGGCCGCGGGGACGGCGAGCAGGTCGCCGGGGCGCAGGTCGGCGGGCAGGACGGCGTCGCGCACCAGGACGTCCCCGGCCTCGCAGTGGCGGCCGACGACGTCCACCCGGGCCGCACCGGCGTCGGAACGGCGGCCCACCAGGCGGACGCTGTAGGGGGATCCGTACAGGGCGGGGCGCGGGTTGTCGCTCATGCCGCCGTCGACGGCCACGAAGGTGCGGCCGTCCGCCAGGTGCTTGACGGAGAGCACCCGGTAGACGGCCACCGCCGCCGGTCCGACGATGGCGCGACCCGGCTCGACGATCAGCCGGGGCACCTCCAGCCGGGCCTCGGCGCAGCGGACCGCGAGCCGGTCGGTGACCCGGACGGCGAACTCGGCGAGGTCGAACTCGGCTTCCCCCGGCAGGTACTTGATGCCGTGGCCGCCGCCGAGGTCCAGTTCGGCCAGTTCGACGCCGTGCCGCTCCCGCACCTCGGCGAGCAGGCCCACCAGGGCGTCCACGGCCTGGAGGAAGGGTTCCAGCTCGGTGATCTGCGAGCCCAAGTGGCAGTGCAGTCCGGCCAGTTCGAGGCCGGGCTGGTCGAGCACCCGGGCGATGGCGTCGGCCGCGTCGCCGCCCTCGATCGGGAAGCCGAACTTCTGGCCGCCGACGCCGGTCCGCACGGCCGCGTGGTGCCCGGCCGCGATCCCGGGGACGACCCGGACCAGCACCCGCTGCGGGGTGTCGGCGGCGACCAGCGCGGCCAGCCGGGCGATCTCCGCCGGGCCGTCGATCACGATCCGCCCGACCCGCAGCCGCCGGGCCAGCCGCAGTTCCTCCGGGGACTTGGCGTTGCCGTGCAGCAGGATGCGCTGGGCCGGGAAGCCGGCCGAGACGGCCAGCCACAGTTCACCGGAGGAGCAGACGTCCAGGCCGAGGCCCTCCTCGGCGACCCAGTCGGCCATCGCGCTGCACAGGAAGGCCTTGCCCGCGTACAGCACCTCGGCGTGCGGCAGCGCCCGCCGGTAGGCCCGGGCGCGGCCGCGCACCTCGCCCTCGTCCAGGACGTACAACGGGGTGCCGAACCGTTCGGCCGCCTCCGCCAGTCCGACGCCGCCGACCAGCACCTCACCGCCCGGGCCGGGCCGCGCCGAGGCGGGCCAGGGGCCGCCGAGCGCGTCGGCGGGGGCGGGGGTCGGAACCGGCGGGGCGATCAGCTGGGTCATGGCGGCTACTCCTACGGGTGGTCGGGAAGGGCGGCTCGGCTAGGCCGTGCTGGCCTAGTCCTCGTAGTGCACGGCGAAGCGGCAGTGCGCCGGGCGGGTGCGCGCCCGGTCGTCGGCGCTCGGCGCGGGTGAGGGCGGCTCGGGCCGGTCCTGCCGGTCCTGGTGGTCCTGGTGGTCGACGGCGGGCACCAGGCGGATGGTGCGCCCCAGCGGCCGGTCGACGTCGATGACGGCGGTGGCGGTGGTCACGGCGGGCTCCTCGGGTCTGCGGCGGGGGCCGTCGTCCGGCGGCCCGCATCCAGTGGAGACCCTCCGGGCACCGTTCGCACCCGGCCTTGACGCACGGCCTACGCATCGGGGGCGTACCTTGACGACTCCCTGACGTGCCCGGGATTCCCGTCTTCCGAACGGCTGTTCGCGCAGGTCAGGGGCCAGGCGCAGGCCGGGCGCTCACAATGTCAGGGAAGCGTCAAGGACGGCCGCTTCGCCGCCAAGCCTGCGTCAAGGCCCGCATGGCGCGGCGGACTCCGATGGTGGGCTGTGGCCCGTCCCCGTCGCCCCCGAGCACGCCGCCCCGCAGCTTCGGGGCGCCCCGGAAGGTCCCCCGAGACGATGCGCCGTTCGGCCCTCACCCCACCGGACACCACACCCGGCACCACACCCGGCACCACCCCGGGCACCGGCCCGGACACCGGCCCCGGGCGGCAGAACTGGTTCCGCCGCCCGGAGCCCGCCGCACCGCAGCCCGCCGCGCCGGAGCCCCCGCACCCGAGCCACCGCCCGTCGACCGCCAAGGGCCGACGGCAGCTGATCACCCGGCAGCAACTGGCCGAGGCACTGCCCGCCGCCGTACGCAAGCTGCATCCGCGCACCATGCTGCGCAACCCGGTGATGCTCGTGGTCGAGACCGGCTCGGCGCTCACCACCATCAGCGCCGTCATCCACCCGAGCGTCTTCGCCTGGCTGATCTCCTTCTGGCTGTGGCTGACCGTGCTGTTCGCCAACCTCGCCGAGGCCGTGGCCGAGAGCCGGGGCAAGGCCCAGGCCGCCTACCTGCGCCGCGCCCAGGCGGCCACCACCGCCCGACGGCTGCTGCACTGGCGGGTCGGCATCCGCGACCACCGCCACGAGGTGCTCCCCGCCGAGGAGTTGATGCTGCACGACATCGTGCTGGTGCCGGCCGGGGAGGTGATCCCGCAGGACGGCGAGGTGGTCGAGGGCGTCGCCACGGTGGACGAGTCCGCGATCACCGGCGAGTCCGCGCCCGTCATCCGGGAGTCCGGCGGCGACCGCACGGCCGTCACCGGCGGGACGAAGGTGCTCTCCGACCACCTGGTCGTCCGGGTCACCTCGCGCCCCGGGCAGAGCTTCGTGGACCGGATGATCGCCCTGGTCGAGGGCGCGAACCGGCAGAAGACGCCGAACGAGATCGCCCTCAACATCCTGCTGGCCTCGCTCACCATCGTCTTCGTGCTGTCCGTGGTCTCGCTCCAGCCGATGGCCATCTACGCCCACGCCCCGCAGACCACCGTCGTGCTGGTGGCGCTGATGGTCGCGCTGATCCCGACCACCATCGGCGCCCTGCTGTCCGCGATCGGCATCGCCGGAATGGACCGGCTCGTCCAGCGCAACGTGATCGCCCTGTCCGGCCGCGCCGTCGAGGCCGCGGGCGACGTGGACGTGCTGCTGCTCGACAAGACCGGCACCATCACCCACGGCAACCGCCGGGCCGTCGCCCTGCACCCGCTGCCCGGCGCGACCACCGAACAGCTCGCCGAGGCGGCCCAGTTGGCCTCCGTCGCGGACGAGACCCCGGAGGGCCGCTCCCTGGTGGAACTGACGAATCGTCAGTACTGGGTGCCGCCGCGGACCCCCGGCGAACTGGGCGAGCAGCGGCCCGTCCCGTTCACCGCGCACAGCAGGATGAGCGGCGTCGACCTCAGCTGGCCGGACGGCTCCGGCTGCCTGATCCGCAAGGGCGCGGCCGCGGCCGTCGCCCGCTGGGTGGTGGACTCCGGCGGACGGATGCCGATGGAGGCGAAGCCCCTGGTCGACCGGATCGCCGCGGCCGGCGGCACCCCGCTGCTGGTCGCCGTGCACGACCGGCACGGCGCCCGGGCGCTCGGCGTGGTCGAGCTCAAGGACGTGATCAAGGAGGGCATCGCCGAGCGCTTCGCCGAACTGCGCCGGATGGGCATCCGCACCGTCATGGTCACCGGCGACAACCCGCTGACCGCCCGGGCGATCGCCGAGGAGGCCGGGGTGGACGACTTCCTCGCCGAGGCCACCCCCGAGGACAAGCTCGCCCACCTCAAGCGCGAACAGGCCGCCGGGAACATGGTCGCGATGACCGGCGACGGCACCAACGACGCCCCCGCCCTCGCCCAGGCCGACGTCGGTGTCGCGATGAACTCCGGCACCCCGGCCGCCAAGGAGGCCGGCAACATGGTCGACCTCGACTCCAACCCGGCGAAGCTGATCGACATCGTCCGGGTCGGCAAGCAACTCCTCATCACCCGGGGCGCGTTGACCACCTTCTCGATCACCAACGACGTGGCCAAGTTCTTCGCGATCATCCCCGCGATGTTCGCCCACGCCTACCCCGGGCTGCACCACCTCAACATCATGGGCCTGCACAGCCCGCAGTCGGCGATCACCTCCGCGATCATCTTCAACGCGCTGATCATCGTCGCCCTGATCCCGCTCGCCCTGCGCGGCGTGCGCTACCAGCCCGCCTCCGCGACCGACCTGCTCCGGCGCAACCTGCGGGTGTACGGACTGGGCGGGCTGGTGCTGCCGTTCCTCGGCATCAAGGCGATCGACCTGCTGATCGAGTTCGTCCCGGGCCTGGGCTGAACCCCACGGCTGTCAGGAGGCCGTCAAGATGTGTGCGACCGGCGTCATGGCGGTGTCAGCGCCGGGCCGGACGGCACGGTTCCGGGGTTCACTGGAGGCATCCGAAGCAAGGAGCACCTCACCGGCACAACCCGACCGGAGTGCACTACCGGAGAGACGGAGGCGAACCGCCATGACCGGCACCACGACCGACACCACCACCGGCACCATCACCGGCACCACGACCGGCACCACCCGGGTGATCGTCGGCCTGAGCGGATCGCTGAGCAGTCTGGCCGCCCTCTACCACGCCGTCGGGGAGGCGGCCCGGCACGAGGCCGTGCTGGTGCCCGTCGCCGCCTGGACGGTCGGCGACCGGGACGGGCTGCGCCCGCTGTCCGAACTGGAGCACGCCGCCCGCCGGCGGCTGGACGTCGCCTTCGAGCAGGCCTACGGCGGCTACCCGTCCGGCCTGGTGATCCACCCGGTGGTGGTGAACGCCGAACCGGGGCCCGCCCTGGCCGCCGCCGTCAGCGGACCGGACGACCTGCTCGTCCTCGGTGCCGCCACCCGGCGCCGCTTCGACCTGCTGCGCGGCAGCTCCGTCGCCCGGTACTGCCGGCACCGGGCGGGCTGCCGGGTGGTCGAGGTCTCGCCGTCGGCGCTGCTGACCCGGCTGGAGCTGACCGCCCGCACCGGGGCGCCGCTGCCGCTGCTGGCGCGGTAGCGGCCCGGGCGAGGGCCTTCGGGCCCGGCCTGGCCCAGCCCGGCTCGGCCCGGTCGACGAGCCGCTGAGGAACCGCCGACGAACCCGAGGGACCCGAGAACGCCCCGCCGCCCCGGCGCACCCCGCCGGGGCGGCGGGTGCCAGCCGTCCTCTCCACGCCCTCAGGACGGGTCCGGCAGGCGCGCGCTGAGCCAGCCGAGCGCGGGCGGGATCAGCCGGTCCCAGGTGGTGAAGTTGTGCCCGCCGCTGTCGACCGTCTCCTGGGCCACCACCAGCGGGGGACGGGCCGCCGCCGCGAAGGCGCTGGAGTCGGCGTAGGTGCTGCCGTCCTCCTTGCTGTCGGCGAGCAGCACCGACAGCGCGGGCAACGGCAGGTGGGCGAGGCGCCAGTTCAGGTCGGCCTCGTTGCGGCGCTGCTGGCTGCCGCCGAAGAGGTCGCCGGTGGTGATGTCCTCCGCCGCCTTGAAGTAGCCGGAGAGCGAGACCGCCGCCGGGAAGGTGCCCGGGTGCACCATACCGAGCTTGACGGCGCAGTAGCCGCCGGTGGAGTCGCCCATCACGCCCAGGCCGCCCGAACTCCCGCCCCCACTCCCGCCCCCACTCCCGCCCCCGCCCCCGAGCACCCGGTAGCTCGCCCGCAGGTCGGCGGGCACGTCGGTGGTGAAGTAGGTCTGCGCCTGCGGGCCCTTCGGGACGTCCTCGCACTCGCTGTCCCGGGGCATGCTCGGCGAGGGGCGCATCAGCACCAGGACGGTCGGCTTCATGGCGCCCTTGCCGAGCAGGTCGAGTTCGGTGGCCGGGTAGCGGAGCTTGGTGACCAGGTTGGTGGCGTCCCCGGGGAACCCGGTCATCACCAGGACCGCCGGGAAGTGCCGGCCCTCGTTGCCGGGCTGGAAGTACTGGGGCGGCAGGTAGACGTAGCCGTCGGTGCTCAGCCCGGTGGTGCCGCCGGGCAGCCGGACCTTGTCCAGGCGCCCGATCCGGGCCGGGTCGTGGCTGCCCGGGCCAGCGCCGGTGATCTCCGCCGTGCCGAGCACCTGCACCCCGGCCGGCCTGCCACCCGGGGTGCCCGGGGTGGCGGTGGCGCCCGGGGTGCTCGGCGCTCCCGGGGTGCCCGGCGCTCCCGGGGAGGCGCCCTGGATGACGCCGGCGCCGTGCTCTCGCCCCAGCAGGTCGGACCAGCTGCTGTAGAAGACGAAGTAGTCGTTGACGGCGAGCCCGAGCGTGGCGAGCAGCGCCACCTGGGTGACGGCGATGGTGCCGAGCCGCAGGAACATCGCGGGCCAGCTGCGGACGGCGAGCCTGGGCCAGACCCAGAGCGTGCCGAGCACCGTGGCCACCGCGAGCAGCGCGGCCAGCGCCAGCAGTTTGTGACTGGTGAGTCCCATCCGTCCCGGCCTCCCCCACCACTGTGGACCACCGGGCGGGGAACGCGCCCCCGTCACTCGGCCCCATCACTCGGAGTAGTGGCTCCCCCGCCGCTCGGCCAGCGCCTGCCAGACCTGGTCGCGCAGGAACGGCGGGTCGGTGAAGCGGATGCCGGTGGCGTCGCGCAGCGCGTTGGCGAAGGCCGGGGCGACCGGGTTGAACGGGCTCTCGCTCATCGACTTGGCGCCGAGCGGGCCGATCGCGTCCGAGGTGGTGCTGAAGTGCACCTCGGTGCGCGGCACGTCCGCGTACGCCGGGAGCCGGTAGCGGCGGAAGGCCGCGGTGGTGACCTCGCCGTGCTCGTCCAGCAGCACCCGTTCGAACAGGGTCGCGCCGAGCGCCTGGGCGACCCCGCCCTCGACCTGGCCGCGGCACTGCATCGGGTTCATCACCCGCCCGGCGTCGGCGCCGTGCACGCTGCGCAGGATCCGGATCTCCCCGGTGTCCGGGTCGACGGCGATCCGGAACCACTGCGAGTTGAAGGCGATGGAGCGCGGCGAGCCGCCGAAGTGGCCGTCGGCGGCGAGCTCGACGCCCTTGCCCCGGGCGGCCTCGAAGACCTCCTTGAGGGTGATCGTCCGCCCGTGGCACTCGACCGCGTCGGCACCGAGCCGCAGCAGGCTGCGCGGGGTGCGGGCGTACTCGGCGGTGAAGGTGAGGAGGCGCTCGGCGAGGGCGTTGGCGGCCTGCATCACCGCCTTGCCCGCGACCACCGTGCCGGCCGAGCCGAAGGCACCGGTGTCGTGCCGGACCACGTCGGTGTCGGACTGCCGGACGGTGATCCGGTCCACGGTGGTGCCCAGGGCCCCGGCGGCGATCTGCCGGTGCACGGTGGTGGTGCCGTTGCCGAACTCGGCGGTGCCCACGGCGATGTCGTACCCGCCGTCCTCCAGCAGCCGCACCGTGGCGTCGGCGATGTGCCCGCCGGGCGGGCCGCAGGCGATGGCCGCCATCGCGAAGCCCTGGCCCACCAGCCAGCCCTCGGGGGCGAGTTCGGCGCTGGTGTCGTTCGCGAGGGCCTCCCGGACGACGCCGAGGCACTGGTCGAGGCCGTAGCTGGCGATGTGGAGGTCCTCCTCCTCGCCGAGCGGTCCCTCCATGTGCTCGCCGGGGCCGATGATGTTCTTCTCGCGCAGGACGAGCGGGTCGATGCCGAGGCGCCGGGCGAGCTCGTCCATCGCGGACTCCACGGCGAAGGTGACCTGCCCGAGGCCGTAGCCGCGGAAGGCCCCGGCCGGCACGCCGTTGGTGTAGACGGAGTACGCCTCCACCTTCTTGTTCGGCGCCCGGTAGACGCCCATCGACTCACCGACGCTGTGGAACATCACCGCCGGACCGTGGTTGCCGTACGCGCCGGTGTTGGACACCACCCGGAACCGGATCGCCGTCAGGGTGCCGTCCCGCTTGGCGCCGAGCTTGACGGTGATCAGGAACGGGTGCCGGGTGGTGGCGCCGTGGAACTGCTCGGCGCGGGTGAACTCCAGCTTCACCGGCCGGTGCAGCCGCATCGCCGCGAGCACCGCGATGTCCTCGGTGAGCATCTCCTGCTTGCCGCCGAAGCCCCCGCCGACCCGGCCGGCCACCACCCGGACCTTCTCCATCGGCAGGTCGTACAGGGCGCACAGGGCGCGCCGGGTGAGAAAGGGCACCTGGGTGGAGGAACGGACCACGATCCGCTCCTCCCCCGCACCCCCTCCGGCCTCGCCTGCTTCCCCGAGTTGCCCGGCTTCCCCGGGTTGCCCGGCCGGCTCGAAGGTCACGACGCAGCCGTGGGTCTCCAGGCTGGCGTGCTGGACCCGCTGGGTCCGGAAGGTCTCCTCGTACACCACGTCCGCCTCGGCGAACCCCTGTTCCACGCTGCCGAGTTCGCCGTGGGCCTCGCCGCAGACGTTGTTCTCCGGGCGGGCGATCCGGGACTCCGGCCCCTTGGGGTGCAGCACCGGCGCGCCGGGCGCCATCGCCTCCTCCGGGTCGAGCACGTACGGGAGTTGCTGGTACTCGACGACGATCCGGCGGCAGCCCTCCTCGGCGGCCGCCTCGCTGTCCGCGACCACGGCGGCCACCCGCTGGCCGACGAAGCGCACCACGTCGTCCAGCACCCGGGTGTCGTCCGGGTCCTCGGTCGGGTGCTCGTGCCGGGCCGAGGAGTAGAGCCGCTCGGGCGCGTCGTGGTGGGTGAGCACCAGGTGCACGCCGGGCACGCGCAGGGCGGCCGCCGTGTCGATGGCGAGGATCCGGGCGTGCGGGTGCGGGGAGCGCAGCAGCTTCATGTGCAGCAGGCCGGGCACCTCGACGTCGAAGGTGTAGCGGGCGGTGCCGGTGACCACCTGCGGGCCGGCCGGGGCGCCGAGGTTGCGGCCGACGGCGTGGCCGGGGTCGGGCTCCTCGGTGTGGCGGACGCCGTTGATCGCGTCCTCGATCGCCCGGTAGCCCGTGCAGCGGCACAGGTTGCCCTTCAACGAGCGTGGCAGGTCGGTGAGTTGTTCCTCGTCCAGGGCGCTGGTGGTCATCAGGAAGCCGGCCGTGCAGAAGCCGCACTGGAAGCCCTGGGCGTCCAGGAAGCGCTGCTGCATCGGGTGCAGTTCGCCGTCCGGTCCGGCCAGCCCCTCCACCGTGGTGACGGACCGGCCCTCGGCCCGGGCCGCCGGGTAGAGGCAGCTGTGCACCGGGGCGCCGTCGACCTGCACGGTGCAGGCGCCGCAGTCGCCCGCGTCGCAGCCCTTCTTCACGCCGAACCAGCCGCGCTCGCGCAGGTAGGTGCGCAGGCACTGGCCGGGGCGCGGCTCGACCCCGGTGGGGCGGCCGTTGACGTGCATCGCGAAGCTCATCGCGCTGCCTCCTGGGTGGGGGTCTGGAAGCTCGGTACGGAAGCTCGGTACGGGGGCCGGGGCCGGGGGACGGGGGCCACGGCCGGGGCTGCGGGGCTCAGCTCGGGGAACCCAGCTCGCGCCGGATCTGCTCGGCGAAGTGGAAGGTCAGGTGCCGCCGCCAGGCGGGCAGCCCGTGGATGTCGTCGAAGTAGTCCTCCGGCCGGATGCCGTCCCGGATCGCCTCCTCGACGGCCGCCGCACTGGGTGCGGGCGGGAACCAGAACCGGAACGGGCGGACGGTGGAGGCGGTGACGGTGAGGGTCAGCGAGCCGTCCACCGGGTCCAGGGTGCCGACCAGCAGTGCGGCGGAGCGGCCCAGCCCGTACAGCGAGGCCTGGCGGAAGGCCGTGCGGCTCGCCAGCGCGCGGGCCGGCAGGGTGATCGAGCGCAGCAGTTCGCCGGTCCGCAGGTCCTTGCGGCCGGAGCCGGTGACGAACTCCGCCACCGGGACCTTCCGGTACTCGCCGGAGGGGGCGCGCAGCAGGCAGACGCCGTCCAGCGCGGCGGTGAGCGAGATCATCGGGCCGGCCGGCAGGCCGTTGCAGAGGTTGCCGCCGACGGTGGCCGTGTTCCAGATCTTCCAGGAGGCCAGGAAGGCCCGGCAGCACTGCTCGACCAGCGGCGCGGCCGTCCAGTCCGCCTCCTGGCGGCCGTACCGGGAGAGCCGGGCGACGGTGCAGGTCGCGGCGATCTCCAGGCCGCCGTCCGGGGTGCGGGTGAGCGGCTCCCAGCCCATCCGGCCGAGGTCGATCAGGCGGCGGATGTGCGGCTGCGGCTCGGAGAACAGGTACGTCCCGCCGCCGAGCCAGGCGTCGCCGGTCCGCCAGGGGCCGCCGAGCCGGGCGTCCCGCAGTTCGGCCACCGTGTTCAGATCCATGTCGCCCCTCCGTCCTCGGCCGGTTCCGTTCGTTCGGTAGGGCGATTGAAGCCGTCGGCGGGCGGGCGTCACGAGTGGTCCCGGGCACCATTCCGACCGGCCCGCCGCTGGTCGATCCTCCAAGCCGGGCGCGGCCCGTCCGGCCGTGGACCGGAGGGGAGTTGGCCGCTCCGCATGCCAACTTCGTCTGTCAACCTCGACTGTCAACTTCGACAAGCCTGTCGATGTCGGCATGGCCGGGCTATGCTGTCGGCAGGTCCGAAGGTGGACTCCTGTACCCGTCGACGTCCGCACCGCCCTGGCGCGCCCGACCGGAAGGAGGCGAGACACGCGGACCGCACCCCGGTGGGCCCCCGCCCGCGCGGCACCCGCGCCCGGGCCCACTCCCGGCCCCGTACCCGCGGGTCCGCCTCCGGCAGAACTCCCTTCCAGGGATGAACTGCTGACGCGGCGTCAACTCCGTGCGCAGTCCTTCACCACCTGGCCGTCCGGGCGTACCCCGAGCCGCTCGCCACCGTTGTACGGAAGGTGATCCGCCGCGCCCGCCCCCGCCCTCCGCACCCCCCGCCGAGGAAGAGGTACCCCATGACGACGTCCAGGCTCCTCCCGGACCCCCGTGAGGCGGCCGTCCTGGCCGCCGTCCTCGGGCTGCTCGTCCTGGAGGAGATCGCCCTCGGCCTCGCCGAGGAGGAGGACCGCCCCGTCATCGGCGGCATCCTGATCGGCGCCTCCTGTTCCGGCCTGCTGGTCGTCGGCGCGGTCCTGTTCAGCCGCTGGCTCGAAGCCCGCCGTCCGCTCCCGCTGCCCCCGCCCGGCCCCAACGGGCGCGAGTACAGCGCCCGGGCGCTCGAAGGCTTCCCGATGGAGGCCGTCCGCCCACTCCTGCTCGCCGAACACGCCCCGCAGCTCGGCCAGTTGTACTCCGCCTGGATGCTCGCCCGGGCCGGCCGCACCGCCCCCTGGATCGCCCGCCGGCTGGCCCTGCCGGTCGAGGCCGTCCAGTTGCTGGTCGACGCCGCCCGCCCCCACACCGAACCACCGCTGCCGGGGGCGTGAGAGCCGGAGGCAGCGGCGGCGTGGTAGCGGCGAAGCCCCGGCACCGCAACACGCGGTACCGGGGCGGACGTTCGGGTACGGGATCAGCTCTCCCGGCCCGAGGCGTCGTCGACCAGGAACGCCGTGGTCGGGCTCGTCCCGGCCTCGTGGGAGACCAGCTTGAGACCGATGGTGGTCCCCCAGCCGACCTGGCCGATCACCGAGGAGAGGTCCACCGACTGGTACTGGTAGCCGTTGGTCGGGTTCCGGCTGCTCCAGGTCTTCACCGTGCCGAGCGGCTGGCCGGTGTACTGGTCGACCGCCACCAGCGACAGGGTGTCGGGCGCGGCGGCGGAGGTGTTGCTCGACTCCACGTCCAGCCAGAACGAGAAGCTCGCCTGTCCGTAGCCCGGGTAGGTGTTCAGGTAGGTGGTGATGGAGTCGTCCGTCCCGGTGTTCTGGCCCAGCCAGGCGTACCAGGAGCCGGAGTGCGGCGCGTGCAGGCTGGACGGGGTGATGATGTTGTACCCCGACGGGCTCCACGCGTCCGTCATCACGGTGTGGTTGACGTCGGCCGAGCCGTTCTCGAACCCGGCGTCGGTGAGCTGCTCGATCGAGCCGCAGCCGGAACCGCCGGCGGCGCTGATGTTCTCCCAGAAGCCGGTGGACGCCGCCTTGCCCGCCGCGTCCGTCGCCGTCACGTCGATCCGCTGGTAGCCGTTGGTCGCGGCGGCGGTGCCGGCGATCACCCCGCTGTGCGGGTCGATGGCCAGCCCCCGCGGCAGCCCGGTCGCGCTGTAGGTGAGGGCCGAGCCGGTGCCGGAGACGCCCACCGCCGGGATGGACAGCGGCTGGCCGGCCCTGTCCGTACGGTCGCACATGGTGCTCACCGAGACCGGCGGGGAGGCCACGATCGGGTCCGAGGCCATGCACAGGTGGTCGGTGTTGGACCACAGCGTCTGCAACGGGAAGCTGCCGGTCGCCAGGTCCTCGAAGAACAGCCCGCCGTTGGCGCCCTTCGGGATCCAGGCGCACTTGTCACCGATCTCCTGACCGGTGGCGTCCGTCCAGCCGCCCGGGGTGTTCGGGTCGCTCACCGTCTCCGCGTACTCGTGGCCGCCGATGATCCCGTAGCCGTCCAGCCGGCCCCGCGGGGTGTTCTCGCCGAACCAGTTGGTGCCGCAGCCGGCCACGTCCGTCAGGTACGGCATGTTGGTGTAGGCGAGTTGGCCGTACGGGGAGCGCTGGAAGTCGTGCCAGGCGCAGTAGCCCAGCTCCTTCCACTTGTCCGGGTCGGTGCCCTGCGGCGAGTCGATGACGTACTGCACGTTGCGGTTCTGCGCCTCGGTCAGGTTGCCGAAGTGTTTGGCCGCGGCCAGCGCCTCCGCCCCGAGCTGCGGCTCGGTCGCCGCCTGCGGAGCGGGCGCGGCGTTGTCCACCCAGACGCCCGCCAGCACGCTGCCCTGCTGCGGGTACGGGATGTGCGCGGCCCCGGCCGGGCACTGCACGGAGCCGGCGGCGATGCCCTCGCAGTACTGGGTCAGCACGGCGCTCCAGCCGTCGCCCTGGCTGCCCAGGCCCTTGAAGAAGTCCTGCTGGTAGGGCGCGGCCTGGTCCGGGTCGCCGGTCACCACGGTGTCGCCGGTCGCGTTCGTCGACGGGGTGCCCCACTGGGAACCCCACAGCACCAGGTACACCTTGGGCGCGCCGATCACCACACCGGTCGACTCCTGGCCGCCCTTGTAGGTGACCTGGAGGTCGTACTCGTTGGCGACGCTGCCGTCGCCGTCCTTGCCGCCGGTGCCCGGGTCGGCGCCGTCCACCAGCTGCGGCGCCTTCGTCGTGGTGCCCACCGGGCCGGCCTTCGCGGCCCCGACCCGACGCGGGCCGGACTTCTTCGGGGCGACGGCCTTGTCCGCCCTCGGGGTGCCGGGCTGGGCGACGACGGTGGCGGCCTGCGGCGCATGGGAGTCGGCCATCGCGGACAGCGGACTGCTGAGCGCGGCACCGGCCAGGGCGGCGGCGAGCGCCACCAGGGCGGTCCGCGGGGCGCGGACCGGGCGGCGGGCGCCGCTGGGCGTGCGGGATCGGAATCTGAACACGGGTCGGGTTCCGTCTCTCGAGACGTGGGGGGGGAGGGCGGGACGCACACGCGGTCCGGGCGGACGGGGAACCGGGCCTCACTCCGGGCCGAGCGCTGTGCAATGCGCCATATGATATTTCACTGATGGTCGCGCACAAGGTCCCCCACCCGGGGCCCGGCAGCGACACCCCCGGGGGCCGAACAGACCCGCACCACACCCCACCAGGGCCGATCACCCCACGACCACCCCCCTGGCAACTCCCCCGGCGGGCGCGGATTTTAACTCCCCCTTACCAGGCCCCGCCAGGACCTTGGCATTCCTCAGACCCGCCGCCCCGCATGCGCCGGCGCATACCCCACATACTCCGGCGCGGCAGCGGCCAGCACGCAGCCCTGCTCAGGGGTGGACTCGGCCGCTACGAGGACTCCGCCATCGGCACCCGGGCCAGCGCAGCACGGACAGTCTCGGCGAGATCGGGGATGTCGACGCCCCACTCCTGCAGCCAGGCATGGATCTGCCAGGCGGGCGTGCGCAGCTGCTGCGCCGCTCGGATCAGCGCATCCAGCGACGTGTCGGAATCGCCCGTCCTCGCGAAAACACGGACCAGTTCCTGCGCATAAGTCGGGGCCAGCCCCGCCGGAAGGGCCTCACAGGACACCGGAATGCCGCGGGACTTGAGATGGCGAGCGAGTTCCTCGGGATCCCGACCGAGCACGGGTGCCGCTTGAATCAGGCTGGTGAACGGCACCACCTGCGCTGTGGTGATCTCCGCCCAATCGATCGCTCCGTAGTTCGTGAACAGCCGGAGGTCCATCGGCGCGAGCACGTCCGGCACCGACAGGGTGCACTCGAAGCCGTACGCCCGGTACCGATCGACCACCTCCCGAAAGGTGAACGCGTCGTGTTCCACCAGGTCGAAGATGTGCCGATAAGGCACACCGTTCTCGGGTCGAATCCGGTCGGAATTCCATCGTTCGAACAGGGCTGCGTCCTCGGCCCGGGCGTCCCCGGGCAACTCATCGACGGTGAAACCCAGGTCCGTCAGCCGCGACACCACCTCTCCGACCGTGCACGCTCCCTGCCCCGCCGCTCGCAGGACCCACCCGACCGGCACCGCGTCCGAGCGCTTGAGCCAGTCGCCGGAACCGTCCAGGCGGCAGCTGAGGAACCTGACATCCTCCTCTGAGGGAAAGTCCGGGAGTCCCGTCGGATCGGTACCGATCCTGTGTCGTGCGAAAGCTGCGCAAACCTCAGGGACGGGCATCCCCAGCGCTCGGCTCGCCCGAGCCAAGTGGCCAGGTGGAATTGACCCGTCGGCCTCGAACGCCACGTCGCTCAACCGGGACAGCCTGACCCATTCCGGATAGTCCACGTCCTCGAACGGGGTATAACTCGGCCAGGGCAAACTGATCCCGGCGCGGAACACCGGATCGGCCTGCAACTCCTCAGGAATCACCTTCGATGCCGAGGCTGCCGTCCGGAACCGGTCGGCGGCAGCGGCGCTCTCCCACGTGACGCTACCGGGCGCGCGCTGACACTCGTCCCGACCTGCCAATCCGAGCCGGCGGGCTCGCAACTCTGCTTCCTCGACCGTCATACCGAGCTTGGCCGCCGCCCGCGAGAGCAACGCGTCGGTCAGGTAGGACCTCCAGTTGAGCCGCACACCGTGGGACTCGAACGGGGCAAGGACGACCAGATCGCTGGGCATCGCCACCCGCACGTCAACGGCGGCCGGAAATTCCTCGCAGAGATCTCCGAAGTGTGTCCGCAGCTCCGGCCAGTCGTGGGCCAGTAGCCTCCAGAGCAACACGTAGTCCGGGATGTCCCTCCGCTCGCCCAGGCGACCACCCACACCCACCTGCACGAGGAAGTCAAGGTCGGCCGGAAAGCATCCGGTCCGCCTGAGATCGAACGTCAACTCGTTCCACCGCCGGACACATCCCTGCCGTACGGCCTCCATGACCACCAGATCGGCGACCTGGGCGCACTCGTCCGTGACCCGGCCGATCCAGTCGATCTCGAACAGCCCCGAATCGGAGCACACGAGAACCCCTGCGGCTCCGGCCAGCAGTTCGGCAACCGTCCCGGACACGTCGTCGATGACTCGGCGTCGATCCACCGAGAGCTTCCTCGGCGCGAAGCGGCCGGACAGGTTCACCACCGCACCGAAGAGACCGCGGCTCTTGGCCGTCAGAACCCCGCGGGATACCTCCGGCTCGACGACCAGCCCGTCCACGAGCACGGCCCCGCCCCGCCCGCACCAGACCACCTGCGCACCGTCCGGGGCATCCTGCCACGGAACCAGGGGTCCGGCCGCATCGAGCCCGAAAGCCTCCCGCTCCGGACGCACCCGGGGCCCGAGCACGCCCGCTTCCCAAGCGGCCTCGCGCTCTCCGTGGGCGACGGTCGTGGGGAACTCCGCGATGCCCAGGAGGCGTTCTAGGACGTCCAGGACGGACCACGACTCGGCTAGCTCGATGTCATCCCTCAAGTACATGCGGACGGTGGTGCCGGGTGTGCGTCCCTGCGCCGACCGTTCGGCGATGCGGAAGAGGTGGCTTGGGCCGTAGATGGAAACGTCGAGGAGCGGGCCGAGGCGGCCGGTGGCGTCCATGCGGCAGGTGGTGACCTGGATCTCGTCGGCGAGCATGAAGTAGCTCAACACACCAATGCCGAAACGGCTGTTGGGGTAGAGCTCGACGGGTGGGTCGGCCTTCCGCCACTCCGCCCGTTCGAGTTTGAAGTCGAGTTGCTCGGCGAATCGCGCCCCCGCGTTGGAGAAGACTCCCCGCAGCTCCGCCTCTCCCATCCCCACCCCGTTGTCCTGGCACTCCAGGTAGGCCCGGCCGTTCTCGTCGACGCCCTGGCGGAACTCGATGCGACCTTCGTAGGTGTAGGTCGCCAACGGGTTGGTGCGGTCCAGAAACTGCGTGCGGGCGCGGCGGTAGCGGCAGGCGTCCAGGGCGTTCTGGTAGAGCTCCCGAACGGCCAGGTCCCGGTCGCGGTAGAGCTCGACGCCCATCAGCAGGCTGCGCACCCGTCGTTCGTCGAGGCGGAATCTCGCCCAGCCGGTGAAGGCGCCGCTCGCCGGGGCGGCTTCGTCGGAGGTGAGGCGGGTGGGTAGGGGGTGGTCCTTGAGAACCCGGCGGACGGTGTGGAGCAACTCGTCGGCCCGGGCGGTGTATTCGCGCAGGCCTTCGACCACGGCCTCGTGGTGGCACTCGGCCCGTAGGACGGGCAGGTCGTAGGAGCCACCCCACACTGCCTCGTCGAGGGTGCGGCGCAGCTCCCCGAGGTCGACCTCGTGCGGGATGCCCAGGTGTTCGGCAACGATCTCGGGCAGCGCCGTCATCTCGATGGCGGTGCCGTACGCCAGGGCCAGCAGCAGCGCCAACCTGGGCTCGCGGACGTGCTGTTCGCCCGGAGCCCTCAGGTGGTCGTCCTCGCGCAGGCCGGCGAGGTAGTCGCGGTTGCCGACGTCGGGACCTCGGCGGAGACCGTGCAGAAAGGCGCAGACGCGCTTCAAGGAGAAGGTCTCACCGAGCTGCTCGGCGAACATCGGCAGCTCGTCGAGGAGCGTACGGACGCCGTCCGGGTCGGCAAGGTCCTCGTGTTGGTCGAGCCAGCGGTGGAAGAGCCACCAGCTGAGAGGGGACGCGGCGCCCCGGCGGGCACGGTGCACGAGCAGGTCGTGGGATTCGATGAACTGCTCGTAGGCCGCCCGGTCCGCGTCGGGTTCGGCGCACGGCTGGAGGTCGGTCGGGCGGACGGCGGCCCGCGCGGCGGCGAGCTGCAGGGAGCGGACCCGGTACAGGAACGGCACCACGACCAGCAGTGCCGCCTCGGCCGGGTACAGGTCCAGGGACTCGTCGCCGAGCAGCCAGCCGAGCCGTTCGGCGAAACGGACGGCGATGCCCGGGTCCTGCCAGGGGTCGTCGGCGAGCACCGTCCCGTCGCGCAGTCGGGCCAGCTCCCGTACCGCGTCCAGGGCGACGCGCCGGTACGGTTCCGCGTCGCGGTCGGGCCTGACGTGTCGCCAGGCCCGGGACTGCGCCGCGCACCGTACCCACGGGTCGTCGGCGTCCGTGGGGCCGAGCGGCGCCGCGCCCAGGTACAGGTTCTGGATGGTGTCGGCCTGCACGGCCGACCCGCCGACGACGACGCCGCTCATCGAGTTCGACGTTTCGCTGACCACTCGTGCCCTCCCTCACGTGCAGGGCAACGAGCGTAGGGCAATCAGCCGACGGCGAGTTTCACCCGGCGGGAGTCGGCGGCGGCGGACGGGGTGGAGCCGATGTTGGAGACGGTGGCGATGAGGACGGCGTCCGCACCGGGGATCCAGTTGACGGTCTTGGACTGGACGAGCAGTTGCCGCTGCTGGACGGTGCCGTCGCAGACGATGTCGGCCTCCGGGGTGCGGCTGGAGCCGAAGGCCTTGGAGGAGGAGTCCTCCGGGTCCTGCTGTTCGACCGAGACGGTGAGCGAGCGGGCCTCGTCGGCGACCGAGCACAGGTAGCTGACGTCGACCCGGGCCCGGCTGGGGATCTTCGGGTCGATCACGACGTCACCGAGGGTGACGGAGGTCGTGGCCGCGTCCTCGGCCGGGGCCGCCACCGGAGCGGAGGCCTGGGCCGGGGCGGCGAGGCCGACGAGGGCCGAGGTCAGTACCGTCAGGACGATCCACCGCTGCACTGCAACCTCCGGGGGTGTGGGGCGTGGTTCGGCCGACGCTAACCGCCGGTCAGCGGGTCCGCGCGCCGGGTCGTCCGATCGTCGTACGAACGACCCGGCGGCGGCGCGGACCCGCCCCGGCCCCTCACCGCCGCCGCAGCCACACCGCCCAGGTCAGCGCCGAGCACAGCAGGTACGCCACCAGGAAGCCGAGGTATGCGGCGTCCCCGTTGTGGCTGCTCAGGAAGGATTGCCGGAAGGCCAGGTTCACCAGCACCCCGCCGAAGGCCCCGACCGCGCCCGCCAGGCCGATCAGCGCCGCCGTCCGGCCATCGAGGAGGCGAAGTTGCCGCCGCCGACGCCGGCCGCGCAGGCGACGGCGAGAGCCACTGGCTCAGCCCGCGCGGCGCCGCCGTGCTCCGGACCCTGGCCGAACGCCCCGGCCGGGTGCTTAGCCGCGCCGAACTGCTGCGCGCCGCCTGGCCGGACGCGGCCGCCGACGAGCACGCCGTCGCGGCGGCGGTCGGCCGGCTGCGGGCCGCGCTCGGGCCGCACGCCGCCCTGATCCGCATCGTCCCCAAGCGGGGCTACCGGCTGGCGGCGGGCTGATGCCACCGGTGCTGCTCGCGGTCGGGCACGGCAGCCGCGACCGGGCGGCCGCCGCCTCGACCTGCGCCCTGCTGCGCCTGGTCCGCTTGCTCAGGCCCGAACTGACCGTCCACTGCTGCTTCCTGGACCTCGCCCGCCCCTCGCCCGCCGAGGCGCTGTCCCGGCTGCGCGGCACGGAGACCGTCCTGGTCCCGCTGCTGCTCGGCACCGGCTACCACGTCCGGGTCGACCTCCCGGAGGCGCTCGCCGCCGCCCGCCTCCCCCGCGCCCGGCTCGCCCCGGCCCTCGGCCCCACCCGCTGCTCGCCGAGGCCATCGCCGACCGCCTCGCCGACCGCCTCGCCGAGGGCGGCGCCCCGCCCGGGGCCCCCGTGGTCCTGGCCGGGGCCGGCTCCTCCGACCCCGCCGCCCTCGCCGACACCGAGCGGATGGCCGGGCTGCTCGCCGGCCGCCTCGGCCGCCCGGTCACCCCCGCGTACCTGTCCGCCGCCACCCCCACGCCACAGCAGGCCGTCGCCGCCCTCCGCGCCGCCGGCCACCCCGGGGTCGCGCTGGCCGGCTACCTGCTCTCGCCCGGCTTCTTCGCCCGCCGCGCGGCCACCACGGCGGCCGCCTGGACGACCGCCCCGCTCGGCACCCACCCGGCCGTCGCCCGGCTGGTGCTGCACCGCTACGACGAAGCGCGTGCGGCGACGGCGCTGTCACGCGCGGCTTGAGACCGGCGACGCGGCAGCGGGCGGCCCCTGCAGCTACTCCGCGACCGGCTCCGGGGCGGCTCCGACGAAGGCCAGCAAACGCTCGTTGACCGCCTCGGGCTGCTCCAAGTTGAGCCCGTGGCCCGCCCGTTCGAGGATCTCCGCCCGCACGCCCGGGATCAGCGCCGTCACCCGCTCCACCACCTGGCGCGGCCGCAGCAGCGCACTGCGCCGGCCCACCAGCACCAGCACGGGCAGCCCGATCGACTCCAACTCCCCGTCCGTGAACGGCCGGGCCGGCGGGCGGCTGCCCGGCTTGTAGCTGCGCATCGCGAGCATCAGCGGGGCGATCATCTCGCGCGGCGCGCTGAGCGCCGGGTTCGCCAGCAGCCGCCCGACCGCGGGGCGCAGCGGCCGCGGCGCGAGCATGCCGAACAGCCCGCCGATCATGTGGGCGTAGAACCGCGCGGGGACCTTCTCGATGCCGCCCGGGTCCAGCGAGGCGACGGAGGCGAGCCGCTCGGGCGCGTGGATCGCCTGGTTGAGCGCCAACCAGCCGCCGTACGAGACCCCCATCAGGTGCACCCGCGCCAGCCCGAGCCCCGCCAGCACCTCCCCCAGCCATTCCGCGTTCTCCGCCGACCCGGGCGCGACGGCGCGCTGCACGCTGCGGCCGGGGTCGTCCAGGGTGTCGACGGCGTACACCGGGTGGTGCGCGCCCAGTGCCGCGATCTGCGGGTACCAGTTGGCCGGGTGCCCGGCGTGGCCGTGCAGCAGCACGATCGGTTCGCCGGTCCGCGCGCCGTAGCGGTGGACGTGCACGCTGCCGTACCCGGTCTCGACGTCGAACTCCTGCCGCGGGCCGGGCCACAGCTCCATCGCCCGGTCGTACGCCTCGAGGAACTTCGCCTTCGCCGCCTCACTGGTGAAGTGCCCGACGCTCGTCCTGGTCATGATCCCTCCCGGTTTGGTGGTATGGTTGTACCACAAAAACATCCGGAAGGAACCCGATGCCAAAGCTGGTGGACCACGAGGAGCGACGGGCCCACATCATCGACGCCCTGCTCCGCTCGGCGGCGAGCAGCGGCCTCCACTCCGTCACCATGCGCTCCGTGGCGACCGAGGCCGGCGTCTCCGTGCGGCTGGTCCAGTACTACTTCGACACCAAGGAGCAGCTGCTGCTCGCCGCCATGACCCGCCTCGCCACCCGGATGGGCGAGCGCGTCCAGCACCGCGTCCGCGCCGGCGGCGCGGGAACCGACCCGCGCGCCGTCATCGAGGCGGTGCTGCTCGAAGCCGTCCCCACCGACGAGGAGAGCCGCGCGTTCCACCTCATCTACACCGAGTACGCCGTCCTCTCCGTCACCGACCCGGCCCTCGGCGGACAGCCCTTCCTCGCCGCCCCCGACAAGATGGAGGCCTTCCTCACCGCCCAGCTCACCGCCGCCGGAGCGGCCGACCCGCGCCAGGAGGCCGTCGTCCTGCTGGCGGTCTCGGCCGGCCTCGGCCTCAGCGTGCTGCTCGACCAGCGGACGGCGGAGGACGCCACCGCCGTCCTCCGCTACCACCTCGGCCGGGTCCTCCCCGGCTGACGCACGCCCTGGTCCCACCCGGCTCCGCCCGACTCCGCCGGCTTCCCCCGGGCTCCACCCGGCTTCACCCAGGGCAGAATGCCGCCCCCTTCCCCCCGCGCCCGGGATCCCTAGGCTGGAGGGGTGAGCACTCATGCGCCGAACGAAGCCCGCGTCATCCCGCTGCGCCCACCGGCCACGCCGCCCGGCCGCGGTGAGTCCAGCCACCGCGAGTCCAGCCACCGCGAGCCCAGTCGCGGTGAGTCCAACCGCGGCGAGTCCGGCCGCGCCGCCCGGCCGGAGCACACCCCGCAGCGGCCCGCGCCGAAGGAGCCCCTGTGGCGCGACCTCGTCGGCGACGCACTGCGGCGCGAACGGATCGCCCAGGAGCGGACGTTGAAGGACGTCGCGGAGGCGGCCCGGATCTCGATGCCGTACCTGTCGGAGCTGGAGCGCGGACGCAAGGAGGCCTCCTCCGAGGTGCTCGCCGCCGCCGCCAAGGCCCTGGGGCTCGGCCTCGGCGACCTGCTCTCGCTGGCCCAGGACGAACTGGTCCGGCACACCCGGAGCCGGGTCGGCCACGACCGGGTGAGCCACGCCCGGGTGAACCAGGGCCGCACCGCGCCCACGGCGCAGTACGACGGGCTCTGCATGGCGGCCTGACCGCACCGGCGGCCGGTACTCCCCCGTAGTACCGGCCGCCGACCGGGCTCAGTTGAACGCGAGTCGCCGGCTCAGCACCTCGTCCGCCAGCCCGTACGCGACCGCCTCCTCCGCACTGAGCACCTTGTCCCGGTCCATGTCCGCCCGCAGCGTCGCCACCTCGTGCCCGGTGTGCCGGGACAGCACCTCCTCCACCTGCGCGCGGATGCGCACCATCTCCTTGGCCGCGAGGCTGAGGTCCGAGACCGTCCCGCGCTGCCCGCCGCTGGCCGGCTGGCCGAGCAGCACCCGCGCGTGCTGGAGCACGAACCGCCGCCCGGGATCCCCGCCGGCCAGCAGCACCGCCGCCGTCGACGCCGCCTGCCCGACGCAGAACGTGGAGATCGGCGCCTGCACGAAGGTCATCGTGTCGTAGATCGCCATCAGCGAAGTGAACGACCCCCCGGGCGAGTTGAGGTAGATCGAGATCTCGCGCTCCGGGTTCTCCGACTCCAGGTGCAGGAGCTGCGCGATGACCACGTTCGCGACCCCGTCGTCGATCTCGGTGCCGAGGAAGATGATCCGCTCGTTCAGCAGCCGGCTGAACACGTCGTAGGACCGCTCACCCTGCGCGGTCCGCTCGATCACGTACGGAACCGTGTACGACCCCATGTCACAACCCCATCCGTCGGCGGGACGAGGCCGGGCGGATGTCGGCGACCGACTCCACCACCCGGTCCACGAGCCCGTACTCCTTGGCCTGTTCGGCCGTGAACCAGCGGTCCCGGTCACCGTCCCGGGCGATGGTCTCCACGCTCTGCCCGGTGTGCTCGGCGGTGATCTGCTCGATGGTGCGCTTGGTGTACTGCAGGTTCTCCGCCTGGATCTCGATGTCCGCGGTCGTACCGCCGATGCCCGCCGACGGCTGGTGCATCATGATCCGCGCGTTCGGCAGCACGAAGCGCTTGCCGCGCGCCCCCGTGGTGAGCAGGAACTGCCCCATGCTCGCCGCGAACCCCATCGCCAGCGTCGAGACGTCGTTGGGGATCAGTCGCATGGTGTCGTAGACGGCCAGCCCGGCCGACACCGACCCGCCGGGGCTGTTGATGTACAGGCCGATGTCGCTGCGCGGGTCCTCCGCCGACAGCAACAGCAGCTGGGCGCACACCCGGTTCGCCGACACGTCGTCGACCTGGGTGCCGAGCAACACGATGCGCTGGGCGAGCAGTTGGGCGGCGAGGTGGTCGTCGAAGGGGCCGGGCCGGGTATCACCGTCCTCCGCGCGGGGCGCGAGCACGGTGGCGAATGGAGTCATCTGGTCCTCCTGGTCGAGGCGGAGCTGCCGTCCCCTCCACTCTCACCCCCGAACCGGCCCCGGACGCCTCCTCTCTGCCCGCCGCAGATTCGCCGACGGCAGAGCCAGCCCCCACGGCCCGGGTCAGCTGCGGGACACCTCCGTGGGGCCGTCGACGTTCACGAGTCGTCCCGTTCGCCTGCGGTGCCCACCACCCGCTCGTTAGCGTGAGAACCAAGACCGCCACCGGACTTGGGGAGGACTCGGGGTGGGTGGATACATATCGGAGCCGGAGCGGCTCCCGTAGCGGCGGGGAGGAGCACCGAGGTGCCAGGCGTGGGCCGGGTGACCGACGCCGACATCCAGCGGCTCCACCGAACCGGTTTGGCCAGGGAGTTCGACATGGGGGGCGCCGGCAATGCCAGGACCAGGAGGCTCTGATGTGGCGTCCGGAGGTGTCGATGGCCGACCGTGGAGGCGTCGGCTCCTGGGCGGCCTTCTCGGGTTGTGCGTGCTGATTACCCTGGGGTGTGTCTGGTGGGGGGTGGCCGAGTTCCGTCGGAGCCTCGATCCGACTCTGACCGACGCCGACCGCGCGGAGCAGCTCGCAGGTCTGTACTACGAGCAGCATCCCAGCAAGGGGCGGTACTACGTCCCGGCGGACGCTGTGCTGTCCCGGAGCGCCGACGGGAAGCCTGTCGCCTACCTGCACTATGCGATCGGTGGCGGCGACTCCGCCACCATCGACGACTTCCTCGACACATACGACCTGCCGCAGCCCGGTGCCTCTGGACGGCTGCCGGAGGACCTCAAGGCCGCGCTGCCGGGCGAGGAGCCGGCCGAGGGGGTGCTGCTGCCGGAGGGGCGGGCCGGGCGGCAGGTCTTCTTGGTGGCCCACCCCTCCGAGCATCACGGCGCGGCCGACGTGTACGTGCGGGCCACGGGGGCCTGACGGGCGCTGCACGGCGACGAAGCGCGGGCCCGCGTCCGAGGTGACGCGGGCCCGCCCTTCTCATGACTGCTGCGCAGGAAGTCGGTCCGGCGACTCTGCTGGCGAAGTCGGTTGGGGTGGTTGTGGGACAGTAAGTGCCTGTTGATTTGGGTGGGTTGGCTGACTGTGGGG
>NZ_JBEZXE010000029.1:0-112554 GCF_040637885.1 Kitasatospora sp. NPDC028055 | reverse complement strand
GGCTCCCAGTAGACGACTGGGTTGATAGGCCGGATATGGAAGCCCTGTGAGGGGTGGAGTTGACCGGTACTAATAGGCCGAGGGCTTGTCCTCAGACGCTCGCGTTCACTGTGTGGTTCCCGGGTAGCGAACAGCTATCGCCGGCGAACAAGAAACACTTATTCAACTGAAAAGTGTGTTTCGCTGAATACCCGATAGGGTTTCGGTGGTCATAGCGTGAGGGAAACGCCCGGTTACATTCCGAACCCGGAAGCTAAGCCTCACAGCGCCGATGGTACTGCAGGGGGGACCCTGTGGGAGAGTAGGACGCCGCCGAACAATCATTCAAGGCCGCGGCCCCAGCGACTCGCTGGGGCCGCGGCCTTTTTGTGTTTTGCGAACTTTGCACGAGACCGGCAGACCGGGACTTCCGCCCAGGCGCGGACGCTTCCGACATGCCGGACAATGGAGATGGTGCGCGGCCAGGAGGCCGGCGCCGATACCGCGTGACGGCACTGACGTTGCCCAGTCCGCGGTGGAGATGAAGCAGCAGAAGGAGTCACGAGGATGTCGAACCAGCCCGAAGGCCGTCCCGAGCGTCGATCGGACGACGGCCGAGGCTACGAGCCCCGGTCGCGTGGGGGCTGGTCCAACGACCGTGACGACCGTCCCCGTCGCGATGACCGTGACGACCGTCCGCGTCGGGATGACCGTCCGTCGTTCCGCGACCGCGACGACCGCGGTGGCGACCGTGGCGGCTTCCGCCGTGACGACCGTCCGCAGGGTGGCGGTTTCAACCGCGACCGTGGTGACCGTCCGCAGGGTGGCGGTTTCAACCGTGACCGTGGTGACCGTCCGCAGGGTGGCGGTTTCAACCGCGACCGTGGTGACCGTCCGCAGGGTGGCGGCTTCAACCGTGACCGGGATGACCGTGGTGGCTTCCGTCGTGACGACCGTCCGCAGGGTGGTGGGTTCCGTCGTGACGACCGCCCGAGTGGGTTCCGTCGCGATGACCGTGACGACCGTCCGCGTCGGGATGACCGTCCGTCGTTCCGCGACCGCGACGACCGCGGTGGCGACCGTGGCGGCTTCCGCCGTGACGACCGCCCGCAGGGTGGTGGCTTCAACCGTGACCGCGGTGACCGCCCCCAGGGCGGTGGCTTCAACCGGGACCGTGGCGACCGCGGCGGCTTCCGTCGCGACGACCGCCCGCAGGGTGGTGGGTTCCGTCGTGACGACCGCCCGGGCGGGTTCCGTCGCGATGACCGTGACGACCGTCCGCGTCGGGATGACCGTCCGTCGTTCCGCGACCGCGACGACCGCGGTGGCGACCGTGGCGGCTTCCGCCGTGACGACCGCCCGCAGGGTGGTGGCTTCAACCGTGACCGCGGTGACCGCCCCCAGGGCGGTGGCTTCAACCGCGACCGTGGCGACCGTCCCCAGGGCGGTGGCTTCAACCGTGACCGCGGTGACCGCCCCCAGGGTGGCGGTTTCAACCGCGACCGTGACGACCGTGGTGGCTTCCGCCGTGACGACCGTCCGCAGGGTGGTGGGTTCCGTCGTGACGACCGCCCGAGCGGGTTCCGTCGCGACGACCGTGACGACCGCGGTGGCTTCAACCGTGACCGCGGTGACCGCCCCCAGGGTGGTGGCTTCAACCGCGACCGTGACGACCGTGGCGGCTTCCGTCGGGACGACCGTCCGCAGGGTGGTGGGTTCCGTCGTGACGACCGCCCGAGCGGGTTCCGTCGCGACGACCGCGGCGACCGTCCGCAGGGCGGTGGCTTCAACCGGGACCGTGACGACCGCGGCGGGTTCAACCGCGACCGTGGCGACCGCCCGCAGGGCGGTGGCTTCAACCGCGACCGCGGTGACCGTGGCGGCGACCGCGGTGGGTTCCGTCGTGACGACCGCCAGGGCGGTGGCGGCTTCCGTCGCGACGACCGTCCGTCCTACCGCGACCGTGACGACCGTGGCGGCGAGCGCGGCCGTGGGGACTACGACGACCGTCGTGGCAACTACGAGCCGGTCAAGCGTCTGCCGATCCCGGAGGACGTCACCGGCTTCGAGCTGGACGCGGACGTGCGTCAGGAGCTCAAGAGCCTGCCCAAGACCCTCGCGGACGACGTCGCCCGCAACCTGGTGATGGTGGCCCGGCTGCTCGACGGTGACGCGGAGGAGGCCTACCAGTACTCGCGCGTCGCGCTGCGGCTGGCGTCCCGCGTGGCCGCCGTCCGTGAGGCGGCCGGCTTCGCCTCGTACATGACGCAGCGTTACTCCGAGGCGCTGACCGAGTTCCGCGCCGCCCGTCGGATGACCGGTCGTGCCGACCTGTGGCCCGTGATGGCCGACTGCGAGCGCGGTCTGGGCCGTCCGGAGCGGGCGCTGGCGATGGCCGGCGAGCCCGAGGTGAAGCAGCTGGACAAGGCCGGCCAGGTGGAGATGCGCCTGGTCGCGGCCGGTGCCCGCAGCGACATGGAGCAGTTCGACGCGGCCGTCGTCACCCTGCAGAGCCCGGAGCTGGCCTCCAGCGCCGTGCACCCGTGGACCGCGCGCCTGCGCTACGCCTACGCCGAGGCGCTGATCGCGGCCGGCCGTGGCGACGAGGCCCGTGACTGGTTCGCCAAGGCCGCCGAGGCCGACACCGACGGTTCGACCAACGCCTCGGAGCGCCTGGCCGAGATCGACGGTGTGGAGTTCACCGACGCGCTCGACCCGGAGCTGGCCGACGAGGACGCCGACCAGGCCGAGGCCCCGGCGAAGAAGCGCGGCGGCGACGTCTCCGACGACCGCGTGATCTTCGAGGACGAGGAGGACGTCGAGGAGTTCTACGACGAGGACGACCTCGAGATCGACGAGGACTTCGACGGCGTGGTCCCCGAGCGTGCCGCGGACGCCAAGGCTGACGAGGCCGAGAAGGCTGACAAGGCTGAGAAGGCTGACAAGGCCGAGGCCGAGGGCGACGCCCAGGCCTGAGCGCCCTGAAACACGCCGTGAGGCCCTGCCGATGCCCCTTCGGGGGAGATCGGCAGGGCCTCACGGCGTCCGGGGGTTCCTGCTGCCCGGCGGGAACGGTCGGAAGGCGCTAGCCCAGGTCGAAACGAGCTAGCCCAGCGGAAGACTGCGCAGCACCAGCCCGGTGGCGGGCTTGGGCCCGAACGAGGTGGACTTGCGCGGCATGGTGACGCCCTGTTCGGCCAGCCGTCGCACCACGCTCTCCCGGACCGGGTGCAGTAGTACGGCGGTGCCCCCGGTGCGGGCGGCCTCGCGCTCGGCGGCCACGGCGGTGTGCAGGTAGCCGATGTCGTCGGGGCCGTCGGGGACGTGCCAGGTGTGGTCGAGCAGGGTCGCGTGCAGCACGGTGGCGTCCAGACGGCGCCACTCCTCGGGCCGGTCGTGCGGCACGGTGGCCCCCAGCAGGGCCTCCTCGGGCTCGCCGAGCAGCCAGAACACGCCGTCGCCGCCGGTGAGGACGAAGCCGTTGCCGCCGTGCCGCTTCTGCTCGGCGAGGGCCTGGAGGGCGGCGGTCAGCGGACCGGGGACCTCCTTGACCTGCCACTGGTCGCCGAGCTTCTCCAGGGCCTCGGCCACCGGCAGCCGGTACAGCACCCGGTGGATGGCCCGGACCCGCAGCGGGTAGCGGGCGGTGTCCACCAGCAGCACCATGCCGCGGTCCCACGGGCTGCGGGGCAGGTGGCGGTGTTCGCGCTGCAGCCGCAGGTACATCTCCCAGCGGTGGTGGCCGTCGGCGATCAGGGCCCGGCAGGTGGCCAGGTCGCGGCTGATCTCGCCGAGCTCGGCGGGGTCCGTGACGGCCCACAGGCGGTGGTGGGTGCCGTCGGTGGTGGCGGTGGAGAGCAGCGGCTCGCCCTCGACGGTCCGCTCGATGACGCCGGAGGCGCCGCCGTTGCCACGGTAGGTGAGCAGCAGCGGTTCGAGGTTGGCCCGGGTGGTGCGCATCAGTCCGACCCGGTCGGCGACCGGCCGGGGCATCACGTCCTCGTGGGGGAGGACGACGCCGGCCTCGGGGCCGCTCACCGCGAGGGCGCCGATCAGGCCGCGCTGGAGCAGTTCGGGCGCGTCACCGTTGCCGGGGACCCGCTGCTCGTAGACGTAGATGGCCGGCTCCGGGTCGGCGGCGAGGATGCCCTCGCGCTGCCAGGCGGCCAGCAGCCGGGCGGCGTGCCGGTACTTGGTGTCACGGTCGGAGCGGTCGCCGGCGTCCTCGGGCTCCGGGCGGGGCAGGATCAGCCGGACCACGTTGTGCGGATCGGCGGTCTCCAGGTCGAGCCGGCGCCCCGGGTCGACGACGTCGTACGGCGGGGACATCACCGAGGCCAGCGCGCCGACCCGGTCGGGGACGTACCGCAGGCCACGGAAGGGGGACAGGGACAGGCCTGCGGTGGCGACGTGCCCGGGATCGCCGGGGCCGCCCACGGGAGTCTCGACTCCGTCTTCTGCACTGGGTGTGCTCATTCTGGGCATCGTAACCGGGTACGCGTTGTTGAGAGATCGGAATCCCCGTGCCGAACGGTCGGGCGGGTGTACGACCGAGGGCGAGGTACGGCATGCAGGACGGGCAGGAACAGCTGGACGGCGGTGCGCCGGGGGAGCGCGTGCCGACGGGCGGCGTGCCCGCCCAGGGGCGGCCCGGGGAGCCGGCCGGGGACGTCTACGACTGGTTCCGGCGGGGCGCGGAGCTGCTGGCCCATGGGCATCCGGCGGCGGCCGAGCAGTTGCTGGCCCGGGCGGCGGAGGCCGAGCCGCACTCGCGCAGCATCCGGGAGGCGCTGGCCCGGGCGCAGTTCGACGCCGGTTCGTACGCGGCGGCGCTGGAGAACTTCCGGGCGGTGGCGCTGGCCGATCCCTCGGACGACTACGCTCAGTTCGGGTGGGGGGTCGCGGCGGCCCGGCTGGGCGACTTCGAGACCTCCGCCGAGCACCTGGCGCTGGCGGTGGCCATGCGGCCGGAGACCGACCACTACCGGGCGGCGCTGCGGCAGACCAGGGCGACCCTGGCGGCCCGCGCCGGGGCCTACGGCCCGCTGCTGCCCGGAGCGCCCGGCTACCGTGAGCCGGGGGTGCACGGGCAGGTCGGGGGAGAGCCGGGCGGCGTCGACGAGGACGCCTGACCGGGCGGGCAGTGACGAGCAGACGAACCGCGGAGAACGCGGACGAACCGCAGTGAATGAGGTAGGGCAGGCATGACCGAGACGGCCACCCCCGCGCGACGGACCGCCCCCGGCGGCAGCGACCGCCCGCTGACCGAGGCGTACGACACGGCGCTGCTGGACCTGGACGGCGTGGTCTACGCGGGCCCGCACGCGATCGAGCACGCGGTGGACTCGCTGGCGGCGGCGCGGACGGCCGGGATGCGGCTCGCGTACGTGACCAACAACGCCTCCCGCCCGCCGCGCGTGGTCGCCGAGCACCTGACCGAGCTGGGCGTGCCGGCCGAGCCCGCGGACGTGATCAACTCGGCCCAGGCGGCCGCCCGGGTGGTCGCCGAGAAGGTGCCGGCCGGGGCGAAGGTGCTGGTGGTGGGCGGGCTGGGACTGGAGGAGGCGCTGGCCGAGCGCGGGCTGGTCGCCGTCCGCTCGCTGGCCGAGGAGCCGCTCGCGGTGGTGCAGGGCTTCGACCCGTCGGTCGGCTGGGCCCAGCTGGCGGAGGCCGCGTACGCGGTGCGCGGCGGGCTGCCGTGGGTCGCCTCCAACACCGACATGACGGTGCCGACGGCGCGGGGGATCGCGCCCGGCAACGGGACGCTGGTGGCGGCGGTGCGGGCGGCGGCCGGAGTGGACCCGGAGGTGGCGGGCAAGCCGCTGCCGCCGATGCACCGGGAGACCGTGCTGCGAACGGGTGCGCGGCGGCCGCTGGTGGTCGGGGACCGGCTGGACACCGACATCGAGGGTGCCTTCAACGGCGGGGTGGACAGCCTGCTGGTGTTCACCGGGGTGACCACCCCGGCGCAGCTGCTGGCGGCCCCGGTCGAGCACCGGCCGACGTACCTGGCGGCCGACCTGCGCGGCCTGCTGGTCGCGCAGCCGGCCGTGACGGCGGTGACGGCGGCGGGCGGCGGTTTCGCGTGCGGCGGCTGGACGGCGGTGGCGGAGGGCGGTGCGCTGCGGCTGACCGGTGCCGGGGACCGCTGGGACGGCCTCCGGGCGCTGTGCGCGGCGGCCTGGACGGTGCTGGACGCGGATGGCGGGCCGGTGGACGGGCGGAAGGCGCTGGCCGAGCTCGGGTTCTGAGGTGGTTCGGGACGGTCGTCTTGGACAGCTGTCCGAGACGACCGTCTGAGTCGTACGTCCGATTCGGACGTCCAGGGCGAGGCGTCCAGGACGGGGCGTTCGGATCGGGCGTCTGACACGGACGTACGAACCGGTCCTCGGTACGGACGTCCGTCTCAGACGCCCGGACCGGACCGGACCTCAGAGCAGGGTGCGCAGCCGCAGCAGGTCGCGGAAGCCGGCCTCCAGCTTGATCCGGCCGCTCGCCCAGGCGGAGGCGAAGTTGAGTTCGCCGCCGACCAGGGCGAGCAGGTCGTCGCCGGTCATGGTGAGCCGGATCGCGGCCTTCTCGGCGGGCGAGCCGGGCACGGCGACCACGTCCTGGATCCGGCCGTCGCGCAGCTGCCCGGTGAAGGTCAGGTCGAGGTCGGTGATCCGGCAGCTCAGCGAGCGGTCGAGGGCGGCGGCCTTCCGGACGTCGCCGGTGGCCTTCGCCATGTTCCGGCTGAGCTGCTCCAGCGCCTCCCGGCACTCCTCGGCGTTCGCCACGGCGCTCGCTCCATCCCCAGGTCACTACGGTGCGGACTGCCGGGCCACGGTACCTCAGGAGGGTTTTGGCGGTAGCGTCGTCAGTGGGGTGCCCGGAATCGCCCGGGTGCCGAGGGCGACGGAGCGCGGCGCGCGGGCGCGCGCAGGCGCGGAGGAGGCACCCGGATGCTGCCGAGGACGGTGCGGGGAGCGGTGGCGGCCGCCGCCGTGGTGGTGGAGGAGGTCGGCAAGCGGGTCGTCGACACGGCGGCCGCGGTCCTGGAGAAGACCGGCGTCGACGTGGCCGAGGTCGAGCGCAGGCTGGGCGGCCAGTTCCCGCCGTCGGCGAAGACGCTGCAGACCCTGGCGGAGGAGGCCGTCACCGCCGGGCGGGCCGGGGTGGACCTGGCGGTCGGGGTGGCGCGCAACGAGGTGGAGAAGGCCTTCGAGAAGGTCGGCGACCAGGTGACCAAGGTCGGCGTGGTGCTGGCGTACCTGGAGAGCAAGCTGCGCGAGGTCGAGGAGGATCCGGCCGTGTCCAAGGCCGGGTCGGGCCCGGTCGGGTACCCGGCGGAGGAGCCGGTGCCGGCGCCCCGGGCGGACGACCTGTTCGGGCGCGGCTGGGAGTTCGAGGACGAGCGTGTGGCGGCGGAGCCGATAGTGGCCGAGCGGGTGGAGGTGGACGAGCCGGTCGAGGTCGATCCGCCGGTGGCACCGCGGCGGCCCGTGGCGGCGGCCGGGCACCCGGCGGCGGAGGGGGTGACGGCGGAGGCGGAGAAGGCCGCAGTGGTGAAGAAGGCCACCGCCGCCAAGAAGACCGCTGCCGCCAAGAAGGCCACCCCGGCGAAGAAGACCACCCCGGCCAAGAAGGCCACCCCGGCGAAGAAGACCGCCGTCGCCAAGAAGGCCACGGTGAAGAAGACGGCCGCTGCGAAGCGGACCGAGGCGGCCGGCCGGGCCGGGACGGCGGCCAAGCGTACGGCGACGAAGAAGACCACCGTCCGCAAGGCCAGCAGCACGAAGAAGCCCGATGTCCGGGGCGAGTGAGCCGGGCGCACCGGCCGAGCCCGCCCGGCTCGTAGAGCCGACTGAGCCCACCCAGCCCGCCCAGTCCACTGAGCCCGCCCAGCCCGCCGCAGCGGTCGGGCCGCTCGGCGTCGAACTGCTGCCCACCGGGCACCCCGGGGTGGATGCCGGGCTGGCCCGGCTGGAGGCTCTGGACGGGGTCCCGGCCGAGGCACACGTCGCGGTGTACGAAGATGTTCACCAGCGGCTCGCCGACGCGTTGGCCGCACTCGACCGGGAATGATCCGCAGGACCCGTAGGAGCTGAAACACCAGTGGCAGTGGCACGACGCCGACTCGACGCGGAGCTGGTCCGCCGCAAGCTGGCCCGGTCGCGTGAGCACGCGTCCGAGCTGATCGCGGCCGGCCGGGTGACCGTCGGTGGCACCACCGCGACCAAGCCGGCCACCCAGGTGGAGACCTCGGCGGCGGTCGTGGTGGCCAAGGACGACAACGACCCCGACTACGTCTCGCGCGGCGGGCACAAGCTGGCCGGGGCGTTCGCGGCCTTCGTGCCGCAGGGCCTGGTGGTCGAGGGCCGCCGGGCGCTGGACGCGGGCGCCTCCACCGGCGGGTTCACCGACGTGCTGCTGCGGGCCGGGGCGGCCCACGTGCTGGCGGTGGACGTCGGCTACGGGCAGCTGGCCTGGTCGCTGCAGAGCGACGAGCGGGTGACGGTGATGGACCGCACCAACGTCCGTGAGCTGACCCTGGAGTCGATCGGCGGCACCCCCGTCGACCTGGTGGTCGGCGACCTCTCCTTCATCTCGCTGGGCCTGGTGCTGCCCGCGCTGGCCGCCTGCGCGGCCCCGGACGCGGACCTGGTGCTGATGGTCAAGCCGCAGTTCGAGATCGGCAAGGAGCGGCTCGGCAGCGGTGGGGTGGTGCGCAGCCCGCAGCTGCGTGCCGAGATGGTCCGGCAGGTCGCCGGGCAGGCGTGGGAGCTGGGGCTGGGCGTGCGCGCGGTCACCGCGAGCCCCCTGCCGGGGCCGTCCGGGAACGTCGAGTACTTCCTCTGGATGCGCCGGGACGCCCCGCAGCTGGACCCCGCGGACGCGGACCGGGCCGTCGCGGAGGGGCCCCGATAGGGTGCTCTGCGAGCGTCCGGCCCGTCATGCTGGATGGCGCGGCCGCACCGGGCCGAGGGCGACCCGGCAGGCGTAGGGAGAGGGCAGCGGCATGAGCGATGAAGAACGCACGGTCTTCCTGATCGCGCACACCGGCCGGGAGGCGGCGCTGCGCAGCGTCGAGGCCCTGGTGCACGGGCTGCTGAAGTCGGGGCTGCGGATCAGGCTGCTGGAGGCGGAGGCGGTGGACCTCGACCTGCCGGACGGGGTCGAGAAGGTGGCCGAGGGGCCGGGGGCGGCGGACGGCTGCGAGCTGATCCTGGTCGCCGGCGGGGACGGCACGCTGCTGCGCGGCGCGGAGTTGGCGCGCTCGCACGGGCTGCCGATGCTGGGCATCAACCTGGGCCGGGTCGGCTTCCTGGCCGAGGCGGAGCGGGACGACCTGGCCGTGGTGGTCGAGCGGGTGGTGGACGCCGACTACGAGGTCGAGGAGCGGATGACGATCGACGTCATCGTCCGCACCAACGGCGACGTGGTGCACGAGGACTGGGCGCTGAACGAGGCGTCGATCGAGAAGGCGTCCCGGGAGCGGATGCTGGAGGTGGTGACCGAGGTGGACGGCCGTCCGGTCTCCAACTTCGGTTGCGACGGGGTGGTCTGTGCGACGCCGACCGGTTCGACGGCGTACGCCTTCTCGGGCGGCGGGCCGGTGGTGTGGCCGGAGGTGGAGGCGCTGTTGATGGTGCCGATCTCCGCGCACGCGCTGTTCGCCCGGCCGCTGGTGACCTCGCCGGACTCGGTGCTGGCGGTCGAGGTGCAGCCCAAGACCCCGCACGGGGTGCTCTGGTGCGACGGGCGCCGCTCGGTCGAACTGCCCGCCGGGGCGCGGGTGGAGGTGCGCCGGGGGAGGACGCCGGTGCGGCTGGCCAGGCTGCACCGGGCGCCGTTCACGGACCGGCTGGTCGCCAAGTTCGCGCTCCCGGTGACGGGTTGGCGCGGCCGCTCGAACACCCCCTGCTGACGGCCGGCCGGAGCGTCCGGGCGGCTCAGACCGCCAGCGCCTGGCCCTCGTCGGCCGAGCCGAGCCGGCCGCCCGCCGTGGCGCGGGCGGCCAGCGCGGCCAGCCGCCGCACGGCGGCGGGGACGGCCGGGGCGGGCACGGTGAGCGGGATCCGGATGTGGTGCTCGAAGGCGCCGTCCGAGCCGAACCGGTTGCCGGCGGCGATCCGGATCCCGGCGTGCTCCCCGGCCTGGGCGAGCGCCGCGCCGGACAGGCCGCCGGTGGTGACCCAGAGCGCGAGGCCGCCGGGCGGCAGCCGGAAGCTCCACTCCGGCAGCTGCTCGGGCAGTGCGGCGGCGAAGGCGTGCGCGGTGGCCCGCAGCCGGTCCAGCTGGTGGGCGCGGACGGCGGGGAGCGGTTCGCCCAGCAGCTCGGCGGCGATCAGCTGGTCGAGCACCGGGGTGCCGACGTCGCTGTAGACCCGCTCGGAGGCCAATCGCCGGACCAGCGCGGGCGCGGCCCGGACCCAGCCGATCCGCAGGCCGCCCCAGAGCAGCTTGCCGGCCGAGCCGACGGTGACCACCTGGGCGGCCCGGTCCAACGCCGCCACCGGGCGCGGCAGCGGTGTGGACTCCGGTACGCCCCAGCCGAGTTCGGCGGTGGTCTCGTCCACCAGCACGATGCTCCCGACGGCCCGGGCGGCGGCCAGCAGCCGGCGGCGCTGGTCCTCGTCGATCAGCGCGCCGGTCGGGTTGTGGAAGTCGGGGATGACGTACGAGACCTTGGGGGCGGCCCCGCGCAGCACCCGCTGCCACTCCTCCAGGTCCCAGCGCCTGCGGGCGCCGGAGGCGTCGTACGGGACCGGCACCAGGCGTGCCCCGGTGAGGCGCAGCGCCTGGAGGGTGTGGGCGTAGCTGGGGGCCTCGACGGCGACCCGGTCGCCGCGGCCGACCAGCACCCGCTGGACCAGGTGCAGTCCGCCCATCGCGCCGGTGGTGACGAGGATCTGGTCGGGGGTGGTGGGCAGGCCGCGCTCGGTGTAGCGGCGGGCCACGGCCTCGCGCAGCACCGGGACGCCGGTGGGGTAGTGGCCGTGCCCGGCGGCGTACTGCGGCAGCAGTTCGACGGCCCGGGCGGCGGCCCGGCCCAGCCAGGGCTGGGGGGCGGGCAGGGCGGCGACGCCGAGGTCGAGGGTCCGTTCCTGTTCGTCCGGCGGGACGGGGTGCAGGGCGTCGCTGGGCGGCGGGGCGCCCTCGGGCAGGGCGGTCCAGCTGCCGGCGCCGCGGCGGCTGAGCAGGTAGCCGTCGCCGCGCAGGGCCTCGTAGGCGGTGGTGACGGTGGTGCGGCTGAGGTCCAGGGCGGAGGCGAGTTCGCGTTCGGCGGGCAGCCGGGCGCCGACCGGCAGCCGGCCCTCGGTGACCAGCAGCCGGATCTGCCCGGCCAGGGTGCGGTAGGCGGGGCGGCGGGCGGTGGCCGGTTCGGGCAGTCGCGCGGTGGCGAGCAGCCGGGCCAGCGCGGGCGGGGTGACGGTGGTGTGCCAGTCGGCCATCGCTGATCAGTCCACTTGCTCGGGATTGGCCCTGTCATGAGCCACTTTGGCCTCTTCATGATGGCAGGGCGGCCACCGCGCCGCCACCACCGGGGCCGGCCCGGGGTGCAGCACCACCCGCAGGAGCAGCAGTGGCCAGCACGACCGCGTCCACCTCCCCGTCCGCCTCGACCGCGCCCGCCTCGACCGCGTCCACCTTGACCGCGTCCACCTTGACCCCGTCCGCCTCGACCGCGCCCGCCTCGACCGCGCCCGCCTCCCCGCCGGCCCCCGCGTCCGGCGCCTCCGGTCCGCGGCCCGCCCGGCCGGGGCTGGCCGTCCGGATCCTCGGCGACACCCACGCGCTGGGCCGCCGGCTCCCGCAGCTCGCCGTCGGCCTCGCCCTGTACGGGGCGAGCATGGCGCTGATGCTCCGCTCCGGCCTCGGCCTCGACCCCTGGGACGTCTTCCACCAGGGCCTGCAACGTGTGTTCGGCCTCACCGTGGGCGCCTGGGTGACCGTCTGCGGCGCCCTGGTGCTGCTGCTGTGGATCCCGCTGCGCCAGCGCCCGGGGGTGGGCACCGTCGCCAACGTGCTGGTGATCGGCGCGTCGATGGACCTCACCCTGCGGGTGGTCGACGGCCCGCAGGGCCTGCCCGCCCGGGCCGCGCTGATGGCCGCCGCGGTGCTGCTCAACGGCGTGGCCTCCGGCCTCTACATCGGCGCCCGGCTCGGCCCGGGCCCGCGCGACGGCCTGATGACCGGACTGCACCGGCGCACCGGGCGTTCGCTGCGGCTGATCCGCACCGGCATCGAGGTCACCGTGCTCGCCGTCGGACTGCTGCTCGGCGGCACCGCCGGGGTCGGCACGGTGGCGTACGCGCTGCTCATCGGTCCGCTGGTGCAGTTCTTCCTGCCGTGGTGCACGGTGCCCACCGCCGCCGAAACGCCCCGGAAGGAGTGAACCCGGCGGCACGGAGTTGCCGCGCGCCGTTGCCGCTCGTCGCGCTCCGGGGGCGGAACCTCGTAAGGTCGTCTCCGTGTTGGACGAGATGCGGATACGGGATCTTGGGGTCATCGACGATGCGGTGGTCGAGCTGGCTCCCGGCTTCACCGCCGTGACCGGTGAGACCGGCGCCGGCAAGACCATGGTGGTGACCAGCCTCGGCCTCCTGCTCGGCGGCCGCGCCGACCCCGGCCTGGTGCGCCACGGGGCCGGCCGCGCCGTGGTGGAGGGCCGGCTGGAACTGCCCGCGGACTCCCCGGCGGCGGTCCGGGCCGTCGAGGCCGGGGCCGAACTGGACGACGGAGCGCTGCTGATCAGCCGGACCGTCTCCGCCGAGGGCCGCTCCCGGGCGTACGTCGGCGGGCGGGCCGTCCCGGTCGGGCTGCTCACCGAACTCGGCGAGGACCTGATCGCCGTGCACGGCCAGACCGACCAGCAGCGGCTGCTGCGCCCGGCCCGCCAGCGCGGCGCGCTGGACCGCTACGCGGGCGCGGCGGTCGCCGAGCCGCTGGCCCGCTACCGGGAGACCTACCGGGCCCTGCGCGAGGTCGCGGCCACCCTGGAGGAGCTGACCACCCGGGCCCGCGAGCGCGCCCAGGAGGCCGACCTGCTGCGCTTCGGCCTGGACGAGATCGCCGCCGCCGAGCCGGTGGCCGGGGAGGACGTCGAGCTGGCCGCCGAGGCCGAGCGGCTCGGCCACGCCGACGCGCTGTCCTCCGCCGCGACCCTCGCCCACGCCGCCCTGGCCGGCGACCCGGCCGACCCGGAGGCGCTGGACGCGGGCACCCTGCTCGCCCAGTCCCGGCGCGCCCTGGAGGCCGTGCGCCACCACGACGAGCGGCTGGCCGCCCTGGCCGACCGGCTGAACGAGGTCGGCTACCTGCTGGCCGACGTCGCCGGGGACCTCGCGGGCTACGCCGACGACCTGGACGCCGACCCGGTGCGCCTCGCCGCGGTCGAGGACCGCCGGGCCGTGCTGGCCCAGCTGCTGCGCAAGTACGGCGGCGAGCGGAACGACCTCGCCGAGGTGATCGCCTGGGCCGAGGCCGGCTCCGCCCGGCTCGCCGAACTCGACGGCGACGACGAGCGGATCGACCAGCTCGGCGCCCAGGAGACCGAGCTGCGCGCCGAGTTGGCCGAGCTGGCGGCCGAGGTGTCGGCCGCCCGGCAGGCCGCCGCCGGGCGCTTCGCCGAGGCCGTCTCCGCGGAGCTCGCCGAACTCGCCATGCCGCACGCCCGGGTGACCTTCTCGATCACCCGGGTCGACGACCTGGCCGGCATCGAACTGGACGGCCGTACCGTCGCGTACGGGCCGCACGGCGTGGACGAGGTCGAGGTGCTGCTCGCCCCGCACCCGGGCGCCCCGCCGCGCCCGATCGCCAAGGGCGCCTCGGGCGGTGAGCTGTCCCGGGTGATGCTCGCCGTCGAGGTGGTCTTCGCGGGCGCCGATCCCGTCCCCACCTACCTGTTCGACGAGGTGGACGCGGGCGTCGGCGGCAAGGCCGCGGTCGAGATCGGCCGCCGGCTGGCCAAACTGGCCGAATCCGCCCAGGTCGTGGTGGTCACCCACCTCCCGCAGGTGGCCGCGTTCGCGGACCGGCACCTGGTGGTGGAGAAGACCGTCGACGGCACCGTGACCCGTTCCGGGGTCAAGGTGTTGAACGACGAGGAGCGAGTACGGGAACTCTCCCGGATGCTGGCCGGCCTGGAGGACTCGGAGCTGGGCCGGGCCCACGCCGAGGAGCTGCTGGCCACCGCCCGGGCCCCTCGCCACCGGTAGCCCGAACCGGCGGCCCTCCCCGTCGGGACGGCGACGCGCCCCCGGTGGCGCCGACTGTCCAAGAGGGCCGCCGACCTGGCATGGTGGCGGCTGGACACTGGCTTTCCAGTCCCGAGCGCCGCCGGGCGGGCAATCCTCGCGAAGCGGCGCGCGAACCTGATCGAGTCGGATGCGAGACGACGTGGACCATTCCGCTGCCCGGGCCACCGCGGCCGCCCCGGAACCGGGGCAGCTGCACGTGGTACTCGTTCTGGCCGCCAGCACCGGCGGCATCGGTGCGCACGTGCGTTCCCTGGCCCAGGGCCTGGTCGCGCACGGGGTGATCGTGACGGTCTGCGCACCGGCCGGTACGGACGCGCTGTTCGGCTTCTCCCGCACCGGCGCGCGGTTCCACACCGTCGACATCACCCCCACCTCGGGGGCCCGCAGCGACGCCACCGCGATCGGCGAGCTGCGCCGGGCCTTCACCGGCGCCGACGTGGTGCACGCCCACGGGCTGCGGGCCGGCCTGCTGTCCGACCTCGCGCTGCGCACCGCCGGCCGCTTCCCGGGCCTGCGCCCGGAGACCCCGCTGGTGGTCACCTCGCACCACGCGCTGCTGGCCACCGGCATGGAGCGGCGGCTGCAGCGGCTGATGGAGCGCCGGGTGGCGCGCGCCGCCGACCTGGTCCTCGGCGCCTCCTCCGACCTGGTCGCCAGGGCCCGCGAACTGGGCGCCACCGACGCCCGGCTGGGCCCGGTGGCCGCCCCGCCGATGCCCGAGGGCCGGCTCGGCCGGGCCGAGGCGCGGGCCGCGCTGCTCGGCGACGGCCCGGACCGCCCGCTGGTGCTGGCGGTCGGCCGGCTCGTCCCGCAGAAGGCCTTCGGGGCGCTGCTGGACGCCACCGCCGAGCTGTCCGCGCTGGACCCGGAGCCGCTGCTGCTGCTCGCCGGGGACGGCCCGGAGGCGGGCCCGCTGCGCGAGCGGGTCGCCGCCGAGAAGCTGCCGGTGCGCCTGCTCGGCTACCGCACCGACGTACCCGACCTGTTGGCCGCGGCCGACGTGGTGGTGGTCTCCAGCCGCTGGGAGGCCCGTTCGCTGGTGGTCCAGGAGGCGATGCGGGCCGGCGTGCCGGTGGTCGCCACCGCCGTCGGCGGCATCCCCGAACTGGTCGGCGACGCCGCCCTGCTGGTGCCGCCCGGGGACCCCGCGGCGCTCGGCCGGGCGGTGCGTGGGCTGCTGGCCGACCCGGCCCGCCGGGAGCAGCTGGTGGCGGCCGGCCGGCAGCAGGCCGAGACCTGGCCGGACGAGGCCGCCACCGTCGCCCAGGTGCTCAGCACCTACGACGAGTTGGTGCAGCGGGGCTGAGCAGCCCTCAGACGCTCGCCCGCTCCACCCGCTCCGCGGCCCGGTCGGTCTCGGCGCCGTCCGGCTGGGCCGACAGGTAGGCGGCGCCGCAGGCGGTCAGCCGCAGGGCGGTGTCGATCAGCGGGACGTGGCTGAACGCCTGCGGGAAGTTGCCGACCTGGCGCTTGAGCCGGGGGTCCCACTCCTCGGCGAGCAGCCCGAGGTCGTTGCGCAGGGACAGCAGCCGGTCGAACAGCTCGCGGGCCTCCTGCACCCGGCCGATCATGGCGAGGTCGTCGGCGAGCCAGAACGAGCAGGCCAGGAAGGCGCCCTCGTGGCCGGACAGGCCGTCCACGTTGTTGCCGGACTCGTCGTGGGTCGGGTAGCGCAGCACGAAGCCGTCCTCGGTGGACAGTTCGCGCTGGATCGCCTCGATGGTGCCGATCACCCGCTTGTCGTCCGGCGGCAGGAAGCCGACCTGGGGGATGAGCAGCAGCGAGGCGTCCAGCTCCCTGCCTCCGTAGTACTGGGTGAAGGTGTTGCGCTCGGGGTCGTAGCCCTTCTCGCAGACGTCCCGGTGGATGGTCTCGCGCAGGACGCGCCAGCGCTCCAGGTGGTTGTCGGAGGGGGCGTCCTCGGGGGTCTGCTCCAGCAGCTTGATGGTGCGGTCGACGGCGACCCAGGCCATCACCTTGGAGTGGACGAAGTGCCGGCGCGGGCCGCGGACCTCCCAGATTCCCTCGTCCGGGTTCTGCCAGTGGTCCTCCAGGTACTCGATCAGGCGCAGCTGGAGGTGGAGGGCGTGGTCGTTGCGGACCAGGCCGGTCATGTGGGCCAGGTGCAGGGCCTCCACCACCTCGCCGTAGACGTCGAGTTGGAGCTGCCCGGCGGCGCCGTTGCCGACCCGTACGGGCAGCGAGCCCTCGTAGCCGGGCAGCCAGTCCAGCGAGGACTCGGTGAGCTCGCGCTCGCCGGCGATGCCGTACATGATCTGCAGGTTCTCCGGGTCGCCGGCGACCGCGCGCAGCAGCCACTCGCGCCAGGCGCGGGCCTCCTCGCGGTAGCCGGTGCGCAGCAGCGAGGAGAGGGTGATCGCGGCGTCGCGCAGCCAGGTGTAGCGGTAGTCCCAGTTGCGCTCGCCGCCGATGTCCTCGGGCAGTGAGGTGGTGGGGGCGGCGACGATGCCGCCGGTGGGGGCGTAGGTGAGGCCCTTGAGGGTGATCAGCGAGCGGACCACGGCCTCCCGGTAGGGGCCCTGGTAGGTGCACTGGTCGGCCCAGTCGTGCCAGAACCCGGCGGTGGCGTCGAGCATCGCCTCGGCGTCCGGGACGGCCGGCGGCTCCAGGTGGGAGGCCTGCCAGGTGAGGGCGAAGGCGATCCGCTCGCCGGCCCGGACGGTGAAGTCGGCGTAGGTGGTGAGGTCGCGCCCGTAGGTCTCGGCCTCGCCGTCCAGCCAGACCGAGTCGGGCCCGGCCATGGCGACGGTGCGGTGGCCGCCGTCGGCCTGCTCGACCCGGTGCACCCAGGGGACGATCCGGCCGTAGGAGAAGCGCATCCGCAGCGCCGAGCGCATCCGCACGGCCCCGGCCACGCCCTCGACGATCCGGATCATCTGCGGCACGGAGTCCTTGCCGGCCAGCGGGCGGGGCGGCATGAAGTCGATCACCCGGACGGTGCCGCCCTGGGAGTCCCACTCCTGCTCCAGGATCAGCGAGTCGCCCCGGTAGCGGCGGCGGTCGGCGGGCACGGCGGGGGCGGCGGCGGTGGGCGGCGGGACGCGCAGGGCGGCGGTGTCGCCGAGGCGGGGCAGGGCGGCCTCGGCGGGGGCGGTGGCCGGGGCGGGGAGATCGGTCGCCACGGCCTCGGCCGGTCCGATCCGCCAGAAGCCGTGTTCATCGGTGCCGAGCAGGCCGGCGAACACCGCCGGCGAGTCGAAGCGGGGGAGGCAGAGCCAGTCCACCGCCCCGTCCCTGCTGACCAGGGCAGCGGTCTGCATGTCCCCGATGAGTGCGTAGTCCTCGATACGGCCGGCCACGTGGATCTCCAGTTCGCAATGTGGTCAGGGCATCGGCGAACCAGGAGCGAGCGGGGCTGCGGGGCCGGAGGTTCACCCCGGGACGTCCGGCCCGCCGGGGGGTGCTGGCGGGCCTTGCTGGAGTGTCCGCGCGGGGCTCGGTCGAGCCCCTGGGGTTGGGTGGGGAGGAGCTGGATTACGGGGAGGTCCGGTCGCGCATCGGGGACCGGGAGTGTCCTGACGCTCCCACGCCCTCCGCGTGCTCGTGCTGTCGCGATGCGTTCGTGCAGCTTACGACGGACGAAAGGGGCGAAGCACGCGGGCGCAGCCTCGTGTGGCGCCGCAATTCGGCGGAAATGCCGTGCATCGCGGGGGCGCGGCGCAGGATGGTCCGGAAGGATCAGCTCCGGGTGGCCGTAACGGACCGGCTGGCATGGCCCGGTCGGAGCGCCCCGGCTGGCCCGGTCCGGTGGGTGGTGCGACCGGTGTGACGCGTGCGGCGGATGGTGCGCCGGTGGTGCGCCCGGCGCACGCTCCCGGAGTGCCGAGCGCGGGGCGAAAGGCGTCCCGGTCAGGTCACTGTTACCCTGGTATCCCGTGGACCGGCGGGATCAAACGCCCCGGACCAGCCGAACCGACGACCCTTCGAGCGCCGCGCACCTGCCGGCCTCCCGTCGCCCGGCGAGCCGCGAGCCTCCCGCCCACGTCACTTTCGACACGCGACCCACGGGAGCCCCCTCTTGGCACAGCCCCATTCCGGCAAGGCAGCGAACGGCCGCGCCGTGACGACCAAGCACCTCTTCGTCACCGGGGGTGTCGCCTCTTCGCTCGGAAAGGGGCTGACCGCCTCCAGCCTCGGCGCGCTGCTCAAGGCCCGCGGCCTGCGCGTGACGATGCAGAAGCTCGACCCGTACCTCAACGTGGACCCGGGCACCATGAACCCGTTCCAGCACGGTGAGGTCTTCGTCACCGACGACGGCGCCGAGACCGACCTGGACATCGGCCACTACGAGCGGTTCCTCGACACCAACCTGCACGGCTCGGCGAACGTCACCACCGGCCAGGTGTACTCGACGGTCATCGCCAAGGAGCGCCGCGGCGAGTACCTGGGCGACACCGTCCAGGTCATCCCGCACATCACCAACGAGATCAAGTCCCGGATCCGCCGGATGGCGACCGAGGACGTCGACGTCGTGATCACCGAGGTCGGCGGCACCGTCGGCGACATCGAGTCGCTGCCGTTCCTGGAGGCCGTCCGCCAGGTCCGCCACGAGGTCGGCCGGGACAACGTGTTCTTCGTGCACGTCTCCCTGCTGCCGTACATCGGCCCCTCGGGCGAGCTCAAGACCAAGCCCACCCAGCACTCCGTCGCCGCGCTGCGCAACATCGGCATCCAGCCGGACGCGATCGTGCTGCGCGCCGACCGCGAGGTCCCGCAGGCGATCAAGCGCAAGATCTCGCTGATGTGCGACGTGGACGAGGAGGCCGTGGTCGCGGCCATCGACGCCAAGTCGATCTACGACATCCCGAAGGTGCTGCACGGCGAGGGCCTGGACGCCTACGTGGTGCGCCGCCTGGACCTGCCGTTCCGCGACGTGGACTGGACCACCTGGGACGACCTGCTGCGCCGCGTCCACGAGCCGCAGCACATCGTCAAGGTCGCCCTGGTCGGCAAGTACATCGACCTGCCGGACGCCTACCTGTCGGTGACCGAGGCGCTGCGCGCCGGCGGCTTCGCCAACAACGCCCGGGTCGAGATCAAGTGGGTCACCTCGGACGACTGCGAGACCCCCGAGGGCGCCCGCGAGCAGCTCGGCGACGTCGACGCGATCTGCATCCCCGGCGGCTTCGGCGACCGCGGCGTCAACGGCAAGGTCGGCGCCATCACCTTCGCCCGCGAGAACAAGGTCCCGCTGCTGGGCCTGTGCCTGGGCCTGCAGTGCGTGGTCATCGAGGCCGCCCGCAACCTGGCCGGCCTGCCCGATGCCAACTCCACCGAGTTCGACGCCGCCGCCAAGCACCCGGTCGTCTCCACCATGGCCGAGCAGCTGGCGATCGTCGACGGCAAGGGCGACCTGGGCGGCACCATGCGCCTGGGCCTCTACCCGGCCAAGCTCGCCGAGGGCTCGATCGTCCGCGAGGTCTACGGCGGCGAGCCGTACGTCGAGGAGCGCCACCGCCACCGCTACGAGGTCAACAACGCCTACCGCGCGGACCTGGAGAAGACCGGCCTGCAGTTCTCCGGCCTCTCGCCCAAGGGCGACCTGGTCGAGTACGTCGAGTACCCGCGCGAGGTGCACCCGTACCTGGTGGCCACCCAGGCCCACCCGGAGCTGAAGTCCCGCCCGACCCGCCCGCACCCGCTGTTCGCGGGCCTGGTCAAGGCCGCCATCGAGATCAAGACCGCGGCCTCCGAGTAGTTCCTCACTTCGGCCTCGGTGGTTCACCGGACGGCGGCCCCGCGATTCCCGCGGGGCCGCCGTTCGGCGTTAGATTGTGTCGCACTGACGAAAAGGGGAGAGCGATGGACGAGCGGAGCGACCTGGTGATCGCCGACACGGCCGAGGAGTGGGAGGTCCGGGCGAGCTCGACGCCGTTCCAGGGCCGGGTCACCGGCGTGCGCAGCGAGGAGGTCCGGATGCCCGACGGCAGCTGGTCCCGGCGCGACTACCAGACCCACCCCGGCTCGGTCTCCGTGCTGGCCCTGGACGACAAGCAGCGGGTGCTGGTGCTGCGCCAGTACCGCCACCCCGTCCGCCAGCGGCTCTGGGAGCTGCCGGCCGGCCTGCTCGACGTGCCCGGCGAGAACCCGTGGCACGCCGCCCAGCGCGAGCTGTACGAGGAGGCGCACTGCCGGGCCGACACCTGGCGGATCCTGGCCGACTACTACACCTCCCCGGGCGGCACCGACGAGGCGCTGCGGATGTTCCTGGCCACCGACCTCGCCGAGGCCGAGGGCGAGCGGTACGAGGCCGAGGGCGAGGAGCAGGAGATCGAGGTCGCCTGGGTGCCGGTGCCCGAGCTGATCCGGCTGGTCCAGGCCGGGCTGCTGCACAACCCGACCCTGGTCACCGGCGTCCTCGCCGTGCACGCCGCGCTGACCTCCCCGGACGGCCTGGACGGGCTGCGCCGCCCGGACGCGCCGTGGCCGGCCCGCCCCTTCGAGGCCTGAGCGCCCGTCGGGGCGCCGGCCCCGTTCGGGGCGTGGGCGAACCAGAGGGGTTGATGCCTTGGGGTGATTCGCCGGTTCGTACGACCGGATGTCACCTCCGATCAGTCGGACGGTCGAACTACGCTTCGCAGACAGGGCGCCCGTCCCGGGCCGCCTCCGCCGAGCGCAGCGGGCCGACCGGCCGGACGCCGGGCGCGGGATGACGTCGGGAGTGGCACGGGTGGCGAGGAAGACGGCGACGATGGACCCCGGCCCCGACGCGCCCGCCGGCGCCGTCCCGGGGCTCGACCGGCTGCCCGCCGGGCCCGCCCTGTTCGCCGGGCGGCGCACCGAACTGGCCGCGCTGCGGGCGGCCGCGACCCGCCGGGTGAACGGCCGCTGCCCCGTCCTGGTGCTGGCCGGGCGCCCCGGCTCGGGCCGCACGGCGCTCGCCGCCCGCTTCGCCCGGACCGTCGCCGCCGACTACCCGGACGGCGTGCTGTTCGCCCGGCTGTCCGCCCCGGACGGCGGGCGGGTGCCGCCGGGCCGGGCCGCCCGGCTGCTGCTGGAGCAGCTCGACCCGCAGGCCGCCGTGCCGCTGCCCGGCGTCGTCGAGGACGGGCGGGACGAACCGGGCGGCGTGGCCCTGCGGGAGGCCCTGGCGGGACGCCGGGTGCTGCTGGTGCTGGACGACGTACGGGACGCCGGGCAGCTGTGGCCGCTGCTCGCCGACGAACCCGGCTGCCTGGTGCTCGCCACCACGGCCGGGCCGCTCACCGGCATCGAGGACATCGACCCGGTGATCCTCGGCGGGCTGGACCGGCAGGCCTCCGGGGAGCTGCTGGCCGACCTGGTGGGCGGCACCCGGGTCTCCTGCGACCCGGTCGGCGCGGCCGACCTCGCCGAGGCCTGCGCCGCCGGGCCGGCCGCGCTGCGGCTGATCGCGCGGTGGCTGCGCGGCAACCCGAAGATCGCGGTCACCGACGCGGTGCGCGAGCTCACCCGGGCGGTGGGGGAGGAGTCGGAGGCCGCGGGCGCCAAGGGCGCCGGCCGCGGCCGGGCGGGGAAGGCCGCGAAGGGCGCGAAGACCGCCAGGGCCGGCCGGACGCCGAGGACCGACGCGGCACCGGAGAAGAAGGAGGAGGGCGCCCCGGCGCAGGACGGCGCCGCGGAGCCCGTCGCCGGGCCCGAGCCGGCCGGCGACCCGTCGACCTGGGTCAAGCCCGGGCCCGCGCCCGCCGAGCCGGTGCCCGTCCCCGACAACGACCCGCTGCTGGGCGCCTTCACCCTGCTCTACCGGGGACTGCCGGCCGCCCAGGCGCGGATGCTGCGCACCCTCACGCTGGCCCCGGCGCAGACCGCCGACCCGCGCACCGCCTCCGCCCTGGTCGGCTGCCCGGTGCCGGAGGCGGCCGCGACGCTGGCCGCGCTGGCCGAGCTGGAGCTGCTCGGCGAGGAGGCGCCGGCCGCCGACGGCACCCCGCGCTACCGGGTGCCCGGACGGCTCTACCAGCGGCTGGTCCGGCTGCGGGAGCAGGAGGACCGGCCCGCCGAGACCGAGCTCGCCCGGGCCCGGCTGCTGGAGCGGCTGGTCCGGCTGACCGAGTCGGCCCGCGCCCTGCTGGACCCGGCCGACGGCCCGGCCCCCGACCCGCTGCCCGCCGCGCTGCGGCTGGACTCGGCCGGGCACGCCCGGGACTGGCTGTCGGGGGAGCGGGAGCTGCTGCTCGGCGCGGTGGCCGACGCGATCGGCCAGGGGGACCTGGACGGCTCGGCCGGCCGGCTGGTCACCGCGCTGCTGCGGGCACTGCCGCTGACCGGCACGGCCGCCCCCGCCGACCTCTACCGGCTGCACGAGCTGGTGCTCACCGTCGCCGAGCGCAACGGGCGCCCCCGCCGGGCCTCGGCGGCGCTGCTCAACCTGGGCGACCTCCAGGCCTCGGCGGGCCGCTGGGAGCAGGCCGCCGGGCACTACCGGGCCGCCCTGGAGCACGCCCGCGCGGTCGGCGACGAACCGCTCTGCGCCCGGGCCCTGGAGGGCGCGGCGGGCTGCCACCGGGCGCTCGGCGACGCGGTGCGCGCCGCCGACTGGTACGGGCGGGCGCTCGGGCTGCGGCAGTCGCTGGGCGACCACGCGGCCGAGGCCCGGCTGCTGGCCCGGGTCGCCGAGGCGCACACCGCGCAGCGCCGCTTCGAGGAGGCCGACCGGGAGTACCGGGCCGCGCTGGCCGTGCTGCGCCGGATCGGCGACGAGCGCGGCCGGGAGGCGATCGGCACGGCCCTCGCGGACCTGCGGGAACGCGTCGACGGCGGGTGGTGAGGGCGGTTTCGGAGGTATCGTCGAAAGTGCCCTGATACGGCACTTATGACAGGTAGGTTCCAGTGGAAGCCTACGAACCTGCCAATGTCTTCGGCGAAATTATTCGATTTGGAAGGCTGACAGGCCGCCTGGGCTTCATTACACTCGAACTCAGTCGCGCAGCGATCCCCTGCCCCGGCATGCCCGGAGGCTTCCCCACGTGCGCGTCGCCCACCGGTCTTCTCCGGTCGGGACCCCCATGGCAAGAGGACGTGTTCAGTCGTGAAGGTCGGCATCCCCCGCGAGGTCAAGAACCACGAGTACCGCGTGGCCATCACGCCCGCCGGCGTGCATGAGCTGGTCCGCAACGGCCACGAGGTCTACATCGAGGACAACGCCGGTCTCGGCTCCTCGATCCCCAACGAGGAGTACGTGGCCGCCGGCGCCACCATCCTCCCCACCGCCGACGAGGTGTGGGCCACCGCCGACCTGCTGCTGAAGGTCAAGGAGCCCATCGCCTCCGAGTACCACCGGCTGCGGAAGGGCCAGACCCTCTTCACGTACCTGCACCTGGCGGCCGACCGGGCCGGCACCGACGCGCTGGTCGCCTCCGGCACCACCGCCATCGCCTACGAGACCGTGCAGCTGGGCAACGGCGCGCTGCCGCTGCTCGCCCCGATGTCCGAGGTCGCGGGCCGGTTGGCCCCGCAGGTCGGCTCGTACCACCTGATGCGCCCGGCCGGCGGCCGCGGCGTGCTGCCCGGCGGCGTGCCCGGCACCCACCCGGCCAAGGCCGTCGTCATCGGCGGTGGCGTCTCCGGCTGGCACGCGGCCACCATCGCCATCGGCATGGGCTACGACGTGACCCTGCTGGACCGCGACATCAACAAGCTGCGCGAGGCCGACCGGATCTTCGGCACCAAGATCAAGGCCATCATGTCCAACTCCTTCGAGCTGGAGAAGGCCGTCCTGGACGCCGACCTGGTCATCGGCGCCGTGCTGATCCCGGGCGCCAAGGCCCCGAAGCTGGTCACCAACGAGCTGGTCTCCCGGATGAAGCCGGGCTCCGTGCTCGTCGACATCGCCATCGACCAGGGCGGCTGCTTCGAGGACTCGCGCCCGACCACGCACGACGAGCCGACCTTCCAGGTCCACAACTCGGTCTTCTACTGCGTGGCCAACATGCCGGGCGCCGTCCCGAACACCTCCACCTACGCGCTGACCAACGCCACCCTGCCGTACGTGCTGGAGCTGGCCAACCGGGGCTGGAAGGAGGCGCTGCGCCGTGACGCGGCGCTCGCCAAGGGTCTGAACGTCCACGAGGGCCAGATCACCTTCCCGGCCGTGGCCGAGGCCTTCGGCCTGGAGTCGGTCACGCTGGAGACCGTGCTCGCCTGAACCCCCTGACCGCGCGGCGGTCGTTCGCCCCCGACCCGATGCCCTCGGGTCGGGGGCTTCCGCGTGCCCGTGAACAGCGGGTGGACCGGGCGGGTCGCTCTGTCGTCAATTTCCGTCGGTGGTGTCACCCGACCCTCGGCGTCCCGCAGAAACGTTAGGGTCATGGGCCTGCTCATCCCTTGACAGCAGCCCGCCCGATAGTCGACACATCGTGCCCACTACCGTGGATTGTGTTGCTGCGAACGCCTTGAACGGCCTAGAGTCGCAAACCGTCGGCATGCTGCCACGCTGACGAATCGACATAGAGTCCTGGATCCCCAAGGAGGTAAGACGACTTGTGAATGAGTCGACAATTGCTCCCGGGGGTGGTCAGCCAGGACTGGCGGAGCTCACCGCCGGCCAGCCGAGTGAGGAGCCCGGGGCCCGGCAGGCATCCGTGGGCTCGGCCGAGGTCGGCTCGGTCGCACTCCGCACCTTCGAAGCACGCCAGAACACAGCACAGGTGACCACGGTGACCGATCACGACGCCGACTTGGCGGCCTACGGCCTGGCCTACGGCGAGTTCGCCTACGGCGCCTACGACGACCCGGACGCCGAGTACGAGCCGGACCCGGAGTACGCCGCCACGCTGGCCCCCGACGCCGCGCGCCAGCGCCGCGAGCGGGTCGGCCCGACCGGCCGTCCGCTGCCGTACTTCCCGATCCCCGCGCCGGTCGCCGAGCACGGCCCCGCCCAGATCATCGCCATGTGCAACCAGAAGGGCGGCGTCGGCAAGACCACGTCGACCATCAACCTGGGCGCGGCGCTGGCCGAGTACGGCCGCCGGGTGCTGCTCGTGGACTTCGACCCGCAGGGCGCGCTCTCGGTCGGCCTCGGCGTCAACCCGATGGAGCTCGACGTCACCGTCTACAACCTGCTCATGGAGCGGGGCCTGACGGCCGATGAGGTGCTGCTCAAGACCGCCGTCCCGGGCATGGACCTGCTGCCCTCCAACATCGACCTCTCCGCCGCCGAGGTGCAGCTGGTCAGCGAGGTGGCCCGGGAGTCCGCGCTGGCGCGCGCCCTCAAGCCGCTGCTGCCGGACTACGACTACGTCATCATCGACTGCCAGCCCTCGCTGGGCCTGCTGACGGTCAATGCGCTGACGGCCGCTCACAGCGTCATCGTCCCGCTGGAGTGCGAGTTCTTCGCACTGCGCGGCGTCGCGCTGCTGACCGAGACCATCGAGAAGGTGTGCGAGCGGCTCAACCCCGAGCTGCGCCTGGACGGCATCCTCGCGACCATGTACGACTCGCGCACCGTGCACAGCCGCGAGGTGCTGGCGCGGGTCGTCGAGGCGTTCGGCGAGCACGTCTTCCACACCGTCATCGGGCGGACCGTGCGCTTCCCGGAGACCACCGTCGCCGGCGAGCCGATCACGACCTACGCCACCAACTCGGTCGGGGCCGCCGCCTACCGCCAGCTCGCCAGGGAGGTGCTCGACCGGTGCCGCCCCGCCGAGTGAGTCTCCCGGGTGCCGACGAGCTGTTCCGGACCACCGGCGGGATGGCGCTGTCGCCGTCCCTCGCCCCGCGTCCGGCCGCCGAGGCATCCAGACCGGAGACCGCGCGGCCCGTCAACGGCACCGAGGGCCCCGAAGCCGCCCAGGGGCCCCAGGACGACCGGCAGGCGCCCCAGGAGCAGCAGCCCGCCGCCGCGGTGCCGCCGCCCGGCCAGCCGCCCGTCCAGCGGGCCGCCGGGGGCCAGGGCGCCGCACCGGCCGCGGCCACCGTGCCCGGCGGCCGCGGCACCGCGCCCGCACCGGCGGGTCGCTCCCACGCGGGCGCCGCCGAGGAGCAGGCCGGCGCCGCCGGACGCGCCCGGCCGCGCGGCCGGGCGCCGCGCCGCCCGAGCGGGCGTGAGCGGCACGACGAGAAGATCACCGTGTACGTGTCCGCCGAGGAGCTCATGGACCTGGAGCACACCCGGCTGGTGCTGCGCGGCGAGCACGGCCTGGCCGTGGACCGCGGGCGGATCGTCCGGGAGGCCATCGCGGTCGTCCTGGCGGACCTGGAGCAGCGCGGTGAGGCCTCGATCCTGGTCCGGCGGCTGCGCGGCCGCTAGGGACCGCCCGCTGGGCGCCGCGGCGGCGTGCCGTGGTTCCGAGGCGGGCCGGTCGGCGGCGTGTCGGTGGGCCCCGTGGCCGGAGGGCCGGTGCGGGCGGGTGAAGATGGACCGCCATGCCGAGCACCGTCGAACCAGCCGCCAGCGCCGTGAACGCCACCGAGGAGGAGTCCCGGGGCGGCTTCCGGGTGCGGCTGGACAACTTCGAGGGCCCCTTCGACCTGCTGCTCGGCCTGATCGCCAAGCACAAGCTGGACGTCACCGAGGTGGCACTGGCCACCGTGACGGACGAGTTCCTGGCGCACATCCGGGCGATGGGCCCGGAGTGGGACCTGGACGCGGCGACCGAGTTCCTGGTGGTGGCCGCCACCCTGCTCGACCTCAAGGCCGCCCGGCTGCTGCCGGTGGCCGAGGTCGAGGACGAGGCGGACCTGGCCCTGCTGGAGGCGCGTGACCTGCTGTTCGCGCGGCTGTTGCAGTACCGGGCGTACAAGCGGGCGGCGGCCGTGTTCGGCGAGCGCTGGGCGGCCGAGCTGTTGCGCCGCCCCCGGACCGTCGGGCTGGAGCCCCGGCACGCGGAGCTGCTGCCCGAGGTGGTCATCACCGTCGGCGCGGAGCGGCTCGCCCAGCTGGCGGCCAAGGCGATGGAGCCCAAGCCGAAACCGGTGGTGTACGTGGACCACATCCACACCCCGCCGGTCAGCGTGCGCGAGCAGGCCGCGCTGGTGGTCGGGCTGCTCACCGAGCTCGGCGAGGCCTCCTTCCAGCAGCTGGTCGCGGACGCGCCGGACACCCTGGTGGTGGTCGCCCGGTTCCTGGCGCTGCTGGAGCTGTACCGGGAGCGGGCGCTGGACTTCGAGCAGCCGGAGGCGCTCGGGGAGCTGCGGGTGCGCTGGGTGGCCGAGGAGGGCCGGGGCCCGGTCGAGGTGACGGACGAGTTCGACCGGCCCGCCGGCGGTGCGGAGCGGGCCGAGGAGGAGGACGGGCGGCGATGAGCGGCGGGCAGGACGGCGGGAAGGACGGCGGGCGGCCGGTGCGGCGCCCGCTCGGGCTGCCGGGGCAGCCGCGGGCGGAGGAGTGGCTGGAGCCGGCCTTCGTGCTGCTGCCGGAGCCGGTGGTGGCGCCGGTGGCTGCTCCGGTGGTTGCTCCGGTGGTTGCTGCGGAGCCGGGGGACGGCGAGCCCCGGGTGGTGCACCAGAAGTCGGCCCCGTCGACTTCCGGTGCGCCGGATTCGGTCGGAACGGATGCGGCCGGGGCGGATTCGGTTGCGGCTGATTCGGTCGGGGCGGATCCGCTCGGGCCCGGGCCGGTCGGGCCGGGGCTGCGGGCCGAGCTGGAGGCGATCCTGATGGTCGTCGACGAGCCGGTCGGCGAGGAGCGACTGGCCGGGGTGCTGGAGCGGTCGCGGGCCGAGGTGGCCGCGGCACTGCGCGGCCTGGCCGCCGAGTACACCGCCCAGGGGCGCGGCTTCGACCTGCGGCTGGTGGCCGGCGGCTGGCGGTTCTACAGCCGGGAGACCTGCTCCGAGGCGGTCGACCGCTTCCTGCTGGACGGCCAGCAGGCCCGGCTCACCCAGGCCGCGCTGGAGACCCTGGCGGTGGTCGCCTACCGGCAGCCGGTGTCCAGATCGCGGGTTTCCGCCGTCCGCGGTGTGAACTGTGACGGCGTGATGCGTACCCTGGTACAGCGAGGACTGGTGGAAGAGGCCGGATCCGAGCCCGAAACAGGTGCGATCCTGTATCGGACGACGAACTACTTCCTGGAACGGATGGGGCTCCGCGGCTTGGACGAGCTGCCGGAGCTTGCTCCCTTCCTGCCCGAGGTCGACGACGTGGAAGCGGAGTCCCTGGAGGGCACGATGATCGCGGAGGCGGTCTCCGCCGCTGCCGCGCAGGCCGCGGACGGCAGTGGCGAGGCCGATCGGGCAACGCCTGATCGGTAGGGGGAGGTGAGGTCGGCCGAGACGACCGCACATCCCAGACGGAACGACGTACGGACACTTTGATGCGTAGCAGTGGCAACGGCAGGAACGGCAGCGGCGGCGGTAGCGGTCGCGGCGGACAGGGCGGGGGTCGGGGCGGCTCCTACGGCGGCGGCAGCGGCGGCGGTCGCGGCGGGTCGGGCTCGGGTTCGGGCTCGGGTTCGCGCGGCGGCTCGTACGGCGGTGGCTCGTACGGTGGCGGTTCGTACGGCGGGGGCTCGGGTTCGGGTTCGCGCGGTGGCTCCTACGGCGGCGGCTCGGGCTCCGGCTCGCGCGGCGGTTCGTACGGCGGCGGCTCGGGTTCCGGCTCGGGCTCGCGCGGCGGTTCGTACGGGCGCGACGGCGGCCGTCGGGACGACCGGCGCGACGACCGCCGCTTCCCGGACCGCCCGCTGCGGCCCGAGGAGCGCAGGTACGACCGTCCCGAGTTCGGCGGCGGCCCGAACGCCACCCCGGCCCGCGGCGGCTTCACCGGCCGGCGTCCCGGCCCGGCCCCGCGCCCGCGCCGGGAGGGCCAGGGCGCCCCGGGCGACCCGCGCCGCCAGCCGCAGCGCTCGCGCGAGCTCCAGGCCAAGATCGAGGACGCCGTGCTGGCCCGGCACGACAAGCCGGCCGTCAAGCTGCCCAAGACCTTCGGCGAGCCCGAGGGCGAGCGCCTGCAGAAGGTGCTGGCCCGGGCCGGCGTCGGCAGCCGGCGCGCCTGCGAGGAGCTGATCGAGCAGGGTCGGGTCGCGGTCAACGGCAAGCAGGTCACCGAGCAGGGCAAGCGGGTCGACCCGGAGAAGGACGAGATCAAGGTCGACGGCCTGACCGTCGCCACCCAGTCCTACCTGTTCTTCGCGCTCAACAAGCCGGCCGGCGTGGTCTCCACCATGGAGGACCCGGACGGCCGCCAGTGCCTGGGCGACTACGTGACCAACCGGGAGACCCGGCTGTTCCACGTCGGCCGGCTGGACACCGAGACCGAGGGCATCATCCTGCTCACCAACCACGGCGAGCTGGCCCACCGCCTCACCCACCCGAAGTACGGCGTGACCAAGACCTACCTGGCCGCCATCCAGGGCCCGATCCCGCGTGACCTGGGCAAGCAGCTGGCCAAGGGCGTGGAGCTGGAGGACGGCTACGCCCGCGCCGACAGCTTCAAGGTGGTCTCCAACGTCGGCAAGAACTACCTGGTCGAGGTGACCCTGCACGAGGGTCGCAAGCACATCGTCCGCCGGATGCTGGCCGAGGTCGGCTTCCCGGTCGAGAAGCTGGTGCGCACCCACTTCGGTCCGATCGCCCTGGGCGACCAGAAGTCGGGTTGGCTGCGCCGCCTGACCAACCCCGAGGTCGGCCAGCTGATGCGCGAGGTCGGCCTGTAGGACCCGGGCCGGACGGCCGCTGTTCGTCGGAGGGTCCCCCGCCCGTGGTGGCGGGGGGCCCTCCGGCGTGTGTGTGAGCCGGGACGCAACCGCTGGTCACGGCCTTGTCAGCGCCATGATCCGTGGCCGAGGATGGCCACCGGAGCACGGCCCCGCCGCGTGGCGGGACTGCGCCAGCACGGGCGCCGCAGGGGTGTTCCGGAGCGAACAGGGGGAGACGGCGTCGTGTCCGATGCAGCACTGGGGCGGTCCGCCGGACACGCGCTCGGCCCGTTGGGACTGGCCGAGCCGGACGGGCAGGTGTACGCGGCACTGGTCGCCAACCCGCAGTCCACGGCGGCGGAGCTGGCCGAGAGCTGCGGCCTGACGGTCCAGCAGGGCGTGCGGGCGCTGGACCGGTTGGCGCAGCAGGGGATGGCCACCCGGGCCCCGGTGGACCGGGAGCGCTACCTGCCGGTCGCCCCGGACGTGGCGATAGGGACCCTGATCGGCCACCGGGAGTCCGAACTGCGCAGCGCCCGGGCCGAGATGCACCGGCTGATGGACGCCTTCCGGGAGGCCTCGCGGTACACCGACCCGGCGCACTCGGTGGAGGTGCTGACCGGCGGTGAGGCGATCGCCCAGCGGCTGGAGCACATCACCGGGACCAGCCAGTACCAGGTCCGCGGCTTCGACCGCCCGCCGTACATCCAGGACCCGGTTTCGGCGATGCCGTTGCAGCGGCGGCGGCTGCGGGAGGGCCTGCGGTTCCGGACGATCTACGACCGGGAGGCGGTGGCCTGGCCCGGCCGCCTGGAGCGGAACATCCTGGTCGGCGTCGCGGACGGCGAGGAGGCGCGGGTGCGGCCGACGCTGCCGATGAAGATGATCATCTCGGACGACCGGATGGCGATCATCCCGATCAGCGTCGGCGACAGCGTGCTGGACGCGGCCTACGTGATCCACCCCTCGGCGCTGCTCCAGGCACTGGACACGCTGTTCGAGGCCGAGTGGGAGCGGGCCGTGCAGTTGCAGGCCGCGATCGGCACCGGGGACGCCTCGCCGGAGCCGGACGCCGACCACCGCAAGCTGCTGGGGCTGCTGGCCGCCGGGCTGACCGACGAGTCGATCGCCCGCTCGCTGGGCTGGAGCGCCCGGACCACCCAGCGGCGGTTGCAGGCCCTGATGCGCTCGCTGGGCGCCACCACCCGCTTCCAGGCCGGGATGGCGGCCCGGGAGCGGGGGTGGCTGTGAGCCGGGGCGGCTGTCGACCGGGTGACGGGCTCCGGTCGGTCCCTCAGCTCCAGGGGCTGAGCGAGGCCCAGCGGCCGTCCGGGCCACGCTCGACCTTCTCCAGGCCGACCACGGCGGAACGGTTCAGCCGCCCGTAGATGTGCGGGAACAGCACGCCGGGGGTGGCGCCGGGCGGTGGGGCGCCGTGCGGGGCCTCCCACTTGACCATCGGCTCCACCAGTGCCTCGTCGATCAGCAGCACCATCAGCGGGTCAGGGGTGTCGGCGAAGAAGGTGTTGGCCACCGCGAGCGCCGTCTGCTCGTCCGCCGAGCAGTGGATGAACCCGTCGGTGAGCAGCGACGCGGTGGTGTACGGGCGGCCGGGGTCGGACAGCCAGTCGTCCAGGGGGGCGAGATGGAGGATCATGTTCCTTTTCTACCCGCTTTCCGGTTCTGAGCGGTTGTCACGGGACTCCGGCGTCACAGCCCGGCCACCTTGGCGGCGGCGGACACCTCGTACACCAGGGTGAGGCTGCGGCGGGCGCCCGGGCCGAGCGGGACGTCCCAGCGGACGATGCCCTCGGTGTCGAAGGCGTCCGGTGCCGGGGAGCACTCCTCCTTGCGCAGCCGCACCTCGACCTCGGCGACCTCGGAGACCGGCACCCGCTCGCGGACCGTGACCAGCTGCTCGTCGTGCTCCTCCGGGCCGGAGAAGCGGGACAGGTGCAGCCGGACGGTCCGGGTGGTGGTCCGGCGGCCGCTCAGGGCGGTGGTGCCGCTGCGCTCCTCGGTCTCGCGGACCACCCGGTAGCCGTCCGTACTGCCGAAGGACAGCTCGGCGTCGGCGCCCGCGGCGGTGAAGCGCAGCTCGCCGCGGCCGGTGAAGCCGCTGCCGCGGACCAGCTCGACCGGGCCGGCCAGCAGCGGGTGCCCGGCCGCGTTGCGGAACCGGACCACCCGGGTGACCAGTGGGGACAGCTCCGGGGCGCAGGCGAACTCGCTGCTCGCCGGGCCGGTGAAGGCGCCCAGCGGGACCCGGTGGGCGCGGCCGTCGGAGGGGACGGTGGCCGGCGCGGGGGCGGCCAGCACCCGGACCTCGCCGCCGTCGTCCAGGCCGGGGACGGCGGCGTCCGGGCCCAGGGTGCTGATCTCCTCCTCGCGCAGCTCGACCTCGACCGTGCGGCGCTCCTCGTCGGTGCGTTCGCGCAGGACCAGCCGGTCCTCGGTGAGCGCCGGCGGGTCGGTGGCCAGGGCGGAGCGGGCGGTGGAGAAGGTCAGCCGGGCGCCGGTCCAGTCCTCGCCGGTGCGCTGCCAGACCACCGCCTCCGACTCCAGGCGCAGGCTGCCGGCGTCCAGGGTGGCGCGGTACGACGGGCGCCACAGCGCACAGGGCACCAGGTGGTGGACGGTCAGCTCGGCCGGGCCGGGGTGTTCGGCCTCGACCGTGAGCTCCAGGTGGGCGTGCAGCTCGGCGGGCTCCTCCTCGGCCTCGTCCAGGGCCAGCAGGGCCTGGGAGCGCTCCTGGTCCAGGCGGCGCAGCCGGGACCGGGTCGCGCGCAGCTCCTCGCCGTGGCGCTCGCGCTCGGCGTCCACCCGGTCCAGCTCGCGGGCCCAGCGGGTGCGCTCGATCTCGCCGACGCCGGCGCCCTCGCCGACCTCGCGCAGCAGGTCCGCGGTCAGCTGGGCGAGCAGGGCGAGCCGGGCCTCCAGCCGGGCGCGGGTCTGGTCGGCGAGGCGGTACTCGGCCTCCAGCCCGTGCAGCCGGTGGCGCAGCGCGGAGTCCGCCGGGCCGGGCGGCAGCGGCGCGCGCGGGGACCAGGAGCGCACCAGCCGGGCCTCCAGCACCCGGGTGCCGGGCGTGGCGGACTCGGCGCGCAGGGTGCGGTCCACGGCGAGGGCCGTGAGCGGGCCCAGCCGCAGCCGCTGGACGCCCGCGGTGAGGTGGACGGTCACCGAGCGCTCGACCTGGGCGCGGTCCTCCAGGCAGGTGACGGCGGTGACGGGGAGGGGGAGAGGGGCGGGGGCGGGAGGAGAAACGGGAACGGGAGGAGGGACGGGAACGGGAGGAGGGACGGGGAGGGGAACGGTCTCTTCGGTCATCTGTCAGTTCCTCCGGTTTCCGCCGACGATGGCCTTTCCGGCCGGGATCTTGATCTGGTAGCCGCCGTCCAGCTCGGTGCGGCCGCCCGGCGCCAGCTCGACCCGCCAGAGCCGGGTGCCGGCCGGGTACTCCGGGGTGGGGACGGTCGGGGCCTGCCAGTCCGCGCGCTCCTCGATCCGGATCTCGGCGTCCGAGGCGACCGGCACGCGCTCGCGCACCTCGACCGTGACGGGGCGGCCGAGCCGGTTCGCCAGTTGGACGTGCACCCGGTGGTCGAGCACGGTGCTGTTGCCTTTCAGCATGCCGGTGGCGGACTCGCGCAGCTCGGTGCGGCGCGCCACCTCGACGCTCTCGGTGACGCCGATGCCCAGGCTCCGGGTGCCGCCCGGGGCGAGGGTCGGCAGGGCGGCGGTGAGCAGGAACTCGTCGTCCACGGTGACCTCGACCGGGCCGGCCAGGACGGCGCGGTCGGTGCGGTTGGCGAGCACCAGGGTCGCGTACACCTTCTCCTCGACGGCCGGGACGGTGACGTACTCGGGGCTGACGGAGAGCGGGATCTCGTCCACCGTGACGGTGTGCCAGGTGCCGTCGGAGGGGACGTCGGCGCGGGCGGCGGCGTCGAAGCGGTGGTCGAAGGAGCCGGCCGAGACGCGGGGCGGGACAGCGTGGCGGGGGAGGGCGAGGCCGGTCAGGCGGGTGCCCGGGTGGATCCGCTGTCGGGTGTCGTGCTCCAGCCGGGCCGGGGCGGGGCGCAGGGTGCCGCGGCGGTCGGCGGGGGCGTCGGGGCCGGCCAGCTGGAGGTCGGGGTAGTCGAGCAGGTCGGCCGCCGGGACGAAGCCGGTGGCGGGCGGCGGGGTCGCGCCGCGACGGCGGCCGCCGCGGCGGGCCTCGGCCGGCGGGGCGCCGCCGAAGGCCTGCGGCATCGGGGCGGCGGCGGGGGCTGCGGCGCCGGGGGCGCCGGGGGCGGGCGGGGCGCCGTAGCCGGCGAAGCCCGGCGCCACGGGGGCGGGGGGTACGGGGGCGCTGGGTGCGGAGAGCGCCGGGGCGGGGGGCGGCTCCGGGACGCTGAGCATGCCGCCGCCGGACGGGCCGGCGGGCGCCGCCTCGTCCGCGAGGAACTCGGCGCGGGGGCCGGCCGGGCGGGCGCCGCCGACCCGGGCCGAGAAGCGCGGGCCGGGCTTGGGCGCGCCGGGTGGGACCGGGAGCGGGACGTTGCGGCGGCGGGGACGGCGGTCGGGGCGGTCGGCCGTGGCCGTGTCGTAGCCGGTGAAGAGGTCGGACAGGCCGGCCGGGGGCTCGCGCCAGCCGGAGGGCGGCGGGGCGGGCTGGCTGCGGCCGATCCGCAGGGAGGCGAGGCGGGGGAGGTCGGTGCGGCGGTCGAGGTCGGCGGTGGACAGGGCCAGCCGGACGCCCGTCCAGTCCTCGCCGGTGTGCTGGGCGACGGCGGCGCGCAGGACCAGGTGGGCGGTGTCGGCGCCGGTGCGGTGGCTGAGGCGGTAGGCGGGGACCCAGCGGGCGGTGGGGACGCCGTACTCCAGCTCCAGTTCGATCCGGTCGGGAGCGGGGGTGGGGGTGTCGGGTTCGGAGGCGGTTTCGGGGGCGGTTTGGGGGGTGTCGGGGGCTGGGGTGCTTGCGCCGGTGGTGAGGGTGAGCAGGACGGTTTCGGTGGTGCCGACCGGCTCGGTGCGGTCGGCGGTGGATGCCCGGTCCAGTCGGTCGGCGGCCAACTGGCGCTCGTGGTCGGCGAGTTCGATCTCCCGGGTGAGCTGCTCGGAGCGCTCCTGGAGCCGGGCCAGCCGGTCGTCGACGAAGTCGGCGAGCTCCAGCCAGGCGTCCGCCGGGGTGCGGCGCAGCGGCTCGTCGGGGCGGCGCTGGGGCGGGACGGCGCGCAGCGCGGCGGTCTCGGCGATCGCGGCCAGGACCAGCCGGTGGCGCTCGGTCAGGGCGCCCTGGCGTTCCGAGGCCTCGTCCAACTCGCGCTGCAGCTGCGTGAGTTCACCGGGCTCGTGGAGTTCGGCGAGGGTTTCGAGGCGGGCCTCGACCACCGTGGTGCCGGCCGGGCCGGAGAGCACCCGGGCGCGCAGCGAATCGGCGCGCAGCGAGTCGGGCAGGCCGGTCAGCCGCAGCCGTCCGCCCGGGGGGACCGGAACGGTGGCCCGGCGCCGGCACACCGCGCCCTCGGCGTACACCACGACGGCGTCCAGGACGGACGGGTGGGCCGGTACGGTGGTCGGCCGTTTCGACGGCCCGGTGTGGCTGCTGTGCTGATCGCCCATGCGCATCCCCTTCGTTCGCGTCCGGTCGTCCTGCCGGCCGGCCGTCCGGTGTGCCGCGGCTCGCCCCGTCTGTCCCCCGGGCGGCCAGTCTGCCCCGCCGGGGGCCGGGCGTCGCCGGATTTCCCGGGGCACGGCGTGTGCACTGGGTGGGACGGGGTACGGGGCGCGTCGGTTGCCGGGGTGTGGCGGTTGGCGGGGTGCCGGGGTGCCGGGCGCGGGGTGGGTTGGTTGCCGGGGCGTGGCGGTCGGTGGGGGCTTTGGTTGCCGGGGCGTGGCGGTCGGTGGGGGCTTTGGTTGCCGGGGCGTGGCCGTTGGCGGGGTCGGGGGTCGGCGGGGGTCGTCGGGTGGGAGGATGGGGCGCGGGCGCGCCCGGTCGGCTCCGGCTCTTCGTCGCGCCCTCCGGCACCCGCTGAGCACCGCCCGAGGTCGAGCACCGTCCGTCGTTGCGCACCGTCCGCCGTTGTGCAACACCCGTCGTTGCGCAGCACCCGTTCGTCGAGCACCGCCCGTGTGAACCCGTCCCGTCGAGAAACCGTGATCGAGGAGAGCCACCCGCCATGCGCACTGCCGTCGTCGTCGGCACCGGACTGATCGGCACCTCCGCAGCCCTGGCCCTGGCCGCACGCGGGCTGACCGTCCATCTGGAGGACGCGGACCCGGACGCCGCCCGCACCGCCGAGTCGCTCGGCGCCGGCACCACCGAGCCGGCCGAGGGCCCGGTCGACCTGGCGATCATCGCCGTCCCGCCGGCCCTGGTCGGCAAGGTCCTCGCGGACTGCCAGCGCCGCAACCTGGCGCACTGGTACACCGACGTGGCCAGCGTGAAGTCCGGTCCGGGCAGCGAGATCGCCGCGCTGGGCCTGGACACCGTCCACTACATCGGCAGCCACCCGATGGCCGGCCGCGAGCGCTCCGGCCCGCTGGCCGCCCGCGCCGACCTGTTCGAGGGCCGCCCCTGGGTGCTCACCCCGACCGCCGACACCGACACCGACACGCTCAATGCCGCGCTGGAGCTGGTCGCGCTGTGCGGCGCGGTGCCGATCGTGATGGACGCCGAGGCCCACGACCGGGCCGTGGCCCTGGTCTCGCACGCCCCGCAGCTGGTCTCCTCGCTGGTCGCGGCCCGGCTGGAGCACGCCGACGAGACGGCCATAAGGCTCTCCGGCCAGGGCGTGCGCGACGTGACCCGGATCGCCGCCTCGAACCCGGGGATGTGGGTCGACATCCTGTCCGCCAACGCGGGCGCGGTCGCCGACGTGCTCGCGGAGGTCGCCAACGACCTCGGCGAGACCGTCACCGCGCTGCGCGCCCTGGCGACCGAGGAGGCGGGCACGCGCCGCGCCGGTGCCGAGGGCATTGAGGCGGTGATGCGGCGCGGCAACACCGGCCAGGCCCGGATCCCGGGCAAGCACGGCGCCCCGCCCACCCGGTACGAGACCGTCGCGGTCGTCCTCGGCGACCAGCCGGGCGAGCTGGGCCGGCTGTTCGGGGAGGTCGGCGAGGCCGGGGTCAACATCGAGGACGTCCTGATCGAGCACTCGGACGGGCAGCAGGTCGGCTTCGTCCAGCTGTCGGTGGCGCCGATGGCGGTCAAGCGGCTCACGGCGGCGCTGCGCGCGGGTGGGTGGAGCGTTCGGGACTGACGCTCCCGGGCGGTGCCCGGTCGGGGCGGTGCCTGGGTCGTGGGAGCAGACGGTGCGGGGAGCAGGCGGGGAGGGGGAGCGGGCGTGATCATCGAGTTGCCGCTGGGGGAGACCCGGCACGGGTTCGCGGGCGAGCCGGTGGACCTCGGGAACGAGCGCTTCCTGCGGGCGGTGGTGGGCGGGGACTTCCTGGTCCGCCACCGCAGTGTGGCGGCGATGGTCGAGCGGCCCCGGCCGCAGCCGGTCCGGGCGGAGTTCTTCGACCCGGAGTCCGCCGAGCCCGAGCCGACCTGGAGCCTGCTGCTGCGCGCCGCCCACGCGGCCTTCGCCGACCACCTGCCGCTGAGCCTGTCGCCGGACGTGCTCTGGTACGCGGTGGTGCACGAGGTCGCGGTGCACGTACGGATGTACCCGCCGCGCTACCGGGCGCTGTTCGGCGCGGCGGACCGCTCGCGGGCGCTCGTCGTGCGGGACGACTCGCTGGTGCCGGGCGGCTCGCCGGTGGGCGGGGACGCCGACTGGGCGCGGTCGGTCCGGCTGGTCCGGGAGCCGCTGACGGCGGCCCTCGGGGCGGAGCTGGTCGAGCTGTTCCGGCCGGCCTTCTCCACGACCACTCCGGACGACGAGGCCTCGGCCCTGGTCGCGCTGATGGACGTGGTCAGCCCCTACTACGACTTCCGCTGGGAGACCCGCTGCGGCATCCCGCGGATCCGGCTGGAGGGCACCGCTGGGGACTGGGCACTGCTCGCGGACCGGGTGGACGTGCTGGCGGAGCGCTTCGACTGGCTGGTGCCGTGGTTCGACGGCCTGCGCCCGGTGCTGGCGGAGATCGCGGCGACGGCGGCGGGCGGCCCGGTGGACGAGGGCTTCTGGCGCTCGCTGTACAAGTGGGAGTCGGTGTCCGGCGGCCCGCTGGTGACCGGCTGGCTCACCGCCTTCTTCGCCCACACCCAGACCCCGGACGGTCCCCGGCTGCGGCAGACCTTCGGCTGGCGGGAGGCGGCGGGCACCTCGTACCACCCGGACGCCTTCGCGGTGAACGACTTCCCCTCGCACCTGTCCGCGGTGCCGTTCGTCTGGGACCTCCTGGGCGTCGAGCGGCCGATGGTCCTGGTCGGCGGGGTGCTCGGGATCGAGCGGGACGGTGACTTCCTGCGGCCCCGGCTGGGGCACGCGGTGCTGGAGAGACGGGGTGGGCTATGACGATCATCGATGTCGCGCTCGGGGACGGGCAGCAGCCGGGCGACGCGGCGCGGCTGGAGACGGTCGGGAACGACGGCTTCCTGGCGGCCGTGGTCGGCGGGGAGTTCAGCGTGCTCCACCGCAGTACGGGGACGCTGACGGCGGCGCCGAAGACGTACGAGCCGCGGGCGAAGCAGCCGGAGCCGACCTGGAGCCTGCTGCTGCGCGCCGCGCACACCGCCTTCGCCGAGCACCTGCCGCTGAGCCTGTCGCCGGACGTGCTCTGGTACGCGGTGGTGCACGAGGTCGCGGTACACGTACGGCTGAACGCGGAGCGGTACGAGGGGCTGTTCAACGCCACCCCCGGTGGCGGGAAGCGGACCGTCCAGGTCAGGGACGACAGCCTGCTGGACGCAGACGCGGACTGGGCCCGGTCGATCCGGCTGGTCCGGGAGCCGCTGGCGGCGGAGATCGGGCCGGAGCTGGTGGAGCTCTTCCGGCCGTCGTTCTCGACCACCACGCCGGACGACGTCTCCTCGGTGCTGGTCGCGCTGATGGACGTGGTCAGCCCGTACTACGAGTTCCTCTGGATCACGATGTGCGGCATCCCGCGGATCCGGCTGGAGGGCACCGCCGGGGACTGGGCGCTGCTGGCCCGGCGGGTCGGCGAGCTCGCGGAGCGGTTCGAGCCGCTGGTGCCGTGGTTCGACGGGCTGCGGCCTGTGGTGGCGGAGATCGCGGCGACGGCGGCGGGCGGCCCGGTGGACGAGGGCTTCTGGCGCTCGCTGTACAAGTGGGAGTCCGAGTCCGGCGGGGACTTCGTCTCCGGCTGGATCACCGCCTTCTTCGCCCACACCCAGCGACTCTCGGGGCCGCAGCCGCGCACGGACTTCCGCTGGCGGGACGGACGGGTGCGGTTCGAGGAGAACGCCTTCCCCTCGCACGTGTCCAAGGTGCCGTTCCAGTGGCAGACCCCGGTCGGGACGCGGTCGATGGCCTTCCTCGGCGGGGTGCTCGGGATCGAGCTGGACGGCGGGTACCTGCGGCCCCGGCTCGGGAACGCGGTGCTGGAGGTGCTCCGGGAGCCCGTGGACCCGGCGGCCGAGCAGGCGGCGCTGGCGGCCGCGCAGCTGCCGGCCGGGTGGACGGTCGAGCGGGTGCGGGAGGTCAGCGGGGCCGAGGGCGCCCGGTTGCTCAGCACCGACGGGATCCGGGCCGTGGACGCCATGACCGGGGCGGAGATGGGGCGACCGACCGCCCTGATCCGGTTCGGGATCGGCTGCGTGGTGCGGTTCGACGCCGACGGCCCGTGGCACGTCGGGATGCTGAACCCGCGTGACGGCATCGTCGGCTGCGAGGGTGCGCGTGGGCCCGAGCTGGCGGACGTGCTGCCCGGGATGGGGTGGTGACCGCCTCGGTGCTGGGGTGGTGACCGCCTTCGGCGGTGGGGTGGTGACCGCCTCGGTGCTGGGGTGGTGACCGGACTGGGACGGGGTTCGGCGGCGGTCCATTAACCTTGAGGGAGAAATCCCCGGCCGCTCGCCCCCGTAGGCGCCGGCTTCCATGCGTCAGCATGCTCAGAGAGAGGTTCGGCCCCGTGGACACTGCCGACCGAGCGCACGCCCCGGTCGTCGTCGCCATCGACGGACCCTCCGGCTCCGGCAAGTCGACCGTCTCGCGGGCGGTCGCCGCCCGGCTGGGCCTGAGCTTCCTGGACACCGGCGCCATGTACCGGGCGATGACCTGGTGGATGCTGGCCAACGACGTGGACGTCGACGACCCGGAGGCGGTGGCCGTCGCGTGCGGCAAGCCCGTCATCGTGTCCGGTACGGACGCCGACGGGCCGACCATCACGGTGGACGGTCAGGACGTCTCCGGCCCGATCCGGGGCCCCGAGGTGACGGCGCACGTCAGTGCCGTCTCCGCGGTGCCGGCGGTGCGGGCTCGGCTGGTGGAGCTGCAGCGCGGCTGCGCCGAGGTCGCCGAGCGCGGCATCGTCGCCGAGGGACGGGACATGGGGACCGTGGTGTTCCCGCAGGCCACCGTCAAGGTGTTCCTGACCGCCTCCGAGGCGGCCCGGGCCGCGCGCCGGGCGGCCGAGCTGCGGGCCAAGGGCGTGGACGAGGCGACCATCACCGCGATGGCCGCCGACCTCGCGCGCCGAGACGCCGCCGACTCCTCCCGGGAGACGGCGCCGCTGGCCCAGGCCGCGGACGCGGTGCTGGTGGACACCAGCGAGCTCACCCTGGAGCAGGTGATCGGCCGGATCACCGCGCTGGTGGAGGAGCGGGCAGGACTTTCGTCGGTCTGACCGATCGACCCTCGTGAGTCCTGGCGACTCCGGGGTCCGGTCGGCCGGTCCGGCCGACCATCGAACGAACCGCGGGCCGTCAGGCGCCGCGGGAAGAAACCATCGCGCTGCCCCAGCGGGGCAGGTACGCACGGCACGCCCCTGGGAAGGGCCGGGCCGGGAAACGGAACAGACGAACATGACCGCAGACCACTCCGCCGGGCCCGGCGAGCTGGACGCCGCCGACTACGCCGAGTACCTGGCCCTCGCGGCCGAGGAGGGCTTCGACCTCGACGGCTTCGACGGCGAGGACGGCGCCGAGCACGTCCGACTGCCGGTGCTGGCCGTCGTCGGCCGCCCGAACGTCGGCAAGTCGACCCTGGTGAACCGCATCATCGGCCGCCGTGAGGCCGTCGTCGAGGACAAGCCGGGCGTCACCCGCGACCGGGTCACCTACGAGGCCAGCTGGAACGGCCGGCGCTTCAAGGTGGTCGACACCGGCGGCTGGGAGATCGACGTCCTCGGCATCGACGCCATGGTCGCCGCGCAGGCCGAGCTGGGCATCGAGCAGGCCGACGCGGTGCTGTTCGTCGTGGACGCCACCGTCGGCGCCACCGACACCGACGAGGCCCTGATCAAGCTCATCCGCCGGGCCGGCAAGCCGACCGTCCTGTGCGCCAACAAGGTCGACGGCCCGTCCACCGAGGCCGAGGCCGCCTACCTGTGGTCGCTCGGCCTGGGCGAGCCGTTCCCCGTCTCCGCCCTGCACGGCCGCGGCTCCGGCGACCTGCTGGACGCCGTCATGGACGCGCTGCCCGAGGCCCCGCCGCAGACCTTCGGCGACGCCGCCCCCGGCGGCCCGCGCCGGATCGCGCTGATCGGCCGGCCCAACGTCGGCAAGTCCAGCCTGCTGAACAAGGTCGCCGGCGAGGAGCGGGTGGTCGTCAACGAGCTGGCCGGCACCACCCGTGACCCGGTCGACGAGATGATCGAACTCGGCGGCAAGACCTGGAAGTTCGTGGACACCGCCGGTATCCGCCGCCGGGTCCACCTGACCGCCGGCGCCGACTTCTACGCCTCGCTGCGCACCTCCGCAGCCCTGGAGAAGGCCGAGGTCGCCGTCGTCCTGATCGACGCCAGCGAGACCCTGGCCGAGCAGGACACCCGGATCATCTCGATGGCCGTCGAGGCCGGGCGTGCCGTCGTCGTCGCCTACAACAAGTGGGACCAGCTCGACGAGGAGCGCCGCTACTACCTGGAGCGCGAGATCGAGCGCGACCTCGTCCAGGTGCAGTGGGCCCCTCGCGTCAACGTCTCGGCCAAGACCGGCCGGCACATGGAGAAGCTCGTCCCGGCGATCGAGACCGCGCTGGAGGGCTGGGAGACCCGCATCACCACCGCGCGCCTGAACGCCTTCCTCGGCGAGCTGGTCGCCGCCCACCCGCACCCGATCCGCGGCGGCAAGCAGCCGCGCATCCTGTTCGGGACCCAGGCGGGCATCCGTCCGCCGCGCTTCGTGCTGTTCGCCTCGGGCTTCCTGGAGGCGGGGTACCGGCGCTTCATCGAGCGTCGTCTGCGGGAGGAGTTCGGCTTCGTCGGGACGCCGATCTCGATCTCGGTGCGGGTGCGGGAGAAGCGCAAGAAGAAGTAGTGGAAGCTGCGGCCGCAGTTGTAGCTGGGGCTGTAGCTGTATGAGCTGGAGGGCTCCGTCACCGGTGGTGGCGGGGCCCTCGGGCGTTTCTGCCGCCGTCTCAGCGGTGGTCGCCGGTGCGGCCAGGGGGGAGCGAGAGCATCTGGCGGTGGCGGCCGCCGGTCGGGGCGGGGGCGGTGGCGAGGCCGGTGGCCGTGCCGAGCAGCGGGGCCGGGGCCGGGGGTGGGGCGGGCACGGTGTGCTGGACCGCGCCGAGGTAGCCGGCGGCGACCCAGCCCTGGCCGTGGCCGTCGCTGGTGGCGGCGGTGGGGGCGGGGGCCATGGCGGCGGTGGGCTCGGGGTGGGGGGGTGCGTGGGTGTGCGCGTGGGGGTTCGGCTGGTGCTGGGGGTGGACGTGCGCGTGGGGCTGGGGGCTGTGGTGCTGGGCGGTGTGCTGCTGGGGGGTGTGGTGCTGGGCGGTGTGGTGCTGGGGGGCGTGGTGCTGGGGGGTGTGGTGCGACTGCGCCGGCATGAACTGGGGGAGGCCGGACGGCTGGCCCGCGTAGGTGTGGAAGGCCTGCTGCTGCGCCGACGGGTACGGGCGCTGCTCGCCGAGCAGCGGGTGGCCGTCGCGGATCGCGAAGCCGGTGAACCTCAGGTCCTCCTCGCCCGAGCGGTCGCCGGGCAGGGCGCGGAACAGTCGTCGGTACTCGGAGTACAGCTCGTCGTAGATCGGGGTCGTCGAGTGCGGGTGCTCCGCGTCGTACGACGGGCGCATGCCCGGGATCGAGCGGGGGGCGGTGGTCGACCGTCCGGCGGGTGCGGAGACGTCGTAGCTGTACACGTAGGGGCCAACGAGTGAGAGGCGGTGGGGATGCGGGGGCGTTCGGCGTACCGATTCGGCGTACCGGGTGGGCGGAGGAGGGGCGGACGGTCCTCCTCCGCCCTTCCTCCGCCTCGGCACGCCGGGCGGCGGGATCAGGTGCCGGCGAGCGGGAGGGAGGCGGCGACCACCTGGCCCAGCGCGACCGCCCGCTCCAGCGCCTGGCGCAGCAGGTCCTCGCGGGGCTGGCGGCCGACCATGCCGGCCGGGACGGCGTACATCGTCACCTCGGAGAGCTGGCTGGCGGCCATCCGCCAGGCGTCGGTGACCTGGAGCGGCTGGTGGGCCTGCCACCAGCCGGTGCTGCCGCCGGCCGCGGCGGGCTGGAGGATCGCGTGCAGCTTGCCCATGGCGACCAGGACCGACCAGCCGGGCAGTTGCTCCGGGGTCTCGTCGAGGTCGGCGACCGGCTGGAAGCCCGCGTCCTGGAGCAGGTCGAGGAACTCGTCCTCGCCGGAGGTGCTGCCGGGCCGCCCGACCGGGCCGGTGGGCTCGACCACGAGGGAGGCGTGGCCGACCTTGCCGTGCAGGACGAGACCGCAGGTGATGCCGAGGATGGCGGCCTGGCCGGGGGCGGGCGGCTGCGCGGCGGGGGCGGTGGGGGTGGCCGGTGCGGGGAGGGCGAGGTCCGGGGCGGGGACGGTGAGGCCGGGGGCGGCGGGCTGCGACTGGTTGATGCTGCGGACGGCGCCGACCAGCTGCTCCTCGGCGACCGGCACCACCTGGGAGGGGATGCACCGGGCGTGGGCGAAGGCCAGGACCGCCGTCTCGTCGCCGACGAACAGCACGGTGCTGGTGGGCTCCACGTGGGTGTCGCCGGGGGTGCGGCAGGAGGTGCATTCGTAGCTGTCGGGGGCGCGGTCGCCGCCGAGCAGGCGGTCGGCCTCGTCGTCGCCGATCTCGGACCGGACCTCGTCGCTGACGTCGAGCATGCGCGGCACGGGTTCTCCTCGGATGGGTGCGGGTGGGGTCAGGGGCGGACGCGGGGGCGGACGCGGGGGCGGGCACGGGCGGGGCATGGGGGCGGGCATGGGGGCGGGCATGGGGAGGTCGCCATGCCCAACGGGCCCTTGTGTCAGGCGTCACGGGTGCCCGGCGAGGCTGACGGGAATTGCCCCGGATCCGACCGCGCCGCGTGTTCTCGTGGTCGCAATCTGTCGATGTCGGTGACAGGACTGCCGGAATGAAGCGGTGAGGTGAGTCACGCCGACTAGATGTTTGATCTAGGAATCGATGGCCAAAGCGGACATTCCGGGCAAGAATGTGCGGCTATTACCACCGGTAACCCTTTGCTGAGCTGGGCAGACCGGTGGTGTTTTGGTTTCCCCGCCGACCGACCCCTAGCTTTCTTGGCGGCGCAACGAGCGCCACCCGGGTTCACCCCCGACGCACCGCTCCCCGGCTCCGCCGGGCGCGGCAGGTGCCCGCCGACGCGATCGCTCGAACAGGTCGCCGGCGAGCGGCTGGGTGGCCAGGACGGCAGCGGCACGTCCGACACGTGCACGGCCGTCCGACGGACGCGGCAAGCGAAACGCGGCCCTCTCCAGGGTCTGGTTCCGCATGCCCGCCCGGGGCTGTCGAGAGGAACCCCATGACCTTCCGTAACGAGAACGCCGCTGCCACCACCACCGCCGCCACCAAGCGCAACCGCGTTCGGATGGCCGTCGTGGCGGGCGCCGCTGTCGCGGCCCTGCCGGTGGCCGGCCTCGTCACGGCCACCTCGGCCTCCGCCGCCCCCGTCTCCACCTGGGACGCCGTCGCCCAGTGCGAGAGCGGCGGCAACTGGGCCATCAACACCGGCAACGGTTTCTACGGCGGTCTGCAGTTCACCTCCAGCACCTGGGCCGCCTTCGGTGGCACCGCGTACGCCGCGCAGGCCAACCAGGCCAGCAAGGCGCAGCAGATCGCGATCGCCGAGAAGGTCCTCGCCTCGCAGGGCCCCGGCGCCTGGCCGGTCTGCTCCGTCAAGGCGGGCCTCACCAAGGGCGGCGCCCCGGCCGCCGTCGACACCTCGGCCGGCACCTCGGCCGCCAAGCCGGCGCAGACCCCCGCGCCGAAGGCCGCTGCCCCGAAGGCCGCTGCCCCGAAGGCCGACGTTGCGCCGAAGGCTGCCGCCCCGAAGGCCGCCGCGCCGAAGACCGACGCCCCGTCGAAGCAGGACGCCGCGAAGTCCTCGAACGCTCCCAAGTCCTGGAACTCCTCCAACGACGCCAAGCCGGCCAAGGGCAACTACACCGTCAAGTCCGGTGACACCCTGAGCTCCATCGCCGCCGCGCAGGGCCTGGACTGGCACGACCTGTACAAGAACAACGCCAAGGTCGTCGGTGGCAACCCCGACCTGATCTTCCCGGGTCAGACCCTGAGCATCTGAGGCATGCTGAGCTGACCTCTGGTCGCTCTGCTGTTCGTCACGGCCGCTCCTCCGCCACGCGGGGGAGCGGCCGTCGGCGTTCCCGGCGTGGCGGGGTGGGGTGGTGCCCGGGCTCCCTAGGGTCGGCTGCTGTGTCGCGTTCGTCTGACGTGTTGTGCGGGGGCGCCGTGTTGTGCGGGGGCGGGTGCGGGCGGCCGGGTGGGTGTGACGGTCGGACGGTCCGGGCCGTGATCCGGGCGGGCGCTGCCGTGGCGGTGGTGCTGGCCGTGGTCGCGGGCGGCGTACGGGCCGGTGCGGCGACGCGGGTCGCGGACCTCGTCTGGGACCAGCTCGCCGACTGCGAGAGCGGCGGCGACTGGCAGGCGGACACCGGCAACGGCTACTACGGCGGTCTGCAGATCCGGCCGACCACCTGGGCGGAGGCGGGCGGGCTGCGCTTCGCCGACCGGCCCGACCACGGGAGCCGGCGGGAGCAGACCACCGTCGGGGAGGAGATCCTGCGGCAGCAGGGGTGGGAGGCCTGGCCGGCCTGTGCGCGGGAGCTGGGGATGATCGGGCCGGGGGTGGGGTCGGGGCCTGGGCCGGGGCCGACATCGGGGTCGGGGTCGGGGCCGGGCTCCGGGGCCGGGGCCGGGCTCCGGGGCGGAGGAGCCGGAGCCAGAGTCGGAGCCGGAGCCGGACGGAGGTGGGGGAGCGGCTCGTACCGGGGCAGGGGCTGCGGGAGGATGGTGGGGTGATCCAGGGTGAGCTGTTCGGGGAGCCGTCCGGCGAGCAGGCCGTCCGGGGGCGGTCCGAACCGGCTCCCGGGGCCGTGCTGCTGCCCGGTTGGCTGGACCGGACCGCCCAGCAGCGGCTGGTCGCCGCCTGCCGGGAGTGGGCCCGCCCGCCGGCCGGGCTGCACAGCGTGCGGATGCCTACCGGCGGGCTCATGTCGGTGCGGATGGTGAGCCTCGGCTGGCACTGGTACCCCTACGGGTACGCGCGGACCGCCGAGGACGGCGCCCCCGTCAAGCCGTTCCCTCCCCTGTTGGGGGAGCTCGCCCGGCGGGCGGTCGCGGAGGCGTACGGCGAAGCGGTCGGCGCGATCGCGGGCGCGGCGGCCTACGAGCCCGACACCGCGATCGTCAACCACTACCCCCACGGCGCGAAGATGGGCCTCCACCAGGACCGCGACGAGCGCGCGGACGCGCCGGTGGTCTCGTTCTCGCTCGGCGACACCTGCGTCTTCCGGCTTGGCAACACGGAGACCCGGACCAGGCCGTGGACGGACCTGGAGCTGCGCAGCGGGGACCTGCTGGTGTTCGGCGGGCCGGCCCGGTTCGCGTACCACGGGGTGGTGCGGACGCTGCCGGGGACGGCGGATCCGGGCCTGGGGCTGGAGCTGGTCGGGCGGCTGAACGTCACGGTGCGGCAGTCGGGGCTGGCGGCGTAGCCGGGGCGGGCGGCGTGGCCGGGGCGGGCGGAGGGGCCCCGGGTGGTTCGCTTACTCGTTCGAGTGAATCGGTGGGCGGGGGTCGGTGAGCGGGAATGCCCCGGGTCGCCGGAGAATTCGAGTGAGCTGGAGAACTGGAACGGAATCACGAGAGGGAGCGCGCGCATGGGTACCCCCGTCGACGACCTCGTCGATCTGCTCGACCTGGAGCAGATCGAACTGAACATCTTCCGCGGGCGCAGCCCCGAGGAGGCCCTGCAGCGCACCTTCGGCGGCCAGGTCGCCGGGCAGGCGCTGGTCGCGGCGGGGCGCACGATCGACGACGCGCGCCCCGTCCACTCGCTGCACGCGTACTTCCTGCGCCCCGGGGTGCCCGGTGTGCCGATCGTGTACCAGGTCGACCGGATCCGCGACGGCCGCTCCTTCAGCACCCGCCGGGTGCTCGCCATCCAGGGCGGCCGCTCGATCTTCTCGCTCACCGCCGACTTCCACAGACCGGAGGAGGGCAGCATCGAGCACCAGTACCCGATGCCGGAGGTCCCGACCCCCGAGAGCCTGCCCAGCGCCCTGGACGAGGTCGGCTCCCGGCTCGGCGAGCTGCCCCCGTTCATCAGCCGTCGCCAGCCCTTCGACATCCGCTACGTCGAGCGGCTGCGCTGGAACAAGGAGGACCTGGTCGACGTCGAGGCGCGCAGCGGCGTGTGGCTGCGCACCAACGGGCCGCTGCCGGACGATCCGCTGATCCACGTCTGCGCCCTCACCTACGCCAGCGACATGACGCTGCTGGACGCCGTCCGTGCCCCCGTCGAGCCGCTCTGGGGCACCCGGCACTTCGACATGGCCTCGCTCGACCACGCGATGTGGTTCCACCGGCCGTTCCGGGCCGACGACTGGCTGCTCTACCAGCAGGAGTCCCCGATCGCCCACGGCGCGCGCGGCCTGGCCCGCGGGCAGATCTACGACCGGAGCGGGCAGCTGGTGGTGTCGGTGGTGCAGGAGGGGCTGTTCCGGCCGTTGAAGGGCTGACCGCTGTGTTGCCGCGGCATTGCAGTCTCCTTGCGGGGCCGACGGCTTGCCGGGAGCCGGGAATGATCCGCACCGGCGGGCGGTGTTGTGCAGGATGACCGATACGGACGGCCCGAACAGCGGGCCGTCCGCGGACCGGACCGGGAGGGTTGACCGATGACGGCGACGGCCGCGGAGGACTGGAAGCACTGGAGCGACGGGCGGGCGGCGTCGGTGAGCGCGCCGCACGGCCAGCTCGCACTCACCGGCACGCACTGGCTGGAGCCCGAGCCGGCCGAGGTCCCGGGCCTGCCCGGCCTCTGGTGGGCCGACGCCGAGGGCGTCCGGGTACGGGCCGCGGCCGCCGACGGCATCACCGTCGACGGTGCCGACGGGCCGGTCGACGGCGAGGTGCTGCTCCGCCCGGACACCGACCCGGCCGCCGACACCGCCACCCTGGGCGACCTGCGGCTCGTCCCGATCGAGCGGGAGGGCGAGCTCGCCCTGCGGGTCTTCGACCCGGCCGCGCCGGCCCGCACCGCCTTCGCGGGCATCGCCGCCTACCCGTACGCGCCCGAGTGGGCCGTCCCCGCCGTCTACACCCCCTTCGAGGAGGAGGGTCAGTCGGTGCTCGTCCCGAACGCGGACGGCAAGGACCGGCCGCTGGCGGTCACCGGGCGGATCGAGTTCACCGTGGCCGGCGAGCACCGCACCCTGACCGTCGGCCGCTCCGGCCGGAACCTCACCGGCGTCATCGCCGACGCCACCAGCGGCATCGACACCTACCGCTTCCGCTTCATCACCCTGCCGGAGCCGGACGACGAGGGCCGGACGGTCCTCGACCTCAACCGGGCCTACCTGCCGCCCTGCGCCTTCGCCGACCACTTCATCTGCCCGTTCCCGCCGCCGGGCAACCGGCTGGACTTCGCGGTGGAGGCGGGGGAGAAGCAGGTGCTCACCAGGTAGTCCGGCGTCCCTTTCGTTCGCGGGGCTCCGCCCGTGCTGCCGCGTCGGCTCGGCGGGCCCGTCGGGCGGGGCTGCGGGCGCTGTTCCCGCACCGTCGGGCGTTCAAGGGGCCCCGGTGTCGGGTGCGGCGGAGGCCGGGGCAACCATGGACTGTTGTGACCACCAACCAACCCCCTGATACCCCGACCGCCGACGCCCCCGCCGCTGCCGTCCCTGCTCCTGCTGCCACCGCCGCTCCGGCCGTACCGGTGTACGTGCCCTGGTACCGGCGGGCCTTCGCCGACCTCAGCCCGCTGCGCGAGAACGCCGACTACCGCCGGGTCTGGTCCGGGCAGGCGGTGTCCTCCATAGGCCAGCAGATGACCGCGGTGGCCGTCTCGGTCCAGGTCTACGACCTGACCGGCTCCGCCTTCGCCACCGGCCTGGTGGGCCTGTTCTCGCTCGTCCCGCTGGTCGCCTTCGGCCTGTACGGCGGCGCGATCGCCGACACCGTCGACCGCCGCAAGCTGGGCCTGATCGGCTCGGCCGGCCTGGCCACCGTCTCCGCCCTGCTCGCCGCCCAGGCCCTGGCGGGCCTCAGCCTGGTGGCCGTCCTCTACGCCGCCGTCGCCCTCCAGGCCGGGTTCTTCGCGATCAGCTCGCCCGCCCGCTCGGCGATGGTCCCCCGGCTCGTCCCCGCCCACCAGCTCCCGGCGGCGAACGCGCTGAACACCGTCAGCATGAACCTCGGCCTCACCGTCGGCCCGATGCTCGGCGGCGTCCTGATCGGCGCCTTCGGCGCCCAGGCCGCCTACCTCGTCGACACCGTCGCCTTCGCCGGCACCCTGTACGCCATGTGGCGCCTGCCCGCCATGCGGCCGGAGGGCGAACGCAAGGGCCGCGCCTCCGTCCTCGACGGCCTGCGCTTCCTGCGCGAGCAGCCCAACCTGCGCACCAGCTTCCTCGCCGACCTCGCCGCGATGATCTTCGGCATGCCCCGCGCCCTCTTCCCCGCGATCGCCGTCACCTTCTACGCCGGCGACGCCCGCACCGTCGGCCTGCTCGTCTCCGCCCCGGCCGTCGGCGCTCTGATCGGCGCCCTCTTCTCCGGCTGGGTCGGGCGGGTCCACCGCCAGGGCGTCGCCATCCTCGCCGCCGTCTCCGCCTGGGGCCTCGCCATCGCCGCGTTCGGCGCCCTCCACAACCTCTGGCTCGGCCTTCTCCTGCTCGCCGTGGCCGGCTGCGCGGACACCGTCAGCATGATCTTCCGCAACACGATGATGCAGGTCGCGGCCCCCGACGAGATGCGCGGCCGCCTCCAGGGCATCTTCATCGTCGTCGTGGCCGGCGGCCCCCGCCTCGGCGACTTCGAATCCGGCGCCGTCTCCGCCCTCAGCAACCCCGCCACCTCCGTCATCACCGGCGGCCTCGCCTGCGTCGCCTGCGTCCTCCTCCTCGCCGCCCGCCGCCCCGCCTTCCTCACCTACGACGCCCGCCACCCCACCCCCTGACCCCCTCCCCACCCGACCCCCGAAACCTGGCAGCGAGCACCCCCCGACGTGCTGTATTGTTTTCCACGTCGCCGGGACAACAACCGGAGACAAGGTCGAGAAGCCGACCGGCAAGGCCCCCCAGGCCCCACCGCAAGGCGCCGAGACCACGGGACGTGGCGCAGCTTGGTAGCGCACTTGACTGGGGGTCAAGGGGTCGCAGGTTCAAATCCTGTCGTCCCGACTTGCGAATCCGCAGGTCGGAGGCCGTTTCCATCTGAGGATGGGGACGGCCTTTTTGTGCGTGTCGCGGGGTGGTGGTCGCAGGGTGGTCGCACCTCGTCCGGCCGCGGAACGCAGCCGGGCGCGGGCTGACCTGGTCAACTCGCCGCTGTATGGCTGGAGTTGGCGCACGTGGCCCGATCGGTGGCCGGATCGTTAACCACTCACGACGTCCTGTGGCGGGTGACCTCGCGTCGCGGGGTTGACGCGGCCGGGCGTGAGCATCGTTCAATTTATGAGCTTCCTTCCGTTCTGTCCGCATTTTCTGGGCCAGATGTCGGCGCGGGGGCGCCCCCGCGAGGCGAAGGTCTGCGACCACCATGCGACCACCACGCAGGCGGGAGCCGCCCTGGCCAGGCGGTCCTCCTTGCTGGGGCGCAAAGGGGCCCGGCAGGCCGTGGGCTTCGGGAGGCGGTGTGCTGAGGGGTGGGGCGCGCCGGGTGCGGCTGGGGCAGATCTTCGGCGACGACGTGCCCCTGGGTTCGCTCGGTTCCCTCGTCCTGGACTGCTACAGCGTCCCCGGGGGCCGGGCTGTGCTTCACGGTGACCGGGCATGCCGCCAGTTGGGTCCTGGTGCGCGGCTGGGCCGTGTCGGGCTCGCGGCCGGGCCGTTGTGCGGGTCCTGCGCGTGGATGTTGCCGGCGGACCATCCCGTGAGCGAGTTCGCGGTCGCGGTGGCAGGGCTGAGAACTCCCGCAGTGGTGCCGGGCGCCGGCGCGCCGGCGGGTCCGGTGCCGACACCAGGGCCTGCGGGCGCTGAGCCCACCCAGGCGGTGCGGGTGTGGCGGCGCGCGCAGACGCGCACGCTCGAGGGCTTCGCGGCCGCTGCCGCTTTCCCCTGGCTGGAGCCCTGGGCAGGGCCCAGGCTGTCCGCGCTGACCGGCGCGGTCGAGCAGGCTCGCGGAGCGGTTGCCCGCCGCGTCAACCCTCGCGAACTGCTGACGGCTGCCTGCGTGGCGGCCCTGCCCGTGCCGGTCGGGCTACGGGAATGGCTGCCGGCGTGTGCGGGGAGTTGGGGGGTCGACGGGGAGTGGCTGCTGCTGGAGGCGTGGATGCGCTGGCAGAGTGCCTGCGCCGAAGGCGAGGCACAGGTGGCGGACTGCGTACGGGCGGCGTCCGCAGCGGTCTACGAAGCGTTCGGTAGACGGCGCAAAGGCCGTGATGAGGCGCTGGACAGCGTCCAGCGCCTCATCACGGCTTCAATCGACCAGACACGGCGCCATGTTGACGCACAGCTGGCCGGGCCCTCTCGCCTGGTTCAGATGGAGATCCCGCCACTTGAGACGGAGCCGTTCACCGGCCGGGAGCACGATCCGCTCACCCCCTGGCAGGCCGGGGTGATCGCAGTCCACCAGAGCGGCGTCGACTGGCCAGCCGGCCAGGTCACAGTGACCGCTTCCCGGGTGGTGGCCGATCTGCTCCTGAGCGGCTGACGCCTGGGCCGGTCAAGCAGCGCGGCGAGGCTGGAAACCGGGCCAGTCCTCAAGGTCCGTGGCAGCCAGTTCGTAGGCATGGGCGAGCGCGTTGACCGCGTCGTCGGCCGCGTGCTTGAGCAGGTGCCCGTAGATGTTGATGGTCGTCGCGATGGTCGAATGACGCAGCGCCTTCGACACGATCGCGATGGACACCCCGGAGGTGATCATGATGGTCGCCACCGTGTGCCGCAGATCGTGAATCGTGATCTGCGGCAGCCCCGCCTCGGCCTGGCGGTGCCGCAGCTGGTCTAGGACGTACTGCGGGCGCAGCGGGGCTCCATCGACGTCCGCGAAGACGAGTCCACGCAGTGGTGCTCCCGGAGGGAGCAGGGACTGCTGGTAGTCGGCCTGGCGCTGCAGCGCGGCCAGGACCCGCGGGTTGGCGCTGACCCAGTTCCGGCTCGCCTTGGTCTTCGGCGCGCACAAATGCAGTTCGTTGTTGTCGATGGTGGCCAGCGTCCAGCGGACGAAGATCTTGCGCTCCATGAAGTGGACGTCCTCCCAATGCAACCCCAACACCTCCCCGCGCCGCATCCCGGTTCCCAGCATCACCTCGAACACGTCGGCGACCTGGTCGCGGTAGTACAGCTCGTTGTGCCGCAGGAACGCCGCCGCCTGCACCGCGGTCCAGCACAGGCGCTCGGCCGCCGCCGGCCGCGCGCCGATGGCACCCTCAGCCGCGTTGTAGCCGATCAGACGTTCCTTGTGGACGGCATGACTCAGGGCACTGCGCAGCGTCGCCCCGAGCCGGTAGACCGTCGGCGCGCCCCGGCCCTGATCCCGCAGGTCGGCCTGCCAGGCGGCGACGTGCCGGGAGCGCAGGTCTTTCAGCCGCATCCGGCCGAACACTGGAAGAAGCTCCTGGCGGACGCACTTGGCGTAGGAGGCCGCAGTGGACGGCTTGAGCGTCCGCTCCTTCAACGCCACCCACTCCAGCAGGAACGCACCGACCGTGAGCTTGCGGTCCTCGAACACGCCCGTCGCCTCCGCGTTCAGCACGCACTGCAGCGCGTACACGGCATCCTCCCGCCTCCCGTAGCCGCTGCGCCGCCGGGTGCTGCGCCCCTCGCCGTTCGTCGGCATGTCCACCGCGTACGCCCAGCTCCCGTGCAGGTCGTCCGCCGCCAGCTTCGGGCAGCGCGCCCCGATCGGACGTCGATCCGCATCCCGGCAGCCACAGCGCCGGTAGACCCGCCCACGCTCGAACTCAGCCACACTAGACGCCATTAAACTCTCCCTTCACGCACGTAACTTCCGCCACATGAATGCCCGTCTGGCAGCCGCGAAGTCGCACCAAGCAAAGGGGCTCGAAGCGCACCCACAGCGCACGAGACCGCGCTCACCCCAATCCGCCCCGGCGCCAGGTTTGCCCCCAGCGCTGGGCATTCGCGCGGACCGGGTGAGCGACGGAGTCCAGTCCGGGGATCTCGTAACGGGGGCCGCAGGGGCCAGCAGCCCGGCGTGGCCGTCGAACCCCTACCGCCACAGGACCGCATACACGGTGTCACCGATCGGCGGGGCAGATGGGTTGCCGTGGCTGGTCGACGGTCGGGCAGATGGTCAGACGAGCCGGTCGTGGCGGGCGGCGGCGATTTCGCGGACGAGCTGGGCGAAGTGGCCGCGGCTGCGGTCCTGGTGCGCTTCGGCGTACTCGTCATCCCAATCCTCTCCATCGTCGTCGAGTGCGCCGTATTCCTCGTGGAGGAGCCGGCAGCCGGGATGCCGGCGAGGAGGTCTTCGAGGAGGTCGGGGGCGGGTCGTTGGGGGTCGAGCGGGGTCAGGCGCAGGCCGGTGTCCTCGGGGTCGGTGTCCGGGCCGGTGTGTTGAGCGAAGGCGTCGTCGATGCCTTCGAGTTGTTCGCGCAGGCTGGCGGGGTCGGGGAGGAGGCCGTCGGCGATGTGGAGGGCATGGCGCACGAGGCCGGTGACCGCGTCGTACGGGGAGGCGCCGGCTTCGAGGAGCACAGATGTGGCGGAGTGGCCGGAGGCGGCAGCGGCGACCTGCGCTGAGGCCGCGAGCCAGTGGGCGGCGACGGCCGCGGCGGTGGGGTCGATCTCGGTGAACAGCGCCGCGGGGCCGAAAGGGTCCTGTTGGAGGAGACGGTCGGCGGCGGCGACCTGGACGGGGGATGCGCCTTCGCGGTTGAGGAGGACGGCTTGGCGGGCGCGGCCGGTGAGGTCGCCGAGTTGGGCGTTCTCCACCGCGGTGAGTTCGGTGGAGGTCTCGGCGAGGACGGCGGCGGTGAGGTCCGCGTTGCCGAGGGTGTGCAAGGCGCGGCCGGCGCGGTGCGCGGACTCGACCAGGGGACTGTATTCGACGTCGAGCATTCCGTCCTGAGGGAGGTTCGGCTGGTTAATAGCGCTGGGGACCTCGTCGAATGCCTTGCGCTCCCCTTCGCGGCGCCAGCCCTCGGAGTTGGGCTCCATGGACGCGGCGGCGCTGGCCGGGTGGGTGTAGGTGCGCTAGGCGGCCTCGGACAGGTGGGTGAGGGCGCGGGCCAGCCGCATCAGCGCGGCCGTGTCCGTGCCAGCCGGGACGGCGGCGATACGGGTGGCGAGATCGCCCTCGCCAGTTCCCCAGGCCGCGATCAGCTCGTGCCATTCGGGGTCGATGCTGTAGCGGGTCATGAAGCCGTACCTCCGGTGATCTGCTCGGCAACCCCGCCGGGCGTTGAGCCATCCTGACGCATCGCCAGAAAGCTCCGGATCGTGCAGCCGACAGGCGCCGACGGCTGCGAGAGGACGAGCCCCCCTCTTGGGCAGAGGTGTTTGAACCGAGCCTTCGGGGCGGACAGGTATCAACTGCCCGCCCCGAAGGCGCGCTCGCGCATGCGGTCCGGCTACCCTACTGCCCTTGGGATTCGGGAAGTCCAGGAATCCCAAGGGCAGGTGACTGTGGCGTCTATCGACCCAGGTTGAGGGCTATCGGCAGCCCACAGCAGCGATGCCGGCTCAGAGCCCGATCCAGGGGGCGAGCGAGTCCCAAGCCATGGTGCACAGCCGCTTGGAGCGCTCGCGCACGAACTCCACAGTCCAGTCCTCCTCGCGCTCCGCCAGGGCTGCAACCAGAGGCAGATAACGCGCTCGGCGGATGATGGCCTCCGCGCCTTCGCCGATTTCGATACCTTCGTGGGCTGCCTGGGCGAGCGTCTTCTCGGCCTCCTCGACGGTCGTGGCGGAGAGGGCCCGGAACATCAGCCGCTTGATCGGCCACGAGCGCTGATGGGCAGAGGAGTTCTCGACCCTGGGGAGCAGCGTCAGGTTCCCGAGCACGTGGACGGTGTTCGACTCGTCATAGAGCCTTCCCTCCCACCCGCTCGCACCGGGCCCCTTCGGGGCCACATGCTCGATCGTGGAGAACGCGTCGTCATGCCAGCGCTCCAGATTGAGGGTGCTCAGGACTCCCTGCCTGCCGATCGTGACCAGGCCGGGCCGCTCCCTGTCGGGAGTCGAGTCGTTGGAGGCCGCGAGGAGTAGGAGCTTGGTGAGCTGCCGCGAGCTCGAGTAGACAGGGGTCTCGGCCGCGCGTGCCACCCATCGGTCCTTCTCGCCGAGCCCTTCCTCCTGGAGCTGTTGGCGGAAGTACGTCAGCATCTCCTCGATAGGGGGAACCTCGGTGAGCTGCCTGCCGAACCGCATGAACCGCGGCGCACCTTCGTCAGATGCCGGGAGGGCCATGAGCTTGCGGTACTTGTTGTCGATTCCGTTGGTGCTGCCGAAAGCCCCTCGCCAAAGACCGTAGAAGGCGCCGCAGGCTCGGACGGCGGTCAGGAACTGACGGGCCCGCTCGTCGATATTGTCCTGCGCCAGCCGGTGCGAAGCGTAGTACCGGGTGAGCGGCGCGACCACGATCTCGTGCTTGGCCTCGCTAAGCACCTGGGCACACAATGCAGCCTGCTTTCGCAGCGCGTCATCCGTGCAGTCTGGCAACTTGTCCGGCTGAGCCCACGGACCGGAGACGAACTTGGTGACCTGGGCCAGAGCCTGCAGGAAGACCCGCCGCTCGGACTGGCCAGCCTCCTTGTCGAACGCGGTGCGCAGGTAGTGACGCTGCTCGCTGAGACGCTTGCTGAGCCGGGTTCCGTCATTGAGCAGCGCGAACGGGATGAGGATGTTGTCCGTTGCGGTCTGCCGCTTGTCAGCGGATGACGCACCCTGTGCATCGAGGTACTTCTCGATGGTGTCGAAGTGGTTGTACGACTCCGAGTCGTGCCACTCCTTGAGCGGCTCATTCTTGATGGCCTTGGGCTTGAACGTCTCGATCGCGGTGAGCGGCTGCCCAGTGGTGTTCAGCGCTTCGAACATGTCGAAGCCGTAGTCCTCGTGCTTGGACGTCACGACCGCCACGGTCACGCGGTTGAGCAGGTAGTTGGCGAAGACGATCAGCCGGAGGAGAGCCCCCAGGCGGTCGTCTTCCCGTGCCGCGTCGATCACGTAGTCGGGGAAAGGACTGTTGAACAGGCCCTCCTGGAGGACCTTGGAGTCCACCATGGCCCGAGCGGAGGGGAGCTCGGCCTCGTCCTCCCGAGCCTGCCGCGACAGTGAGACGGCCTGGCGCAGCGTGCGACGGATGAGGACGCGCGTGAGCTCGAGATGCCTGTGAGCCTGGGCGTTGGCGTCCTCGGCTTCGCCCTCGACGAAGGGAACGTGCTTGTAGTCCTGGGAGATCGGCTCGTCGCGGCGGAACTTCCCGTACTGGTGCAGGTAGTACCCGATCGGGGATTCGTACTGCGCTTCGCCCTTATTGCGGGACCACACGTCGTGGAACGAGCGGATCATGCGAGGGTAGAAACGGAAGCTGCCCTCGCCGTAGCGCATATCCTCCTCGAAGGTGTCGGTGAGGCGGACCGTCACATCGACTGCCTGGTTGAAACACCAGTCGCGGGCCTCACCTCCGTTCTTGGGGAGCCGATTCGCTCGAAGGCTGATTTCTTCGTGCAGGACAGTGGTCAGCAGGAGAAGGGTGGTCATCCGCTGCTGGCCGTCGATGATGCTCATGACCTTCGCGGGCACCATCGGTCGGTGGATCGGGTCTACGGTGCTGTACTGAAGGTCGCGCAGCGCGATTACCGAGCCGATGAAGCAGATCGATTCCGGGAATTTGGTGATCTGCTCCACGCCGTGGGCGACGTCGGCGATGAGGCGCTTGACCTTGTTGGATTCCCAGCTGTATGCGCGCTGGTACGGCGGGATATAGAGTCCCTGTCCGGTTTCGCTGAGGTACTGCGCCACGGTGTAGGGGGCGGCGTCAAAGATTTCTCGGGTTTCCAAATGAAGCTCCCGTGCATTTCGCGGTTCCGTTTGCCGGCCAGGCTCTCTTCGCGCGGTGATCGCGGCTTCTCGATTCCTCGGCTAACGCCGGGCGGCCTGCAGCCCGGCGTCGCTGGAACAGTTCACAGCTGCTGCGGTTCCTGCCGGCCCCCTCGCCACGTGTCCCCGAATAGGGACACTTCTGCTTCCAACCGTCCCCCTCGGCGTACCCAACCCTGACGATCGCGGCCTGCCGCTAAATGGGTAGTCCACGACCAGCGATCACCCTAGACCGAGTGGCTGACACGCATGGGCCCCTCTCGGAAAATCGCATACGAAAAACCGGGCATATCTGACATATGCCTCAAAATTTCGCTGACTAGCTCATGGTGCGCGGTCAGGGCGCTCGACAGGCAAGTTACGCACCGTGTCCGGCCTGGGTGGTTTGGGTGAGCGCGCGTCGGCAGTCGCTCCGGTTGGATAGGATCTCAGTGCACTCCTGGCGGAACAGATCGGCCCGCCGAGGGGAGCCGCCAGGAGTGAGAGTCGGAACGCGCCGGAACGAGGGGGCAATATGGTCGAGGGCCATGCCGCAGAAGCAAAGATCGTGTACCTCGACTACAACGCCACGGCTCCGCTGCGCCCGGAGGCTCTCGAGGCAATGCTGGCCGCGCTCAAGAGCGTCGGCAACGCCTCAAGCATGCACCACTTCGGCAGAGGTGCCGCCGTCAGGGTCGATGGCGCGCGCCGCCAACTTGCCGATCTGCTCCACTGCTCTCCCGGGGAGATCATCTTCACCTCGGGGGCGACCGAGGCGAACAACCTCGCCCTGCGGGCCGCGCTGGCTCGCGGCGGTGCGCTGGTGACCACCGCGGTCGAACACCCTGCTGTTCTTGAAGCGGGGCGTGCGATCACTGGAGGGGAAGCCGGTGATCTTGTCGTACTCCCCGTGGACGGCGATGGCGTCCTCGACCTGGAGCCGCTTGATGACGCCCTCAACCAGCGGAACGTCGCCCTGGTGTCGGTCATGCTCGCCAACAACGAGACCGGAGTCCTGACCGATCTGGCTCCCATCGTCAAGGCCGCGCACGAAGTCGGCGCCCTGGTCCACACCGATGCGACGCAGTACGTCGGGCGGCTGCCCCTGGACCTTGCCGAGCTGGACGCCGATCTGCTGTCGCTCTCCGCTCACAAGTTCGGTGGCCCTCAAGGAGTGGGGGCGCTGTTCGTCCGCCGCAGCACCAACCTTCCGCACCGCCCGCTCCTGATCGGAGGCGGCCACGAACGCGGATGGCGAGCCGGAACCCTCAACGTGGCCGGCATCGCCGCGCTCGGCGCCGCAGCAGAGGCTGTCCGACGCAACCTGCCCTCGGAAGTTGCCCGGGTGTCCGAGCTGCGCGACAAGCTGGAAGCCGGCCTGACCACTCGTGTGTCGGGCTGCCAGATCAATGCAGCGCGGGTGCCTCGCCTTCCTGGCGTGACCAGTGTCACCTTTGCGGGAGTGCCGGCGGACGCGGTGCTCGCCGCCATGCCACACGTAGCGGCGTCGGACGGCAGCGCCTGCTCGTCGGGAGCGCCGAGCCCGAGCCATGTCCTGCTGGCAATGGGCCGCAGCCGTGAGGACGCGGACTCCACTGTGCGCTTCTCCCTGGGATACGACACCACCGCGGAGGACGTCGACCGCGCAATCGACGCCGCTGCTGCCGCGGTTGAACAAACCCGGTTGCTGATGGCCGCTACCGCCGAACAGTGACCGACGTTATCCCCTATTAGCCCTTCTTTCCTGCGATTGACCACCGAGAGGCATCCCCGAATGTCAGACAGCCGGCTCGCTGAGGCCGTCGAGCTCAATTTCAACCGCCACGAGACCTTCGCGCCGCGGTTCGGTTGGATGCACAAGGCATACACGCAGGTCAAGGACCACCCCGACATCTTCTACCGCGAGGACGCGCCCGTCCTCCTCGGCGTTGGCCGGAACATGGTCAACGCGATGCGCTACTGGTCGAAGGCGTTCAAGCTGACCCAGGAGCATGCGCACACCGACCCGTCCAAGAAGGCACGCCAGTCCGCACCGACATGGCGCGCACGTTGGCTGCTCGACGATCACGGCGCGGACCCGTATCTCGAGGACACCGGCAGTCTCTGGCTGCTGCATTGGTGGCTGCTCTCCGCCGAACCGGACTCCAAGTGCCAAGCACCCAGCTGGTACGTGATGTTCAACCTGGCATCCCGCTCCCGAGTCACGACCGCAGAGATGACGAGCGTCATTACGCGCTTCGTGCATGAGAACTTCGATGAAGAGAAGTGGCGGGCTGCGGAGTCGGTCAATCGTGACGTGGACTGCCTGGTCAAGATGTACGCCCTGGACCAGGAGTTCAACCCGCTGTCTCCGGGGAGTTTCGAAGACCTGCTCATGTCCCCGTTCAGGGAGCTCGGACTGCTGGAGGGGCAGGGCAAGGGCAAGCAGCGGACCTGGCGCTTCACCAGCGGATCCCGGTCGAACCTGCCGGCGCCGGTGCTCGCCTATGCCTGTCTGGACTACGCCTCTCGGCTCGCCTCTAACGCTGGCTCGATCACGCTGGCACGCCTGGCCGCAGAAGAGGGGTCGCCGGGCCGCGCATTCCGTATGCGGGAGCCTGAGTTGACCAAGGCCATCGAGTCCCTGATCAACGATCACCCTGACCTCCAGTTGGTCGAGGCCCTCGGCCAGAGGAGCCTCGCCTACCTCAAGCCCCCACAGGCGCTCGCGTGGGACATCTTGGATGAGTACTACGGCCGTGTCCGGGATCGGGACGGATTCCCCAGCCCGGAGCAATGGACCGAGATGTACCCCGGGCTTGCCAAGACCGCGGTGAGCAGTCCGCGTAAGAAGACGTCCCAGCAGGCCGAGGAGCTGGTGTTCGGCGAGGAGAACTCCTGATCATGACGACGAAGACCAAGCAGCGCGCCCGCCAGAGCACCGACAGTTTCCAGCTCCCGAAGGGCATCGCCCTGGTCGGATCGGAGCTGCGGTCCACCAACCTCGAACGTGACGTCCGCGAGCGCCACCTGAACTCGCCCTACGTCGGTGCGCGCGCCCTCGATGTCCTCGAGCGTGTCACCAACGCAGTCGGCGATCTCGGACGCACTCGCGCATGGTCGTTCACTGGCCCCTACGGCTCCGGTAAGTCCACGCTCTCCAACCTCTTTGACGCCTTCCTCGGACACGACAAGGCCCGCCGTGTCGAGGCAGAAGCAGCTGTTGCGGCAACCAGCCCCGGATACGCCGCCCGGCTGTCCCGCGTCCGGGATGAGCTGACCGCGGACGGCTTCCTCGGCGCTGTTGCCACGGCCCGTCGTGAACCGCTTGCCGCAACGATTCACCGAGCCCTGCAGACCGCCGTCGAGCGCAGGTGGAAGAAGCGGCCCCCGAAGGCCGTCGCTCAGGCCCTCGCTGCGTGCGCCGAACGGGAGGTCCCGACGGCGCAGAGCCTGCTGGACGCCGTCACCGTGCTGTGTGACGCTGCCCCTGTCCTGCTGATCCTCGACGAGTTCGGCAAGACACTCGAGTACCTCGCCGCGGCCGGCGACACCGGAGACGCCGACAGCGACGTCTTCCTGCTCCAGATGCTGGCAGAGAAGGGAGCAGGCCGCTCGGGCCTGCCGCTGTTCATCTTCACGCTCCAGCACCTGGCGTTCACCGACTACGCAGCGCGATCCAGCTCCGTCCAGACCCAGGAATGGGCAAAGATCCAGGGCCGGTTCGAGGACATCACCTTCGCGCCGAACCTCGGAGACGCCGTCCACCTCATGCGCCGCCGGCTCGACCTGTCCGCCGTGGCCGAGCCGGGCCGCGCTCTTATCGACGCCCAGGCAGAATCTGCCGCGAAGGCGTGGAGGGAGGGGCACGCACTCAACTCCGTCGTCGACATCTCGGCCGAGATGTTCGCCGGCCTCTACCCCCTGCACCCGCTGACCGCTGTCGCGGCCCCGCTGCTCGCCTCCCAGATCGGCCAGCATGACCGCAGCCTCACCGGCTTCCTCGCCAGCGACGAGCCCCACACGGTCCGGCGGACAATGGAGACGCTGTCCTCGGACACGCCCGAGCGCGCCTCTACCGTTCGCCTCGCGCAGCTGTACGACTACTTCTTCGCATCGGGCCGCACCACCATCCTGGCCTCGGCGAACGCCAGCCGCTGGCTCGAGGTCGACATGCGGCTCAACGAGGCCCACGGCCTGCCCAACGAGGACCAGGAAGTCCTCAAGGTCATCGGCATCCTGAACCTCATCGACGCAGACGGGCTCCTGCGCGCAACGCCCGGCATGATCCAGTTCGCGCTCAACGACCCGCTCGACGCCAACGACCCGGACCGCTTCGCGGCCCTGCAGAAGAAGCTGGACAAGCTCGTCCAAGACGGCTTCGTGGTTCACCGCGCCTACAGCAACGAGTACCGCGTCTGGCAGGGCACCGACGTCGACATTGAAGCCCGGGTCCGCGAAGTCGCCACCCGGATCCAGCCCGCGGACGTCGTCGACTACGTCAGCAAGCATCTCGGCACCGTCCTTCCCGCCGCCGTGGTGGCTGGCAAGCACAGTCAGCAGACCGGAATGCTGCGGTACTTCGTCACAGCGGTCAGCCACGAAGGCGAGAAGATCGACGGCCCCGAGGTGGTCAAGGACGCCGCAGATGGCCTCATCGTCTACCACCTCGGCACCCTCGACACCCGGCCTGCCGTCAACTCGCCCCTTCCGGTGCTGATCGGCGTCACCGAGAACCCCGAGCGGGTCCTTCAAGCCGGAATCGACCTCGTCGCACTCGAGGAACTCCTCGACGACGACACCATCGACCACGTCGCATCCCGGGAGATCGCCGAACGCGCAGCAGAGATCTCCCATCTCATCGGAGCGCAGCTCGACGAGGCGTTCAACCCCCGTAGCCCGCAGGCCACCTGGCACCTCTGGAACACCGCTGCCGATGTCGGCAACGCGCCCGACGCAGCTCTCGAAGCGCGCAGCTACGCCAGCCTCGCCTCCCAGGCATGCGAACTCGTCTACCCGCACACTCCGCGCATCCGCAACGAGATGGCCGGCCGTCACCAGCTCACCAGCAACGGCTCGCGAGCCCGCCGCGAGGTGCTCACCGCCATGATCCAGCGATCGGGCGTACACCTCCTGGGCTTCGACCCCGACAACTACTCCGCGGAACGAGCGATGTACCACGGAGTCGTCGAGTACCTCGGCCTCCACCGCGTCGCGGGGGAGAGCGGCAACGCTGTCGACGCCGACACCATCCTCACCCACGGAATCTCCAGGCCCAATAAGGAGACCAACGCCGAAGCCAACGTCACCGAAGTCTGGGACACCCTCGAGGCAGCGCTGACCAAGGCCACCCGCCCGACCCCCCTGGGCGATATCTACGAGCAGCTCATGGCGCCACCCTTCGGTGTCAAGGCCGGCGTCGTCCCGATCCTCGTAGTGACAGCCCTGATCCTTCGCAGCGACGACATCGCACTGTTTGAGGACGGTAACTACTGCCAGCGGCTGACCCCGGAGATCATCGAACGGCTCAACGTCAACCCGGACCGCTTCATGGTCAAGGCCGCACCCGTCGGCCGCGGCCAGCGCCGCCTCGTGGTCGAAGGACTCGCTAAGGCCCTCAACATCACCGCGCCGCGATCGCGCTCGGCCCGTAACCCCATGCTCCTGGCCGTCACCCGGACGATCCTCGGCCGCTACATGGCCCTTGACGACTTCGCCAAGGCCACCAAGCGCCTGAGCGCGCCGGCGCTGGAGCTCCGGGACGTTCTGAAGGAAGCCACCGACCCCGACGAACTGATCTTCACCGCCCTGCCCCTCACTCAGGGAGCCGAGCCCGTCCTGGCCGAGACCGCCAAGGACGAGCAGGCAGCCAAGACGTACGTCGCGGGCCTCGTCGCCACCCTCGACGAGCTGTCCGGCGCGAGCGCCGCCCTGCGCCAGCAGCTCGTCGCGGCTTTCGCAAAGGAATTCCGCCTTCCTGCCGAGATCGGCGAACTCCGCGCTGGTCTCGCCGAACGGCTTCGCGGGTTCGCCAACGCCCCCCTCGAACTCAGCCTGCAGGGCTTCGTCTCGCGCGTTCTCGACGAGAACCTGCCCGACGAGGACTGGCTCGAGCCGATCACCATCCGTCTCCTCAACAAGGCCCTCGTCAACTGGACCGACCGTGACACGGATGCCTTCCCGGCCAAGGTGAAGGAGGTCGCCCGCGCCCTCGACCGAGTCAGCCACCTCTACGAGACAAACGACGAGCGGGAGGCCGTCCGGAAGCCTGCCTCGCGGCGGCAGATCGACACCAGCCTTCTCACGCTCACCACCCCCCAGGGCACCGAGGAACGCACCCTCATCCACGTGCCCAAGCAGTCGCGCAAGGCAGCCGACAAGCTCGTTGTCAGTGTCATCAGGCAGGCTGAAGAGGCGCTAGGCCCGGACGGCGCCCGCATTCTGCTCGCCGCCCTCGCCGAACGCCTGGCCGCCACCGGCACCGACGCGGCCCCCGAGACGAAGGAGAAGCTGTGAGCGACACCAGCTCCGGCACCAAGAAGCGCCACGTACTCGGCCTGTCCGGGGGCAAGGACTCCTCAGCCCTCGCCATCCACATGCGCGACCGGGTACCCGACATGGAGTACTTCTTCTGCGACACCGGCGCCGAGCTGCCCGAGACGTACGAGTACCTCAACCGCCTTGAAGCCGCGGTCGGCAAGCCGATCGTCCGGCTGAACGCCAGCCGCGACTTCGACCACTGGCTTGAGGTCTACCAGGGCACCCTGCCCAGCCCCCAGATGCGTTGGTGCACCAAGAACCTGAAGATCAAGCCGCTGGAGGAGTGGGTCGGCGACGACGAGGTGATCTCCTACGTCGCCATCAGGGCAGACGAGAACCGCCTGGGCTACGTCAGCACCAAGCCGAACATCACCGCGGTATTCCCGTTCCGCGAAGATGGCATCGACCGCGCCGGCGTAGACAAGATCCTCGACGAGGCCGGCATCGGCCTGCCGGCCTACTACGAGTGGCGCACCCGCTCGGGCTGCTACTTCTGCTTCTTCCAGCGCAAGCACGAGTGGGTCGGACTCAAGGACCGCCACCCGGACCTCTTCGAGAAGGCCATAGCTTACGAGGAGAAGGTCAACTACCGGCACACTGCTATGCAGGGCCGAGAGTACACCTGGTCCCAGGGCGAGTCCCTGCACGACCTGATCGAGCGCCGCGAGGAGATCGAAGCTAAGCACCAAGCAGCTCTGGAGAGGGCTGCCACCCGCATAAGGCCGAACCGACCGCTGCTCGAGATCCTCGCCGATGCCCACGACGAGGACGACGACGAGGCAGGCTGCTCCGTCTGCCACCTCTGAGCGAAGCCTGAGCCCCGTTGCGACCGGCGACAAGCCTTGCAACGGGGCTCAGGCGCAGCCGACGGCGCTCGCAGCAACTCAGCCGCGCCGCCAAGATCCAGTACGGCACGTTGGAGAGCGCTATCGTTTGGGAGCCCGCACGTGAGCCGGGCCCGAATAGACGATGCTCCCCGGAGAAACACTGGTCATGGCCGCACAGCTGCCCTACCTGGTCGGCCACACCGAGATCGCCGCCCTGTTTGGCATCGAGCGCCAGACGTCACAAAAGTGGCGAACCGACGGCATCCTCGGCGAGCCCGACCTCATCGCGTCCGGGAACCCCTACTGGCTGCTCCACACGGTACTTCAGCTCGACGGGCACAGTGGTCGGGAGATCACCGAAGAGCGACTGGCGCAGTACAAGGCGACGATCCTGGGGGGATACAGCCTCGCGGATCCGAAGGATCTTCCGGCGGTCGTAGGGAGCAAGGAGGCGGCTCTCGTACTGGGGGTCGACGAACGAGCCATTGCTCGATGGCGAAACCGGCGGACGATCGCGGACGAGGACCTCAAGCTATCGGGGTCACCGCTCTGGCTTCTCGACACGCTCATCGCCGATGCCCAGGCCCGTGGCCGAACGGTTGACGCAGAAGCACACGCAAGACTGCTCGCCGGTGAGCGGCTGAGTCAGAAGCCGCGAGGACGTAAGGCGGTCTCGGGAAGGTAGTCAGGCAGAAAACCGCACGCCGGGACGCCGATGACGTCACGTCATGCACCAGCCGGAGTCGCACAACCCGTCGTCGTCGACGACGGCGACGGGAGGCTCCACCGCTATCGCCTCGGCCAGCGGACGGCCGTAGCGGGTTAGGTACACCGGGTCCCGACCGAGAGCCTTCCGCCGGCGGTTGACCAGTTCCTCGATGTGCACCGACTGGGCGAAGAGCTCGGGCTCCAACGACCGTTGACGGCGCCAGTCCCCGACTGTGCGAAAGGGGCAGAAGAAGCACGAACTCTTCGGAGGGACGGGAAGCCCCGCTTCCTCAATGAGGCGCACACAGTCCGTTCTCCGAAGCCCGAGGTCCAGGAGCGGATACTCGATCAGCTCGTACGGTTCGCTACGCCTGCGATTCGCACGATGGACCTCGTCGACGGAGATTCCGATGCCCACGTGCGCCGGCGCACCGGTCGTGGCGCCGTGTGCGCGAAGCCATCGTCCGATCACCTTGATCTTGAAATCGGCGGTGCAGGACCTTCTCCCTGGCGCCCCGTTCGCCATGCGAACGGGGATCGGGATGGAGCGAGTGTCGGGCCTACTGAGGCGTTGCACCAGCGTTTCGGACTCGCCATCGCGCCGAAGCCGTCGGAGCAGCCTGAGATCGATCCCGGCGCTGGAAGCGAACGGAACTGCGACGTCTCGCACGTACGTCAGCGTGGCCGGGTGCTCGCTATCGTCGCCGACGTTCGCGAACAAGAACGTCGGGTAGTCGATTTCACGGCGAGCCGCGAGGACGAGTAGTGCAGTGGACTGAACGCCGCCCCCGTACGACACCGCTCTCAACGGGCCGGCCGTCCGCTCTCTACGCCCGGACATCGCATCTACTGAAGGTTGACCCATGGAGGCTCCCAGGTTGATCACTCGAACCTGAGATATTCTATGGATGATGATCGAATAGATCAAGTGTTTATCTCGCGGCTCGACGTCCCGCGCCGCTGATCCCTTGGGTGGCGAAGCGGACATCGAGTGGGCCTGCGAGTGCGGCAAGGCGGCTGCTTGGCTTGGCGCTGTCGGCGGACTGCTTCAATGCCGACTCGGTGTTGGGCCAGCCGCCGGCTTGCGAGTGTCAGTGCTCGGGGCTGGTCATGACTGGGCCGGGACTGCAAGTCGGTCAGGGAGTCTCGGTCGGGCGAGACGTGTCGTCATCGACCACAGGTCGCCCTGCGAATCTGCCCGACTGGACGGCGGTCGGCCTCTTGATGGAGTGGCGTGCCTGCTTGATCGGATAATGTGCTGGAGAGGTTATCATTTGTGTCGACTATTCAGTCTCGCCCATAGTTGAGAGTGCGGGCAAGGTTGACTCAATGTGTATTACCGGGAACTCACGACTTGCCCAGTTCGATGTCTCGGCGTCGAGTCTCTTCCATGTGTCGAATGAGGATTTCCTCCATGAGATCGAGATGAAGGCCATCCTTTCGATATTTCTCCAGGAGGCGTTGCGCGTCATATCGAAATGACCGGGCGGTGTTGCCCTCTGTAAACGTCGGTGGCTTATCTGCCATGGTCTGCAAGGACCGTCTGCGTTCCGCACGGTCCCATCCGGCGAGCCACACGGCAGCTGCGCTCTCAGGGATCCCGCACGCTCTCACGAAGGATCCTACGAATCTCCTGGTCGGCACGCGGCGACCCTTCAGGACGCCGTGGATCGTGCCGCGAGAGAGCTTATCGCCCGAGCTTTGAGCGCGACGCTCCAGCTCTCGCAGCGATAGTTCTCCCATCGCTTGATGAAGTTCGATCAAGGCGAGGCGAAGCGTGGCGTGATCTCTGATGTACTCGGGCCGCATTGGCTGAGGCGAGTTGACCCCACGCCCAGCGGCCCGTGCCCTCTCATGCCGTGCACGCTTCCACAATTCACGGCCGGGTGCGGGGTCAACTCTGCATACTGCCGCGAACGCTTCCACGATCTCCAACGTGGGCACAATCTGCCCCGAGGCTGCGCGAGAGAAAACGGTGGCAGAAAACGGGGCCTGCCGGGCCATCTCGCGGTATGTCAATCCGGCCCGTTGCTTGTGTTCGCGGAGCCAGAGTGCCAGCTGAGCCCTGTGGTGCCATGTACCTCTGTCGAGCTTTCTCTGGGGCCGGCCCATCTTGGCCGCCTCAGTGACGACGACCGGGGGCCAGGGTTGCCATCTCCCTGGCCGCTGGCATTGCGATGGCGACCGCACCGGCCAGCAGCTCAAGGGTGCTGGTGGTTGGGGTGCCGGCGAGAGTCAGAACCGCGGCGAGGAGCACGATCACAAGCACGATGACGACTGGAGCCGGCGGGAGCATCTTACGGTTGCGCGAACGGGGCATCCCGGTGGAGCACCGGAGCCCGGTCAGGTTCTGGCGGTTGTTCTTCATCATTTCCTCCCTGGGGGCGAGGCGGGCTGGAGCGGTCGACAGATGCCAACGTGTTGGTCCGTCAGGCCGCTTGTGTGCCCCCGATCCTGCTGCCGGGGTGGCTGCTCCGGCAATGATGATCATGGTCTGAGTGTCGCGTTGATGGGTGTGCGTCCCAAAAGGGGGTGAGCGCCCAGGTTTTTTTGAAGCATGATCGAAAAGGGGGCCGTCGACACATCTGCCCAGGTCGGCAGATTTGATCTTGCCGAGCCGATCGGAATTGATGCACATCTGTCCGCAGCATCGGGCAAGGTCCTCCCTGAGACAGGGGGCTGGGCATCGGTACGGTCCACAGACGCCGTCGCGTTCAGCAGGTCGGGCCGACCAGTTCCCCGACCGACGAGAAGCGAGAGACCCCGGGACACGCTCGGACGGAGAGCGAGGGCCTTACGCAGTGCAGAGTGCGGTGGCCGGACGGCCAGCGGTGCGCTGCGTCTCGGACTGGTCGAGGGTGCTGCCGTGTGCGGCGCCCGTCCTCCTGCGGGCCGGCGTTGGCTGAGGCAGCTGGCGCGCGGCTGCACCGGCGTCAATGGAGGTGACCCCACAGTGGGCATCCGCAAGGTCAAGCGCAGCGGCCAGGCGACGATGGTGTCGTTGGCGGAGTCCTTGAGGAGGTGGCCGTAGAGGTCGACGGTGATGGCAAAGTTGAAGTGGCGCAGGGTCTTGGAGACGACGGCCAGGGGATTCCGGTGGCGATCATGATGCTGGCGGCGGTGTGGCCGGAGATCGTGCAGGCCGATCCGGCGGGGGCCGAGCTTGGCAGTGCGCTTCCGGACCAGCTCGATGGCTTGGCTGGTGCCTCGTCACCTTCGAGACCGACGAGCCACCCCGAGTCGGGCCCGCTACTACTACTCCAATCTGGGGTGGGGGCGCACACTCGACGATCGCCGACGGGCGGACGTAGCAGAGCTGAACCGAGGAGCGTTCGGCAGCTGAAACCGCCGGGAGGTCAAGCGCGGCGAACTAGCAGCCGCCAACTACGCATCCTGGTCCTGGCATGTCCGGTGACAGAGTCTGCCCCCTTCGCCCGGGGCCGGTCGTGGCGGACGCCGTCGATCCTGCAAAGCATTCCGGCCGCGCTCGGCGGACCGGACGGACCGTGTCACCGGGCGTGCGGCAGTGCGATGCGGCCGTGAGCTCCATCGCAGTTGTGGGTAGCTCGGTCTACTGTGGCTTTGAGGTGGCATCGGAGGTGCGCAGCTGTGGCGAGCTTGAGGGACGCTGACCGCCGGTTGCTGTGGGGCCGATCTGGCAACGAGTGTGCGTTCCGGGACTGCGGGGCTGCACTGATCGAGGCTGTCGTTGGCAAGTCGGACTCAAAGGGGCATCCCATCGCCGTGGCGGTTGGGGAGGAAGCCCACATCGTCGCTGTGAGGGACGATGGGCCTCGCGGCGATCCGAGCATGCCGCTGTCTGAGCGCAACTCCTACCACAACATGATCTTGCTCTGCCCGGCGCACCACGTCATCGTTGACCGGGAGAACGGGCGCTACTTCACCGTGCAGGAGCTGCATGTTGACGCTCCCGCAAAACTAACCCCGTAGCGCTCTCGCACTATTGACCCCCTTGATCACTCTTGGAGGGTGCTGAAGGTGGAGGACTGGGCCGAGATACGCCGTCTGCATCGCGCGGAGGGTGTGCCCATCAAAGAGATCGCGCGGCGGTTGGGGGTGGCTCGGAACACGGTTCGGGCCGCGTTGAACTCCGACCGCCCGCCGAAGTTCGAACGGGCTCCGCGGGGCCAGGTGGCGGACGCCTACGAGCCGCAGATGCGGGCCCTGCTCAACGAGTGGCCGCGGATGCCGGCGCCGGTGATCGCCGAGCGGATCGGCTGGCCGTACTCGTTGCCGCCGCTACGCAAGCGGCTCGCACTGATCCGCCCGGAGTACGTCGGGATCGATCCGGTCGACCGGGTTGTCTACGAGCCTGGCCGGATCGCCCAGTGCGATCTGTGGTTCCCGGAGACGAAGGTGCAGGTCGGAGCCGGTCAGCAGCGGATCCTGCCGGTGCTGGTCATGACGCTGGGGTTCTCGCGGTCCCTGTCCGCGGTGATGATCCCGTCCCGGCAGGGCGGCGACATCCTGTCGGGCATGTGGCAGCTGATCCACGGCATCGGCCGAGTGCCGAAGACGCTGGTCTGGGACCGGGAGGCCGCGATCGGCGGCACCGGGAAGGTCACCGCCCCGGCCGCGGCCTTCGCCGGCACCCTCGCCACCCAAATCAGGCTGGCCCCGCCCCGGGACCCGGAGTTCAAGGGGATGGTCGAGCGCAACAACCACTACCTGGAGACCTCGTTCCTGCCCGGCCGCATGTTCGCCTCACCGGCCGATTTCAACCAGCAGCTGCACGAGTGGCTGGTCAGGGCCAACTCTCGCACGGTCCGGGCGATCAAGGGACGTCCGGTCGACCTGCTGGAGACCGACTACCAGGCGATGATCCCGCTGCCGCCAGTGACACCGCCGATCGGACTGAGCCAGCGGATCCGGCTCGGCCGGGACTACTACGTCCGCGTTGACACCGTGGACTACTCGGTCGACCCGTCCGTGATCGGCCGGTTCGTCGATGTCACCGCCTCCCCGGAGACCGTGACGATGTTCTGCGACGGCAAGGTCGTCGCCCGCCACGAGCGGTCCTGGGCGAAACAGCAGGTCATCACCGACCCGGTCCACCAGGCCACCGCCGCGAAGATGCGCGAGGCCCTGGCGACGGACCGCCACCACCGTCAGGCAGCCGTCCGTCAGCACACCGACGGCCACACCGTCGCCCTGCGGGCCCTGCCCGACTACGACGCCCTGTTTGGCGTCGACTTCAACCCGCCGTCCACGAAAGCGAAGTGATACGTGACCACAGCCACCAAGCCCAAGCCGGCCAGCACCTCGGGCGCCCCGAAGGACGGGATGCCCTCGATGCTCTCCTACCTGACCCGGGTGCTGAAGATGCCCACTATCGGCGCCTTCTGGGAGGAGCTGGCCGAGCAGGCCCGGGACCAGAACTGGTCCCACGAGGAGTATCTGGCGGCCCTGCTGCAGCGGCAGGTCGCCGACCGGGAGAGCAAGGGCACCATGATGCGGATCCGCACAGCCCACTTTCCGCAGGTCAAGACGTTGGAGGACTTCAACCTCGACCACCTGCCCTCGCTCCGTCGCGACGTCCTCGCGCACCTGGCGACGGGGACGTTCGTCGCGAAGGCGGAGAACGTGATCCTGCTGGGGCCGCCCGGGATCGGGAAGACACACCTGGCCATCGGGCTGGGCGTCAAGGCGACGCAGGCCGGCTACTCGGTCCTGTTCGACACGGCGAGCAACTGGATCGCCCGCCTGGCCGCGGCCCACCAGGCCGGCCGCTTGGAGGGGGAGCTGAAGAAGATCCGCCGCTACAAGTTGATCATTATCGACGAGGTGGGCTACATCCCGTTCGACCAGGACGCCGCGAACCTGTTCTTCCAGCTCATAGCCTCGCGCTATGAGCAGGGCTCGGTGATGGTGACCTCGAACTTGCCCTTTGGGCGGTGGGGAGAGACCTTCTCCGACGACGTGGTCGCGGCCGCGATGATCGACCGCCTGGTCCACCACGCCGAGGTCCTCACCCTCACCGGCGACTCCTACCGGACCCGCCAACGACGCGAGCTCCTGGCGAAGGAGAACCGGTGAGGCCAGGCATCAGTAGCCGAACCGGTAGTAGACGACGTCAGCGAGGTCCGCACGGTCGAAGGCGGCGGCGTTGGTGAGGTGACTGTCGAACGGGCCTACCTTCGACACCGCGGAACCGCGGCGGAAGACGACCTGGAGACCGTGCTCGGGCTCCCAAGCGCACTCGCACTCCGCGGAGACATACACCTGCCGGTCGCCGTGGGCGTCCTCCCGCTGGACCGACACCTCACCTCCGAGGCGGACATGCGACCAGACGTCGTCCGGGCTGGCGATGGACACGAAGTCCTCGTCGTCGCCGACCTCGGTCTTCACGTCCAGGTAGTACTGGAAGACCGGCTCTGACGCGGACCTCAGAGCCGACTTGCCAAGCCCCAGAAACGCGCTGATGGCCGTCTCGAAGTCGACCTTCGCGTCGTCATCGTCATAGCCGGAGACAACGAACTGGCACAGGGCGTCCCCGAAGACGGGGACGGGAAGCGGCTGACTCACGTAGTCGCCAAAGTCCGCATCGACGGTCACGGGGCCGAGGCCGGGGATCTCCATGCGCGCACTCTACGGCCTGCATCGAGGGCCCTGGACGCCACGGGCACGCTACGACCCCAGGGGGTCAATTCTGCGGGACTGGTGGGTGGTCAATTCTGCGAGAGCGTTGACACTGCACGACATGAAGGACGCTCACGAGGAACTCGTGAGCCAGCGGATGTCGGCTGTCCAGCGGTCCCGACGGCAGCGCGAGGAAGGACTCGCGGAGATGGCCGTCCTGTCCCGCGCACGGCTGATCGCCCGATGGGCCGCGGCCGGCCTGAATGACGACCTGAGCAGCGCACTCGCTGACGACCCTTCGGTTGGTCGGGGGCGAGATGCATTCCGGGACCTGCCGCAGCAAGGTGTCGTGGTCCTGGAAGGTGACTACGGATCCGGGAAGTCAGTGACGGTCGAGAGGTTGCATCAGACCGACATCGAGGAGGCGACCGAGGACCGTGACGCTCCACTTCCTCTGTACCTCTCGGCCCGCGAAGTTGCCGGACCGCTGCAGGCTGCGGTTGCGCGAATGGTTGAAGCTCTGGGCGATCCAAGCCGCAACGGTGTCCGGCTCATCCTGGACGGGCTGGATGAGGCCGGAGCGAGCCGCGGGGCAGACCTGCTGACCGAAGCGAGAGTGATCGCGAAATCGTGGCCCCACACCCGGATTCTGGCAACGGCACGTCCTGGCCTGGACCTCCTGGCGGAAGAACGCATCACCCATCCGGTGATGAGTTATGACGAGGCCATGGCACTGGCACGGCGGGTCGGCGGACCCGGTGCCGTTCTCTACTCCGAGTCCGAGGCCGTCAGCCAAGCGCTACTCCTGCCACTCTTCGTGATCATCGCAAGTTTGGACCGCAGAGAGGGCCGGGCGGCCCCGCGATCCCGGGTGGACTTCCTGGACGACCTCGTGGCCCGGGCTTTGCGCCGGCCTGGAGCAGACCATGATCCGGCGCAGTCTGCACTGGAGCGCCTGGCTGTCCTCACCATTGAGGCCGGGGGCCGATCCCGGCTGGCGAGATCGAAAGCGAGTCGGAGGTACGGGTCCTGGTCGCGTCCCGTCTCGTCAGCCGGCGCGGGCGTACCATCGCCTTCAGCCTTCCCGTGCTCGAGCAATACTTCGGCGGGAAGGCAGTGCTGGCCAAGGGCTTTCCAGCCGGGGCACTGGACAGTCCGGCGGCGCTGGACCGCTGGCGCTACCCGCTAGCGCTCGCCGTGGCCGGTGCCGGATGGGAGCGCTCTGCCGCTCTCCTGGAACCGATCGTGGCTCGCCATCCGGGCGTCGTCGCCTGGATCGTCCGGGAAGCGGTGCCGGAGGCAGGCGGTGGGCTTTCCTCCCCTCCTCCCGCTGTCGAATGCGCTCGACGGATTCATCGCGCTCTGACTGCATGGCTCCCCTCACTCACCCCAGCGGCGGGCCTTCTTCGGCTCGGCAGCCCAGGGGGCTCGTCACTCACCGTCGGTGTCCTCGCCAGCGACACGGGACTTCTCACCGTGGCCCGTAGCGCGTCCGAGGCGGGAGCTGAGACGGTGGTTCGGCTGCCAGCAGGCCTCGACTGGGATGACCTGCAGGCATTTCGAGGACCGGAGGGCTCGACCAAGAACGGATGGCCTGCAGCTGACTACCCGGCCTGGCCGTGGCGGTGGACGCTGGACTGGATTGCCTCGCAGTTGGAGCCGCTACTTCGGCGACGGAGGCTCAGTGACGGACTGGCCGGCCCGGCGGCCCTCGAACGTCGGTGGGAACTATGCCGTGCACTTGTCGGCGACCGAGGCCTACTGGTCCCGCCGATCGAGGCCGAGGCAGTCGTCCGGGCCGCGCGTCGACACACCGACGAGCCGAATCTGAGGCGGGTCACCTTCGCTTCCGGACGACCCGTGACGGCCAGCGCGGAGGACCTGCGAAATCTGGTGGATGGCCTCGAGGCCGGCCGTGATGTCGAACCGGATGGCAAGATCCTCTGCCCCTACCCGGGCCCCGATCGTTCGGACGGTGGCCGATGGGTTATGGACCTTTTCAGCGATGACGCTCTGACACAGCTCGTGACGCACGTCCACGCAAATGCCCTGGCCATCTACAGAGAGATGTGCGAGGCATGGTTTCCCCGCCTGATCCCTACGCTGGGGCTGGCGTGCATTCTGCCCGTCCGCATCACGGGCTACGTCACCCGCACCGGTGGCGGCGGCACGACCGGCTTCGCCGAACACGGATACTCGTTCCGCATGGTCCCGCAGCCGGTGGAGGAGAGCGATCAGGTGGAGTTCCGGTACCTGGCACACGGACGGGAGGAGGTCGACGAGGCCGAATATCTCGCCCGTCGCGAAGAGAGACGGCGGGCCATCCGCTTGATTCACCCGGACTCTGAGACCTGGGCCCGCCCGAGAGTCGGCGAGGCCGCTCTATCCGCCCCAGATGAGACACCGGCAACCGACCTTGCGTACTCGTGGCTCTGGGAAGACCTCCGCACATTGGGCCTTGTAGCAGGCTTCCCGCCACGGTCCGGCTGGTGAAACCGCCCCGTCGACGGGTTCTTCGCCTCCCGTCTTCCGGGGCGAGGTCGACGCAGTACGTCCACGACCCGCGACCCGCCTCCTCCAGCAATCGCACGCACCACGGACCCAGCTGCTTGCGGTGCTCGTCCGTACACCCGCACCGCTGGTAGACCCGACCCCGCCCATGAGCTTCCCCTTCTCCCGATCGGGCGATCCTGGGACCAAGAGTCGATGCTCGGTCGGGCGTGGCGGCAGAGTGTGAGGGGCGGTGCGCGAGGCACGTCAGAACCAGACGGCGACGACACGCTCAAGACGACACACCGCCCGGAAGATCACTGCCCGCAACCGATGGGTCAGCGACCATGATCGGCCCGCAGGAGCTGGCCCCGCGGGCCGGCTCACGGCATCGACACAGGGGCAATCGGGCCGGAACGACGCCGCTTGCTGAAGGGCCGACAGGTCTCGATCACGGGCCGTGGCTGTCGCGGGGCGGTCGGCCTGGGGAGCACTTTGGGACCACACCTGATGAGCGCCTATGGACGCCGATGGTCTGAAACGGACACTTCTGTACGAAGTAGACACTGAGCAACTGTCAGCTCTCTGTGCCGCCGCTTCCGCCGAGAGGTCACAACTCACTTGTGTCCCAGGATAGTTGAGAAATAAAACAGCCGAGGCTTTGAGGCCTCGGCTGCCCTGGGGGTCAAGGGCCGCGACCGCGGCACCCGGCAGGGCGCCGGTGATTTTGGTGGCGACGCAGAGGTAGCGGGAGCTCAGGCACTGCCCCACCGGCGGGGCAGGGCGGACGCCGGAGTCGGCCCCGACGGCGCCCACAGCGCCCGTGGCGGACAGCGAGCCGACGAACAGGAGGGCGGCGGTGAGCACCTGGGCCAGCGGCCTGCGCATGGCGGGAAACCTCTCGGGCACGGGCGATGACGACCGATCGCCGGGGCGGCCGGGCACCTGACGGACCGATGACCGCACATCTTCGCCACGCAACTGACGGATCGCCAAGTATCTCTCAGTGTAACCGACTTGATTGATAGGGTGGCGCAGTCCGGGCACTGCTGGCCCGCCGCGTCCCCTTGCTGCTGCGCCCCACTCAGGCCCCTCCGTCGGGATACCGCAGCACGCGTTCGCCCTCCGCGACCTCCTGTGTCACCTTGAGCCGGATCTCCGCGACCGGCTCTACCTCGAAGTGGCGCACCGGGTCCCGCACGATGCGCAGCGTCGGGTCTCCCTTCCCTCGTTCCAGGTGGGAGGCGAGGACCAGGGAGAGGTTGTCCCCCTCGGTCAGCGCCCGGACGAACTCCTGCTTGGTGAGCGAGACTTCGGCCGGCAATGCCCCGCCGTGGGTCTTGATCTCGTAGTAGTGCCCGGTCGAGTCGATGGCGTCTGCGCCGAACCCCTGGACGCCGCGCTGGTCGTCGAGGGTGATCCCGTCCTGGCACAGGGCCTCGCCGAGCAGCTCGATGACGAGCTTCTCCTTGTCCCGGTCGGCGTAGCCGAGCGGTCCGGACCGCTCCTGGGGCGCGCCCGCCCCGGGTCGGGGTTTCGGCAGCGAGGCCGCCCGTCGCCGCTGTGTCGCACCACCGCCGGGCCGGAGGGCGCCCTCCGAGGGTGCAGGCCGGGCCTCCTGCCGGCGGCGGGCCAACTCGGCCGCGGTGTAAAGCTCGCGGGAGCCGGTCGGCGGCGCCGGTGCGGGGACCGGAACCGGGACCGGCACAGGTGCCGGCGGCACAGGGGGCGGCACCGGGGCGGCACCGTTCCTGGGCCTCGGCAGCGCGGGGGCCGGTGCCCGGCGTGCCGTCGCGGGCACCGACGGCGATGCAGGGAGCTGCCGTTCGCGGTGCGCCAGCAGTTCGCGCAGCCGCTGCTCCTGCTCGTGGTCCTGCTGACGCGCGGACACCAGCGGCTCCGCGCCCGGCGGTCGGTCGAGGAGCTCCGCCTCCCAGAAGTCCCGCCAGCGGTGACCGACCCGGGTCCGCTCGCCGTCGAAGAGGCTCGCCACGGCCGTGCCGCCGCCGTGCGTGGTCCGCAGTGCCTCACGGTTCGCCACGAACAGTGCCTTGGCCTCCAGGTCGATCTGCGCCTCGACCGGTACCTCGAAGGCCTCCCCGCCGCCGTCGAGGTCGAGCCGGATGCGGAGCCCCGGCAGGATCCGCACCTCCAGCTCGGGCAGGCAGCCCCAGCCGGTGAAGGCGTCCGCCGCGGCCGGCTCGTCCCGCACCAGGATGTCCTGCAGCCCCGCGACCGCCCGTCGGTATGCGTGGGTGAGCTCCGGATCGGGCACCGCGCCGTCCGGGTCGAGGACCTGCGCCCCGGCCGCTTCCAGCCGGGTGACCTTGAGCAGGCCCAGCAGGGCGGTGAACTGGCTTACCTGACCGCCTGGTTGCCAAATTGGGACCCGGTCGGCGAGGGCGCGCGCGATGCCCGGGTGGTCCACCGCGTGGACCGGGCGCTTCCTCGTCCACCCGGCGCCGGTCCACAGCGGCAGCGCCCGCAGCCTGTTGCGCAGCGCGATCGGCACCGTCGAGCCGGTGCCGCCGACCAGGCCAGACAGGGAGCGCAGCGCCTCCAGCATCACCTGCTGCCGTGCCCCGGTGGGCCGGGCGTCGTCCTCGGCGATCTCCCGGAGCACGTCCACCAGGTCATCGGCACCCGGCTCCCGGATGCCGAGTGCGGTCCACAGCGGGGTGAGCTCGGGCCCGGCGAGGACGTAGGGCCGGAATCCCCGGAGCACCGACCTTCCCCGCAGACAGGCAGCCGGCCGCTGCCAGCCCCGGTCGGTCAGCACCAGGTCCACCCGGTCGAGGAACGCGGTCCTGATCTCCTTCTCTGCTGCCGTCCGGGCCGGATCGGCCGGCCCGTCCGCCAACCGCCCGGCCAACGCCCGGTAGACGAGCAGGACTTCGGCCTCCAGGGCCTCTCCCTCAGGCCCGTTCGCCGGCCGGCGCCGCAGCTCTCGCAGTCGCGCGATCAGCTCGGGCACGTCGGGGTCGGCGGCCACGCCGAGCGCAGCCAGCACCTCCCTCCAGGAGGTCGTCAGACGCTGGATCTCGGGGTGCAGGTAGTCAGGGTCGTCGTGGCCGTAGAGAGCCTCCGAGTCCCTTGTCCGCAACCGCAGTTCGGCAGGGGTGCGCAGGCGCCCCCGCGCGTCCTCCAGCCAGGCCGTCTTCCGCAGCTGCCAGACCCAGAGCGCCGGTGTGCTGCCCCGCACCTCCCACTTGTGGTAAGCCCACGCCGCCTTGACCCGGGCGTGGTCGGGCGAGGTGAGCATGCCGGGTTTGCCCAGGGTCGCCAGCAGAGCAGCAGTACGGCGCAGGCGCTCGTGCGGGTCCGGCTCGGCGACGATGTGCTGGACAACGAGCCGGAGGACGGGGCTGACCTGGTCGTCCAGGGTGTGGGTGGCTGCCAGCTTCCGCAGGTCCGTCTGGCGGCCCTCCAGCGAGGAGGCGAACTCACGGGCGAGGCCCACCCGTTGGTCCCCCCAGTACTCCTTGGTGTGGCGCCCGGGCCGGGACAGCACCTCGACCACCGGTACCAAACGCGGCACGTCGGCCACCCCCAGCAGGCGCAGGAAGCCTCCTGGGCCGAGTCCGTTGTTCCGGGTGGACGGCACCAGTGAGCGCGCGTAGGAGCGGTCCGCCCAGCAGAGACCCGGCGTCTTCCCGGCGGCGACGGCGAACCGGTCTCCCTCCGTGGTCTCCAGGGGCTTGGAGAGGTACACCTCACCGGGGGGCTTCTGGCTGTGCTTCTCCTTCCCGTCCGGACCGTAGCCGAAGCAGTTCAGCACCACCGCCCGCCCGATCCGTCGACCGAACGCCTCCTGGTCCTTCTTCGAAACCTCCCCCAACGCCTTCTGCAGCGCGACCAGTTGCTCGAACATCCGGTCGTCATCGCCCTGCAGCCGGGCCCCGGCGTCGCCCAGCTCGGCGACCCGGCGCAGTACCGCCCGGGTGTCGTCCCGCCGCAGCAGAGCGCCACACTGCCTGAGCCAGCCGACCACTGACCGGGCCCACCGGTCCTCCGCCCAGTACGCCGGGTGGAGGTCTGCCACGATGCCCAGCACGTCCAGCGGACCGCTGCCCTCGGACGCCGCGAACGCGTGCGCGTGGCTCTGCGGCGCCAGGCGGCGGCCGTCGGCGGTGACGATGCACGGCTCGCTGGCGATCAGCCGGCCCAAGCCGGCGTCGATCGCCACCGCCGACAGTCGGATGGTGCGCCCCACCTCGTACTCCGGCCGGCTCAGCAGGCCGACCGCCTGGGCGATGTCCACCTCCTCACCCAGGGTGGCCCCGCCGTGGGACCGCCAGTCGGCGAGTACCCGCCGCCAACGTCCTTCTCCGTCACGGGCGGTGGCCGGGTACGGGTGCGGCAGCCCGCCGAGTCTGGCGACGTCCGCCGAGTCGAGCACCCCCGACAGGACGGCGGCCTCCACTGCCAGGTCGGTAAGCGGCACGGACTCCCCGGTCTCGAGCGGCAGGACGAGTGCCCCGGCCACGGTACCGCGAGCGCGATCCAGCAGTTCGGCCCGCAGGGTGTGCGGGAGTCCCGCCGGTGCGAGGTCCCCGGGCTGCGGGGGCAGCGGGATCAGGTGCCAGGCCGAGGGTGCCGCCTCGCCGAGGACGTCGAGCACCGCCGCCTCCCAGAGGTCGGCGACCAGCGGGACCAGGGCGTCGTTCAGCCGGCTGGCGGCGAATCCCTCCCGGTTGGCGACGGGGTCGAACTGGGCGTGCACCCGCGCCGCGACGTCCAGCGACGCGACCGGCAGGCCCGCGTGCACGCTGCCCTCCGTCCCAGGGCGGAGCGGGAGTGCCACGGCGAGCGGCATGGTCTCTCCAGAGGCCTTGTTCCGGCGAGCTGCCCCGGCGGGCGAGTCGACCCGGGTGTCGTAGACCCGCCACACCGAACCGTCGGTCGTCACGGCCTCCCGGACGCCGACCTCCGCTCCGGCGCCGCCGACCACGAGCCGCTTGCGCCCGATCTCGCGCCAGGACAGGCGGAGCACCGTGCCCGACTGTCCGCCGTCGGCCTCGGCACCGTCCGCCGCTACGGTGATCCGCTCCAGGTGACGGAGGAAGAGCAGTGAACCGTCGCTCCAGCCCTCGAACCACCGGACTAGTCCGGCCGCCGGGAGGACGTCGTCCACCAGGGGAATCCTGAACACCGTCCACCGCTCGTCGGCGATCTCGGCCGGCAGCTCGAGCGGCTCCGCCACTGCGAGTTCGAGGTCGGTGAAGCGGACGTGGAACGGGTGGCAGTGCACCTCCCAGGACCTGGACAACGCGCGCAGCGTCGCCAGCCCGATGCCGAAGCGTCCGGTCGCCTCGGCATCGCGGGTCTTGCCGCTCAGCCAGGGCATCCCCAGGAGCAAGAGGTCCGCCAGCCGCACACCGTGGCCGTCGTGTGCGATCAGCAGTTCGGACGGCCGCCAGACGAAGCGGATCTCCCGCGCTCCGGTGTCGTCGGCGTTCTGCACCATCTCGGACAGGATCTGCAGGCCGTCCGAGGAGAGCGTCTCGGCCCCCTGCTGCCCGCCCTCGGCCATCAACCGGAACACCCCGAGCCCGTTGCGCAGCCCCTCGTCGAGCAGGGCCACCGCCCTGGCCGCCTGTTCGGCGTCCCGGACCTCGAACCCTGGATCCCGCCTCGGATCGGTGAGGAGTACCCCCACCGCCGTCGCGAGTGCATCGTTGGCGTCCACACGCCTCCCCTTCCCTATGCCCCTACCGGTACAGATCCTGGCCCCCCGGTGGAGACCAGACGACCACGACCGGCGGAATCCCGTCGAATCCGGGAGGACGGCCGTTCCCTCGTAGACGGCCTGACCAACCGTCACCCCGCAGTCGCCCCCCACCCGACCCCGTCGGGAAGCGGGCGGGGAGACGGGCCGGAAGGACACCCCGGCAGGTCGCAGCTGTCAGTGCCGGCTGCTACGGCGCGTGTCGGGTCGTGACGCAGCTGCCCCAGCGGGTCAAGCATCCGGGGTCGGGAGGCACCCAACGCGCCACTGCCCTCTCCGCTACACAACTTGTTCGGCGGCTTCATCGGCCACCTCTGGGTAGCCCTTGGCAGGCCCCGGATCGAGCAGGTCTTCGTGGAGGAACTCGCCAGCCGGGTACCGCTGCCATTCGGGCACGAGATCGCCGTCGCCGCCCGGGGCCTCCAAACCGCCGGTATCTTCATCTGCTGCACCGACGGAAGCACCACGCGAGATAGCGCGTGCCTACGGGATCTCCTCGTGAACGAAGGCAAATCCCAGCTCGACAACCTGCTCCAAGGCACCCTGCAGAACTGGAACGAGCTTCCCATCCGCATGCACGACGGAAGCGGAACCGCAGCACCCGGACTGCGCTGACCCGATGCCGTGACTGCCGCAGCCTGCTGGCGCCCCTCGCTCCCAGAACCCGGCGGCCCCCTGCTGCCTGAGCATGCAAGAGGCCCGTCAATCGTCAGCCCTGCTGGGGCCGGAGACGCTCTCCCGCCCCATCAACCCGCTACGCCGCGAGGGGCATCCCGTCATCGCCGCCGGGGCGGACGCGGGGGCGTTCCGGCTGGGCGCGGTCGAGTGCTCGGGCGAGGGCCCTGACGGCTTGGTCGGCGGAGTCTTTGAAGAGGTGGCCGTAGAGGTTGATGGTGGTGGCGAGGGTGGCGTGGCGCAGGATTTTGGAGACGATGGCGAGCGGGATGCCTTCGGCGATCATGATGCTGGCGGCGGTGTGGCGCAGGTCGTGCAGCCCGATCTTGGGCAGGTCGAGTTCGGCGGTGCGCTTGCGGAGCTGGTCGAGGACCCACTGCGGTCGAAGCGGTGCACCGCTGGGGCGGGAGAAGACGAGGCCTTCGAGAAGGCCGTCCGGGTGGGCGGCCATCTGGATCGCGGCCTGGCGGTGGAGGGCTGTCATGACTCTGGGGGAGAGGCTGATCCAGGCTCGGCTGGCTTCGGTCTTGGGCCGGCCGAAAGCGAGGCCGTTGTTGTTGACGGCGGCGAGCGTCCAGCGGACGAAGAGCTGGCGGTCCATGAGGTGGACGTCCTCCCAGTGCAGGGCAAGGACTTCGCCGCGGCGCATACCGGTGCCCAGGATGACCTCGAACAGGTCGGTGAGCTGGTCGGCGTACTGCTCGGCGTTGCGGTGCAGGAACATGGCGGCCTGCTCGTGGCTCCAGCAGGTGCGCTCCTCCGCTCGGGGCTTGGGCGGGACGGAGTGTTTGGCCGGGTTGTAGCGCAGCCGCCACGAGCGGACAGCGGCGTTCAGGGCGTTGCGCAGGGTGGACGCGGCCTTGTAGGCGGTGACGCGGCCGAGCCCGGCCTCCAGCTGGGCGGCGATCCACTCGTCGACGTGATGGGGGCGAAGGTCGAGCAGGCGGAGGTGGCCGAATGCCGGGATCAGGTCGCGCTCGACACACGCTACGTAGCCGGCGTAGGTGTTCGGCGACAGATGCGTCTTCCTCGTGACCAGCCAATCGCGCAGGTAGCTCGCCACCGTGGTCCGCCGGCTCTCGTACACGCCGCGCAGCTCACCGTCCAACACCGCCCACATCTCCCGCAACGCCTCCGCCTGGCTCGCGAACCCACCCCGCCGTCGTACGCGCCGCCGACCCTCGTCCTTCGCGAGGTCCACCGCGTACGTCCACGTCCCATGCCTGGGATCCCCGGCCAGCCGCGGACACCACGGACCCAGCTGCTTGCGGTTCCCGTCCGAACAACCACACCGCCGGTACACCCGGCCACGCTGCGCGCGCTGTCCCATGGCTTCTCCTCTTGAACTCGGTGAGCTTGAGTCCAAGGTCGCTGCCCGACCCGGTGTCGGCAGAGCGCGCGGGACAGTGCGCGAGGCACGTCAGAACCAGTCGGGGAGGACACGCTCAAGGCGACACACCGCCCGGAAGGTCACGATGCGTAGCCGGTGGGTAGTCGACCTTGATCCGCCCGAGGAACCGGGGCCGCCAAGCGGCGCCACGCACTGGGATAACGCGCCCAAACGACGGCCGTCTCTGAGGGACCGCCAGATTGCCGTTACTCGCGGTGACAGGAGACGGCTCGGAACCTGGGGACCATTTTGGGACCACGCCCCCTGAGCGCCAGTGAGCGCCGGTAGGCACATATGGACATTCCTGCACATTGTAACGGCTGAGCAACTGTCAGGTAGACGGCTCGCCATCAATGTTCTTTTCCATCAACTTCCCATGCGAGCAGGGCAGTTGGACAACAAAAAAGCCGAGGCCTCAAGGCCTCGGCTGTCGACAATAGTTGAACCCCTTGCTGGGGGTCAAGGGGTCGCAGGTTCAAATCCTGTCGTCCCGACTTGCATAATTGCAGGTCGTAGGCCGTTTCCGCTTCTGGCGGGAGCGGCCTTTTTGATGTCCCGTCGACTGGTGGTCGCAGTGTGGTCGCCGGGCCACATCGGCCAGACGGTGGTCGCTTCGATCTCCTGTGGCGTCTGACGGGCAGCCAGGCGGTGGTGCGGGCGCGGATTCTGGTGCCATGGGCGTCGGGCGCGGCAGGAGGGCTCGCCGAGAACCGCGCGGTCGGCGGTGCTGAGGGTCCAGGAGATGGCGTCGACGGCTGCACGGGCGGCGAGGCGGGTGAGTTCGGCGTAGATGTTCGCGGTGGTCGACAGGGTGCGGTGGCGTAGCGTCTTGGAGACGACCGGGAGGGCGACGCCTGCGGCCATGGCGAAGCTGGCGGCGAGGTGGCGCAGGTCGTGGAGGGCGATGCGGGGGACGCCGGACTTGTCGCAGAGCAGGTGGAAGCGGTCGAGGGCCGTTTTGGGGTGGAGCGGGCGGCCGTGGCGGTGGAAGACGTAGCCGCCGGCGGGGGTGATCTGGCCGAAGGCGTGTGAGCCGGCGCGGTCTTCGAGGGCGTTGGTGACGCGGTCGGACAGGGCGACCCAGGCTCGGCTGCCCTTGGTCTTGGGGGAGGTGAGCAGGAGCTGGTTGTTGTCGATCGCGGAGAGGGTGGCGCGGACGAAGAGGGTCCGCTCGGCCAGGTGGACGTCGTTCCAGCGCAGGGCGAGGGCTTCGCCTTTGCGCATGCCGGTGCCGATCATGAGCTCTGCGAGGTCGGCGAACATCGGGTCGGTGACGTGGGTGAAGCGCAGGAAGCGGGCCGCCTGCTCTTCGGTCCACAGGTGTCGTTCGGCTGCGGCGGGCCTGGAGATCAGCGGGGGCTTGGCGGGGTTGCGGGCGAGGCGTTCGCCGGTGACGGCTTCGCTGAGGGCGCTGGAGAGGGTGGCCATGATCCGGTGGACGGTGGCTCTGCCGCGGCCGTGCTGGAGCTGGGCGGTGACGAAGGCGCTGAGGTGGCGGCGGGTGAGGTCGTCGAGGGAGATGGCGCCGAGGGCCGGGATCAGGTCTTGGTGGATGTAGTCGCGGTAGCGGGCGATGGTGGTGGGCTTGAGGTGGAGAGCCTTCTCGGCGAGCCAGGCGGTGAGGTAGTCGGCGAGGGTCTGGCGCGGGTCGGTGATCACGCCGACTGGTAGGGACTCGTTGAGGCGCCGCAGGGCGATGCGGGCCTCGAGTTCGTCGGGGAAGCCGGCGCGGCGGATGGTGCGGCGTTGACCGTCGCCGGAGGGGGCGTCGACGGCGAAGGCCCAGGCGCCGTGGTGGGGGTCGGTGGCGAGGTGTGGGCAGCGGGTGCCGAGCTGGCGGTGGTGGTCGTCGCGGCAGCCGCAGCGCCGGTAGACACGTCCTCGGTCTCGGTCGGGGTTCGGTGAGCAGCGCATGGTGATCGCCTCGGGAGGGTCGAGCGCGCGGGATCTCTGTTCCAGTCTGCGCTCGCGGGGCGATCACCGTGCGACCACGTGCTCAAAAAACGCCTGCTGACCTGCTGGTCTCCCTTGACCAGTGGCAAGGGAGACCAGCGCAGGTCGTGGGGCGAGTCAGATGAGCCGGTCGCGGTGGGCGGCTGCTGCTTCGCGGACGAGCCGGGCGAAGCGCTCGCGGCTTCGCCGCTGGTGCTGTTCGGCCTGCTCGTCGGTCCAGTCCTCGGCGTTGGTGTCGTCCTCGTGGTCGAGGTCGTCGTACTCGCTGTGGAGGAGCCGGCAGCCGTGGATGCCGGTGAGGAGGTCCTCGAGGAGGTCGCGGGCGGGGCGCTTGGGGTCGAGCGGGGTCAGGCGCAGGGTGATGTTGTCGAGATCGGCTTCGTCGTCGCTGTACTCGGCGAGGGTCTCCTCCAGGTCGTCGAGCTGCTCGCGCAGGGCATCGGGGTCGGGCAGGAGGCCATCGGTAATGTGCAGGGCGTGGCGCACCAGGCCGGTGACGGCTTCGTACGGGGTGGCGCCGTCCTCGATGAGGCCGAGGACGAGGGTGGGGGTCTCGTGGGGGAGGGCTTCGATGTTGTCGGCCTCCCGGACGATGTGGACGGGGGCGTGTCCGGAGGCGTCGGCGGTGACGTCGGCCGCAGCGGCGAGCCAGTGGGCGGCGGCGGCGACGGCGGCGGCGGTTGGGTCGAGGTCGGAGCAGAGTGCGGCCGGGCCGAAGGGGTCCTGTTTGAGGAGGCGGTCGGCGGCGGCGACCTGGACAGGGGAGGCGTCCTCGCGGCTGAGCAGGACGGCCTGCTTCGTGCGGCCGGTGAGGTCGCCGAGTTCGGCGTTCTCGACGGCGGTGAGCTCGGTGGCGGTCTCGGCGAGCACGGCCTCGGTGAGTGCGGAGTCGTCGAGTTCGTGGAGGGCGCGGCCGATACGGTTCGCGGATTCGATCAGGGGGCTGTAGGAGACGACCATCGAGCCGCCGCTGGGAAGGTTCGGTTTGGCGATGGCGTCCGCGACCTCGGCGAAGTGCTTGCGTTCCTCCTCGCGGCGCCAGCCCTCGGAGTTGGGCTCCATGGAGGCGGCGGCGCTGGCGGGGTGGGTGTAGGTGAGCCAGGCGGCTTCCGACAGCTGGGCCAGGGCGCGGGCCAGGTCCAGGAGCACGGCGATGCCCGGTCCGGTGGGGAGCGGGGCGACGCGGGTGGCGAGGTCGCCCGCACCGGTTCCCCACGTGGCGATGAGTTCGCGCCTGTCAGGGTCGATGCTGTAGCGGGTCATGAAGCACTGCCTCCGATTCTGCCGGCACATCGCCCGGCCGCGGGGACATTCTGACGTACCGGCAGATGCGGTGTGAGGCCGTCCGCCGCCACGCTGGTGTCCCCAGGGGGCGCAGGGGTCACTGGTCCAGCCGGTAGAGGCCGACGTAGTCCGCCACCTGCGACTCGGGTAGGCCGCGTGCTGCCATGGAGTGGTTGCATGGGTGCGAATGGTGATGGCATGGACGAGTTGATCGATGCCTGGGTGGAGGAGCAGCTCGCCTCGTCGCCACCGTTGTCGGCGGAGCAGTGGGAGAGGATCTCGCTCATCCTGGGGATCGGGGAGGCGGGCCAGGGCTCGGTGGCGCATCCTCCATCTCCCGCAGCATGTTGAGAGCCCAGTCGATCGGTTACTTCGCGGCCCCAGGTGGCCCTGGGGGCTGATCGGCGGAGATTGGCTCGGTGGCTATCGGCTACGTGGCGTGCCACTGAGGCCAGCAGCTGACTGTCCGTCAGGTTGTCGCCAAGGGGGCCGCGGGTGCTTGGGCGGCGCGGAGCTCGTCCGCCAGGCCGGCCCCATCGCCTTAAAGCTAATCCCTGGCTATCTCATTCGGAGGCGCTCCTGCACCGCGTTGTTCTCTCCGACTGCGCGGGAGCACACCAGGTTGAACCCGCTGACACTGTGCTCCCGAGCTGCCAGCAGCAGGCCAACGGCCTGCCGGATCTGAGGTCCCCTCCCTTGAAGCAGCGATCGCGGGAACGGATCAGGACTGTGCAGTAACTTCGCGGCGAGCGTGATGGCGCGCCCGCGTTCGAACTTCGTCACGATGGACTCGGCGCCGTGCGCCTCCTGCAGGACGCGACAGGCGTCGAAGCAGTCGTAAGCCCGTCGAGCGTAACCTGCGGCGTCTATTGCGGTTTCGGAGTCTGGTGCCGGTTCGGACCCGTTGAGCGTCTCGTGGCGGGCTGCCAGGTCGACGGCCCGATCCAGATAGAGCTTTCCGAGCCCGCCCATCAGCTGCGCACTGGTGAAGTCCGTAAGCAGCAGTTCACCCAGAAGCTCCGACATGTCCTCGTCACGTTCGAAGGTGTCCAGGGTGTTGGACTGCGGCAGCGGGTCATGCGTGCCGCTTGAGGCGGTAGGGGTGCCCTTGTGGTCAGCGTGATCGCCGATGAACTCACCAAGCAGCTCCTTGAGCTGGCTCTGTTCCCATTGTTCATCACCACCCTTCGTCGTGATGCGCACCCTGTCACCGACACGGTCGCGACTACGGTCTTGCCCGTAATGGCGGCGGTCCAAAAAGCGCCCAACCGTGCCCGCGTAGTCGCCGCCAACGACGGTCTCGAAGGCGGCGTCGATAGGCTCCCAGTTCACCGGCTCGCCCAGTCGGAGGGCAACCCGTTCACGGAGAACCACGGCCATTCCGACATCACTGTTGCGGCTTAGAACGGCGTCCAGGTGGTCCCGTGCGCCGATAAGTCGGGCGTGCCAGTCGGGCCGGTGATCGGGGGTGGCGTATTCCACGTCGGCGAGCATCGCCTCTGCGGCGGACAGCCGAGCGACGCGTCGGATCTCGCCGTTCGGCGCGGTGCGAGCGAGGTGCTCGTAAAGAGTGATGGCCTCGCTGTAGTTCCAGATGTAACGGCGGAAGCTGGCCTCGGCGGCGATCAGCCGAGCGTCGCCCGGCCAGAGGACCGCGGCCTCGCGGAAGATCGTGAAGAGCGGGGTGTTGTCGACCTGAGGTGCCCTGGTGGCAGGGCCGGGGCCGATGCTCTTCTTCTTTTCGTCCTTTGCCACCTTGAAGTCGAGGACGCTTGTCCAGCGGCAGTACTCGCGCTCCAACCGGGTTTCCAGGGAGCACAGTTCGACTGAAGGGCCGTAGCGGTGACGGTGTGCCTTCAGCTTCTGCTGGCGTTCGCGGTAGACCGCCTCAATACGGCGTCGCTGTACGACGGGGTGCAGCCGCAGGAAGTCCTCCCCGGACCTCTGGGCAGCACCGCGCAGACTGCCTTCCTCGAACCAGTCGGAGTCAAGGCAGGTAAGGTCAAGCAGAGCGTGGGCATGCGAGTGAACGCTCCTTTTCGCCAACCAATTGCGGACCGCCCTTACGCAGACCCGCCGGTTCTTCTCCGTCTCCTCGCCCGCTGTCCCGGCGCGGGGAGCGGCCCGCCGGATGTCAAGGATCTGCCTGAGCCAGACCGAGTATGAGAAGGCAGTCGGAGCGAGCTCCACCGCGACGCGAGCACATTCTTCGGCTTTCGCCAGCCGGGCGCCTGCTGCGCCGAAGCGCTGGTTATCCCGGAGGGCGCGGGCGAGAAATCCGTTCGCCTGCGCAAGGGAGCTCAGAACGTTGGCTGCATCCCCATCGTTCAGTGAAGGGATGCGGTCTCCAGGCCCGGAGGGGGGCTGGGGGGCATCTCCGGCCATCTCCAGGGCTTGGCCATGCCTTACGGCAGGAAGGTGTTCCAGCAGCTCCACTGCCTCTTGGGCCCCGCTCTGCTTCAGGGCGGGATCAGTGCACCGTGCGTGAACCTTCCGAAGAAAGCGCGCCGCGGAGATGCAGATGCTCGCCGGCCACGAGCGTCTGTCGCCCCAGCAGCGTTCCAGCGTGTTCATAACGAGGCCGCGGGTCTCTACCAGCTCCTCGTCGGTGGCGCTCTGCTGAAGGAGCAGGATGGCGAGCACGAAGAGACGCATAGACCAGAGCGATAGAGGCTCGCCTTGCTCATGCGCGAGTTCCAGGCCGTCGACGACGTTCCGTACCGCGTCCACCAGTTCGCGGCGGCTCTGCGCGGGGTCCGTAAGGATGCGGCTGCGCACCCGAGCGATGCGGCTGCTGAGCTGAAGCCGCGAGTAGACGCTGCGTGGCGCATCATCCTGCGGAAGCTCCTCGGCTACCAGTTCGGACTTCTCGACGAGTTCCCGGGCATCGCCGAGCCGATCGGCGTCGATCAGTGCATCGGCCGTGTTGACCAGCCAGGAAACAGCCAGGGTGATGCGGCCAGCCTGTCCCGGACCGCGCTGGCGGGCTCCGAGGAGCAGCACGTCGACGGCGGATAGCCGGACGTCAAGAAGACGCGCTCCAAGCCGCAGGCGCTTACCTGTGAGCGCCAGTGAAGCATCTGCAGAGCGCAGCAGAGTGTGGGGGACCTGCTCAGGTTCACAGGCGGCGAGTGCCGCGGAGAACTCCTGAGCGGCGGCGACGAACCGTGCGCCCATCTCCGCAGCCGCGCCCTGGGCACGGGCGGCGAACGTAAGGGATGCCAGTGCGTGATAGAGGCGGTAGAGCGCGGCCAGCGGTGTGACGCCCTCCTCATCGGCCTGCACGTTGGTCAGGCGCTCGAATGCGGCGGATTCGTCGGCGACCTGCTCGCCATGGTCAGTTGGCTGTTCCATGCCGTCCGCCGACGCTGGCAGATAGGGGGCGTCACCGGCGGGTGCCACGACGAGGGAACGGATAACGTCGTGCAGCGCCGGGAGCCGCTTGTTGCCTTCGTCCTCGATCCACCCGAGAGCGGAGCGGAGCCTCATCTGGTAGACGTTGCCGACCTTATCGTCGTTGACGTCCAGCGCCCCGGCAGCAGCGACGAGCAGCGGGCTTGCGGTCACGGCGAGGCGCCGGTCTAGTGCAGCGGCGTCCAGCTCAGGCGGAAAGAGCTTGTCCAGGAGCGCGGGGTCCAGGATGGGTTCAGCGAGCGGGCTCTCCACGGCCTCGCCACGCGTTAGTGCGGCAACGAGCAGGGAACGCAGCGCCTGCTCACTAGCCTGCCCCAACGTGAAATGTCCCGAGCCAGTGGAGGAGAGGACGCGTGCGTCCTCCAGCAGCGCTAACGTGCGGCGAGGAAATCCGACGGAAGGGTCCTCCAGGACGTTCCGGGGCAGAGGCAGCTGGTCGGATAGGGCCCACACGGCAAGGACCGCGAGCGGTTCCGGGCTGTGCGGTGTGCCGGTCCCGGTGGTAAAGCGGCAATCGAGCTCCAGCAAGGTCTTGGCCACGCTGGGGGCGGTTCCCTCCAGCAGGGCGGTAGCCACGGTCGCCGGGTCGGGCGTGGTCGCGCCACGGTCGTCGGCGCTGAGATAGCCCTTCGCGCTGTGGTTCAGTACACCCGGGAGCCTCATCCGGCGATCGTCGATGCGGCTCAGAACGTCGGTGCCGTCGACCGTCACGCGTTCGTGGGCCATGAGGGCAGTAAGGAGCTCGGCGGCCTCCTGTGGCTGGAGCTCCTCTAGTCGGACGGGGACCTGGAGGTTCAGTTGGTCGTCCCCATAGACGGCGATGCGGACACGAGAGATGACAATGTTGGCCGTGTCGCGGAAGTAGGGGTGCGCGAGCAGTTGGTCGAGCTCGCCGCTGATCTGGCGGGAGTCGTACCCCAGGCGCCCGCAGTCGATGACAAGGAGCAGGGTGCGCCCACGCGCGTGTTCTTGGAGCCGGCCAATGACCAGTTCGCGGCGGAGGTCGCTATCGGCCTCGGCGTCGTGGCCGATGTCCTGGAGACGGACCTCCAGCGCGGAGGCAAGGGCCTCCAGGACCGGGGACTCGGCGCTGGCGTTGAAGATCGTGATCTCCAGCAGTAACCAGGGCTGCTCCGCCGGAGCGGAATCCTTGACGCCAGGCCCGGCCAGCAGTTGGCGAACGAACGCGGACTTGCCAGCATAACGGGGGCCGTGTACAGGGAGTACCGTGCGCTGCCCGAAGCGGCCTAGGGCGTCCTCCAGTTCCTGGGCGCGACCGGTGAAATTGGCCTCGGGAACAGGCCAGGCCCGAAAGCCGTTCGGCAGGGGTTGCTGGGGGTAGGCGGCCTCAGCGGTAATCGACGGGTAGGTGTGCGGGACAGCGGGGGCTTGGACGTGCAAGCGGTTACGCAGCCACGGCTTGCCCGCCCAGGTTGCTGCCGACTGCTGGGGTTGGAGTTCCGTGCCATCTGTGTCGGGCGAGCCATCGATCATCTTGCTCACGGTGTTGAAGACCCACTGCGCGGAAAGGCCCGGCCGTTCCTCCTCAACGCCTTCGAACGCCCTCAGTAGGGCACCGGTGAAGAACGTAGTCTCCCGGCCGGAATCGCCGAGCGCGGTTTTGCTCTCCGCGCAGGCAGCCATGACGTACCAGCCGCGTTCGCTTCCAACTGTCGACGCCTCCCCGGGTGTGGCCGCGATGGCACTGCCGGAGAAGCAGCAGTCAAGGATGAGAAGCTTCCGCTCGGCTGTTGGCTCCTGATCAGCCACCGTCCTGTAGATGTCAGCAACCGACACCATGGAGTTCTGGGGGGCCATTGGGCTCCCTGTGTCGTACGGCGCCAGGTACAGCATGCCGTTGCGGTCACGCTGCGCGTGTCCTACGAAATAGAGGACGAACAGTCCGCCGGGAGCCGCCTTCATGTAGGCCGTACCGATCGTGTCCAGCATCTCGGCCCGTGTCATGTCGGGGAACACGTCCAGGCGATTGCGGGGCACACCCCACAGCTCGCGATCGGCAAACGCCTGCTTGAGTCTCTCAAGGTTGGTCTCGGCCGCGCGAACGGGCGCTAGCTGAGACCCCGGGTAGTTGGTTCCGCCAAGCAGGAGGACGCTGGAGCGGGAGGGGTCGATCCTCTCCTCGTCTGAGTTCACTGCAGCTCCTTGAGAACCGCAGCCACGTCCTTCGCCTCTCCCTCCATCGTGAGCTCGGTGCGGCGCGTGCCGTCAGGGAGATCCGTTCGGACAGCCTGGAACTTGAGGTTCATGCGCCTTGGCTCCCGCAGCCGCTGTGTCACGTAGTCATAGAGAGACTGAAGGAGGACGGGGAGCATGACGTTCTCCCCCACGAACTGGAGCACTTCGACAGCTCCGAGCGCTCCCTGATCCACCTCACCGACCGTACGGACTGTGCGGATGCCCAACGTCCTTAGCTCGGTCTTCAGAGCATTCTCAAGACTCCCGAGCTCGTCTGGCCGGCCGCCCTCGATCTTCACCACAACGTCCATGCGCTCCCCTGGTGCCACCATCTGACGAACAACGGGCATCAAAGAGCTTCACTGTAGCGGCAATTCGATGGCAGAGATCGTCGCTTGCCCATCCTCGGTATCTGGCATCAGGTGGGCCAGCGCGGCATGGCCTATCCGGCCGATGAGGTCAGCGCCGTGTGCGGTGACGAGATGGTTGCGGGCGGTTCCAACCTCGATTCGTCAGCGGCTGGTGCTCGGTGATCGTCTCGGCGGTTGCTCCTCACAGACCCCCATCTGCTTGCGCCGCCCTGGTCGCGGACCACGACGCTCCAACTTGCTCGATTTGGACATGGGGCGGCCCATGAACACTCCCCGCAGTACCCCGCACTGCCCATCGAGTGGTGCGACGGGTTCTATTCCGTACGAGCGACCAGCTTCGTGGTCGTCACCGTAGTCCTGGACAGTGTCGGCGGATAGGTGGGAGAGAGGTAGTCACCCGCCGACTCCACACCCACACCGCCCACCCCCGCCTCGCCGCCGCCCGCGACAGCGGAAAGGTGCTGCAGGGCGTCGCCGCCATCGCCATCTCCCGACCGCACGGGCGGCCGGGCGGCCGGCGACCTACCGTCGCCCGCCGGTCACGACCGGCGGGCGCAGCCCGGGTCGGGGACGTCGCCGGCCTCCTGGAGAGCCGTCAGGCGCCGCTCGAACTCCTGGGCTAGGGGCCGGAAAAGGCCTGGCCACTACGAGCCGGACACGTGGGTACGACCCGGCTGTGTGTCAGCCCGGAATGAACGTCACCCTCCTGATCCGGACGAATGCTGACACGCTGCTCGGGCACCCTCTCAGGCGGGGCAGCCAACCGGTCCTCGACCCAGGCCCCCATAATCCTGCCCAACCGCTCGTTATACGTGTCCACGCCGCCACTCCCCGAAACATCCCAGGTCAACTAGCAAGTCTTCTTCGCCCCAGCCCAACCGGAAAGTGCCCCAGGGCCACAACTCACCCTCTACTGAGAGTGGGCGTTGCGGCGCGATGACAAGTTGGTGTGATCAGCCGATGGGGCACCGGTGGCGCGGACCGGCGATCACCGAGCTGCGCGGTGCTGGGTGCGGGGACTGATCGGTCCCCGCACCCACGACCGCCGCCGTGGGCCCCAGGCTCCGGCCTTGTGCCTTACTCGCCGACGGCGGTCGTGCCACCCTCCAGAAGCTGGCGAATCCTGGCGTACCGCTCGGGCGTCCACTCGGGAGAGGCCGCCAACTGCTCCGCAACCCAGGCGTCTATACCCTCGCCCTGCTGCTCATCCTGCGTACCCATGCAACTACTCCTCGGAAAAATCCCAGGTCAGAACTACCATGTTGTGTTCTTACACTGGGGCAATAACTGACGGCCCATCAGGAATAGGGCGGGGTAGTCATGACCCGCGAGCAGGAGCCGTGAACGACATCCCGATGCGCCTGGCTCAGGGCCGGGCATGCGCCCGCTCAGCAGCCCGCTGGAATGCCGGCCGCATCTCACCCAAGGCGTGGGCCAGGACAGCGAGGAAGCCGTTGACGCGCTGCCGGGCCATCTGCTCCTGATCCTCGGGAACGTCGAAGATGTGCGCCAGGTGGCCAGCGTCGCGCATCAGGGCGGGCCGCTGCGCAGCGTACCCGGCCCAGTCTTTCCGTGCCGCTTCGCGGGCTTCCAGGAGCTTGCCCTCGGGCACGGACTCGGTTCTCAGCAGCCGTGTAACCGCCCACTGGGCTTCCCACATTGCCACCACCTGATCCGTGGTGACCGGCATCTGGGGCGGCCCGAAACCGCGGACGATCTCGGCCGGGCCCTCGCCGCGCCACGGGCTGCCCACAGCCGCGAGCGCTTCCGCAATCGCGTCCCAGTCCGGGCGTCGGGTCTGCTCACCCTCTCGCAGCAGCCGAGCCAGCCGGAGGCGCTGCGCTGCCGTGGAGGTCGGGTGGGCGAACTGCTCAACCACCTGGTTCGCGCTCTTCCGGCGCCGATCCTCCGCACTGATGCCGGCGGCGCGGGCGTGGGTGCGCAGCGCCTGCCGGGCCTGCTCGCCGGGGATAACTGTGTCGTCGGTCAGCCACACGTAAAGGATCACCGGGATCATGGTGCGGTGCGGCACCCGCGGCAAGGGAGACCGCTGCTTGGCCCGGCACAACTCGTAGAACAGACGGCGCTGCTCCGGCGGGAACAGTCGCTGGTCGCTACCGCGCTGCGTGGTCTTGCGGTATCGCGGAGGGGCGAGCAGCCCGACCTCCACGTAGTCGGTGATCATCCTCGCGGTCGCCTGAACACCCAGCCCGAGCGCATCCGCGACCAGATCGTCAGCTGTTCCCGACTCCCAGCCGGCCGGACCGTTCATCACGCCGTGGAACTTACACCGAGATCGGCCACCGCGAGCTGGGATCGCCACCGGCCTGCGTGGGACAACGGAAACAGGCGGCCGCGACGGACTGGACTTCCTGGTCGGCGCCGACCTGAACAGACTCCCTGGAGGCTTCATGTACCACCGTGCCCGTCTTCCGCGCCGCCAGCGCCCGAACACAACCCCGAACCCGGCCGGGGCGCGGGCCACGAGTCGATGCCGGGACCTCGTAGACCTGGCCCTGCGCACCGCGGTGGGCGTGGTGTCCACCGGCGTGGCCGCAGCCGCACTGAACGCCCTGCTGCACTCGCCTTGGTCCCGGTGACCATCCATGCTCCGGTGGTGGCGCTCTCTGAATTGGTTCTGGTGGCGATCCGTGAATGATCCTCCACTCGACACGGGCACCCCCAAGCTCGCGCGGCTGCCTCGACGGCTAATCACCGCGCGGGCCCGCGTGGCGGGCTGTACCCGCACGTCAGCGAGCTCCGGCAGATGCGCGCCTAAGCGCTGTGGACCAGCGTGAGCACGGGGCGGCGGTCGGCCACGCCGAGCAGCTCCCGGACCCGCTCGGGCTTCCACGCGAGTTCGTGGGCGAGCCTGGTGACGGTCAGGTCGGTCTCCGCGGCGGCCAGCTCGAACGCCTTGCGCAGGAGGGCCGGCTGCTCGCCGGTGAAGCCGCTGACTGGTTCGGGGGCGAAGCCGGGCTGGCCGTCGAGTGCGCGCAGGCGCTGGTAGGTGCGGCTGCTGGTCGCGTCCGAGATCAGCCCGAGTTCCCTGCACCGGTAGATCAGGGAGCTGATCGACACGCCCCAAGTCCGGCGCAGGCCGGCCAGGTGGTTGAAGTCCATACGGCGCGGGAGCAGGGGCGTGATGCTCGCCTGGGGGGTGAGGAACTCGGCGGCGAAGGTGTCGGCTTCCTTCTCCTGGCGGCTGTCGCCGGTGGCTTCGGCGTGCAGCACCAGGTGCCCGAGCTCGTGGGCTGCGGTGAACCGGTGCCGGTAGACGTCATCGGCCCGGTTGGCGGTCAGCACGACCAGGGGGCGCGGGGCACGAGAGGAGAAGGCGTCCACGGTGGCGGCGCAGGTGTCGGCCGCCGGCGGCATGACCAGGACGATGCCGTGCGATTCCATGCGCCGCACGAGGTGGGTGACCGGTCCGTCCCCGAGGTTCCACAGCCGGCGCAGTTCGCGGGCCGCAGCTGCGGGGTCGGTGGGCAGCTCCTCGCCAGGGTGGACCTCGCCGCCGGCGAAGCCGGGCAGGTTGACCAAGGGGAGCTGGACGCGGGTCTCCAGCGCGTACGTGAGCTCCCAGACCTGCTCGGCGAAGGCGAGGGCGCGCTCGCGCTGGGCCTTGGGTGTGCTGCGCAGGGCGCGGAAGTGCGCCATCGAGGAGTCCAGCCGGTGGGTGGGGCGGCCGGTGAGGAAGAAGCTGAGCGGGACGTCGAGTGCCTCGGCGAGGCGGGGGATCAGGTCGGGCCGGGGCCGGGAGGCGCCGGTCTCGTACTGGCCCACGGCCGCCGCGGTGACGCCGAGGTACCCGGAGACATCCTTCTTGGTCATCCCGGCCAGCCGGCGCGCCTGGGTCAGGCGCGCCGGGTCGAAGGCGTCGGAGACGGCGCGGGGGGTGACCCCGCGCTCCTCCAGGCCGGGAATGAGGTCCTGGCTACTGCGGCTTCTCATCGTCTTCGCTCGCCTGCGGCTTCTCGGGTTCGTGCTCGGTCTGGGGCGGGGTACCCGGCTTCTCGTCGTCGCGGTCGCGCCGCTGACGGTCAATCGCGGGGCGCATGGCGAGGCCGAACTCGGGTTCCTCGCCATGATCGAACCTAGCGGTCGCGCCGACCTGCTCCAACTCCGGCCCCTGCTGGGCGGGCACCTCGGCGACAGCGGCGAGGTTCTCGCTCCGCTGGGCCGGGATCCGGCGGACCGTCGGCTCGGTCGGCAGCTGCACCCGCTGGGGGCGGAACTTCCATTGGAGGCGGCGGTCCTCGCCGAGAGAGCCGATACCCCAGTAGGACTCCAAGAGGCCGTCCGCGTTGCAGGCGAAGGGGACCAGCACCAGGCTGGTGTCCTTGGGCAGGTCGGCCAGCCCGGCGCGCAGGGCCACCTCGGCCGGCTCGGCCTCGTCCTGCAGGGAGTCGAAGAGGGAGAGGTCCTCCTCGTAGGCGGGGGCGAAGCTGAAGAGCTCCCGGATCAGCGCGGAGGCACTGGGGACCCGGGCGAGGCTGACGTCGGCGGTGGTCTCGGCGTACCGGAACGGGTATATCAGACCGCGCCCTACCAGGGTCAGGCTGAACTGGAACGCCTTGGGCTTGACCTTTCTGGCCCCCGGGAGGTCCTTCAGCTCGTCCCAGATCCGGGCGAACTGACCCGAGTAGCGCGACCAGCCGTAGGCGTGCTTGGTCTCCGCGGCGGTTTCCGTGTGGGCGGTCTGGGCGTTGGCCTGCATGTTGCGCAGTGCGTGCCCGATCCCGGCGCGCACCTTCTCGTCGTGGTCACCGAATAGGTCGTGCGCCCAGGGAGGGACGGGGACATCCACGGACAAGCTCCTTCCGAGCTTGGCGCTTCGGATCGAAGCGCAACGAAACCAGTGAGACTTTATTTGATCGCAGGTTCTTTGCACAAATGCTTTACCGTCAGACTGTCGCCACAGACAGGCGACTGACGGGCCGACCGCCCCGACGGAGCGGGCCGCACGGTCGCGGCCCGTCCGGAGTTCCCTGCTCAGCGGGCCTAGTGGTGGGCAGTGGCCGAGGGGGCGGGGTGGGTGCCGGGTGCCCGGCGGGCTGCTGACGGTCAGCCAGCCCTAGGCAAGGGCTATGACGACCAACACGGCGGCGAAGAACGCCATGGCGGCGCCGAGCCCTCCGCCGCCCGCGGGGGAACGCAGGCGGGCGCGTAGTCGTAGCGGCGCGGGCGTGGGGCGACGGTAGTGCGCCCGGACGGGCGGCCGTTGCGGGCGTGGGCGCGAACGGCGGGCACGGGCAGGGTCCCCTTCGGATGCGGGTGGTGCGGACGGTACGACAGGAGGAAACGGGCCCGACTGGTTTCGGGCTCTCCAACGCGGGGTCGACCGGGTCCGAATCCGGGATCAGCCCTCCACGGCAACCTGCTTGTCGGCCTCGGCCAGCAGGCAGTGGCCGTACCGGTGGACGACCAGGTAGAGGGTCCACTCCCTCCTGCCGTTGTGGCTGATGCCGATCCAGAAGCCGGAGGCCGGCTGGACGGCGGTGTCGTGGGTCTCCCCGCCGAGCGGACCACCGGCGAACTTCACCTTGAACATGCTGTAGCTCCGCCCTCTTGGAGGCGGTCCGCCACGTGCAGACCTCCCACACCCCTTTCGGGGAGGCGATTCGGTATGTCGGACAGGAGCCGGGAGCGGATCCGTTTCTACGCTGGCCAGATGAGTGTGAACTGGGGAGACGCGCCGACCTGGGTGGGCAGCCTGGTCGCGCTGGGCTTCTCTGTCACCGCCTGGCGGGAGACCCGGAAGCAACGTGAACGCCTCGAGGCCAGCGAGCAGAAGGCCGAGACGGCCGCACGCCTGGCTGCCGAGGCGGAGGCCGACCAGGTCGTCAGCTCGCTGGGTTGGAACGGCGGCTCCCTGGAGGTGACCATCACCAACGGCTCGGTCCGCCCGGTCACGCAGGTCGAGATCCTGGACGTGGCACCGACCCCCTCGTCCGGTTGCGACTGGGCATCATGGACACCCAAACAGCAGATCCATCCGAATACGCCGACGTCATGGGCTGTGATCAGCCCGGGCCAGGAGGTCCGCTCGATCCTCTGGCTGCGGGACGCCGACGGCAACCGCATCAGTCAGGTACCGACGGAGGCCGAGGTGATCATCCGGTTCTGCGACAGCGCGGGCCGGTGGTGGCAACGGACGCCTGATGGTGCCGCCGGGACCGAGGCACCTTAGTGCCAAGGTTTGTTGTAGTACGGCGGAGGACACAATTCCTCTGCGTCGTCGGCTACGCGAAGTGCTCGCCCGCGGTGCCGAGCAGCGGGTACTCCACTTCCGCCAGCAGCTCCAGCCCGTTGTTGTGCACGCTATTGACGGTGGTGGTGACCGGTCGGACCGTCAGCCCGGCGGCCGGGCTGTGCTGCAAGCTCCGCACCTCGGCGGGGTCGTCGAGCTCGGGGTCGAGCCAGGCGCCCACCCGGTCGGGGGCGAGGGAGCCCGCCTCGTTCGGCAACCGCCACCAAGCGGTTTCTTCGTCCTCCGGCGCGCCGGGAGACGGCGGCGCCATCGCTCTGAGGGCGTCGATCAGGGTCCAGTTCCGCTCGGCCAGCCAGGCGGCCCCGTGACGCTACCCGAGCATCGTCGAACACGTCCTCACCCCGGCCACGCGCGAGTCCACCCTCAGGCTCGTGCGCCGCTGAGCGCCACCCGGTAAGGAGCGAACAGCGCTTCTAGGCGCGGCGCTTGGGGGGAACTGGACCGGGGATGACATCGAGGTTCAGGTGCTCCCTGAAGAGGTGCACCAGGTTGGCGCCGTCGAGGAGCTCGAGTCGACCGTGGTCCTGGGCGAACGCCTGGCTGGCCCTGCCGAACCAGGATGTGGTGACCAGGATGCCCTTTGCTGCCCGCTTGTGCTCGACGACGCCGGCCAGGGCTGAGACGGTCTCGAAGGGCACCACGTTGCGGCTGCGCTTGGCTTGGATGATGCACAGGCCCTTCATCACTGGGTCGGTGTTCATCACGATGGCGTCCACCCCCTCGTCTTTGGAGGGCTGGGTGTTCCACCCTTCCATGCCGATGGCTTCGAAGAGCTGGCGGACCAGGTGCTCGAACTCAAGGGGTGAAAGGTCGAGCAGGACCGGGCGGCTGTCGAGGCCGGCGACCACGTCCATGCTGTCCATCAGCTTGAACTTCGACAGGTCGAAGGTCACCAGCGGGCGCACCGGTTCCAGCTCGTAGGGGTTGGGGGAGACGAGAGCCCGAAGCCGCTGGAGACACAGGCGCGGTTCCACCTGGGTCAGGACCAGGGCCTCGAACTCCTCCCGGCTCGCCTGCAAGGTGATCAGGCACGGATGGACATTGCGGCCCGTGGCACGGTCGATGGTGTCGACGTGGCAGTTGAGGGCGATGGACCGGATGATCCGGTCCGGGTCGGCGGCGAACACCTCATGCAGAGTGCGAAGCGCGCTCTGAGCGAGCACCGACGCGTACAGCTCCTTCCGCTCCTTCTCGGGCCGCGGCACCGGGACGATCTCGTCCCGCGTCTTCACGTACTTGAACGACCGGGCCGCCGGCACCACGTCCTCCAGCGGCAGGTCCAACTGCACCAGGAGATCACCGGTGTCGGCCTGGTAGGACACCTGGTGCCGCTTCGGGAAGCCAAGAGGATAGACGGACGCAGCCAGCACCTGGTCGACGAACCACTCCACAGCCTCGACGTCCCCGACCCGGTACGCCAATTCCCGCTCTGCCAGCGCGGCGTTGAACTCGCGGACCCGCTCGCCGACTTCCCGAACCTTCGAGTCGTGGGCGGCCCGGCGCTCCGCGAGCTTGGCCACCCGCGTCTTGTCCGCCCGGGCGTGCTCGCCCAGCGCCCTGTCGAAACGCTGCCGGGCCTCTTCGACCACGGCCTCGTAACGTCGGCTCGCGAATCCCAGCGACGCCAGCAGGCCAGTTCGGGCGGGCGGCTCGAAGTCCTCCCACCGTGGTGCGGCCACCGCACGGTCCAACTTGCCGGCCACGAACACACCAGGCGCGAACTGCTGGCGGAGTGCGCCGAACGACAGGGGTGCCGTGTGCCGGACCGACCGGATCAGGAGGGTCCGCAGCTTCTCGGCATCGTCTTCCGCCACGCTCGTGAGATCCACCGCCTCCTGAGCCCGCGCCACTGCGTAGGCAGCACGCTGCTCCCGTTCAGCCTGCTTGGCACGGGCCTCCGCGGCCCTGCGCTCACGCTCCGCCTGCTGCTGGAGCCGACGTTGCTCGGTCTCGGCCCGCCGTGCCTGCGCCGCGTAATCCGGCTGCCGCTTCGGACGCGCCGAACCTCCCGTCACTGGCCCTCCCCAGACTCATGCGTTTCGTGCCGCTACCACTTTGCCCTAACCGACCCGGCGCCATGCAGCAAAATCGACTAAACAGTGGTCCCAGGGCCGGCCGTTCGGACACCAGGGGATCCGCTGGTATCCGAGCGGCCGACGGACCCGTGCGAGTGGGTGAACGGTCCACCGGATGAGGAACTCGCAGTCCACGAGCAACATCTTGACGAGGCCGCTGGACCGGGGCGGTGCGGCAGCCGGCACTGTGGGGCAAGCACACGGAGACTCCCTCGATGGTGCAGCGATTGCGTCCGCCAGTGAGACTGGGAGCCGTTGTGGCTTCGCACTCAGTACCCGTGATCGAGGCTGAGCCCGGGTGAGTCGGCGGACCGGCCCCGCTGTCGATGTTGCGCTCGGGCCTGCGATCCTTGGCCGCGTGACGACAGTCGACTCGTACCAGGTGAGACTCCTCCTGGCGGCGAACTGCGGCCCCTGCGGTTTGCCTCGGGCGGTGACGCGAACCGGCCAGTGCCCCGAGTGCGGGCATCTCCTGCCAGATGACGAGGTGCGCGAGGTCAGGACTGCGGTCGGCGCTCGACGCAAGGCGTTCAAGGTAGCTCTCCAACGCCTTGGCCAGCGTGTCACCTTGACGGCCGACAGCATGTCTGCCTTCGCGACGCGTGGAGTTCCCCTCGGCGACCACGAGCACCTGGACAAGGTGATCCTGCCGGCGCTGGCGAAGCTGAGCGACCCGCTCCCCAAGGTGAAGCAGCTGCTTGAGAGTTGCACCTGGGACCCGCGAGAGGATGGTACGGTCGCCGCTTTCAGCGAGCTGGTAACGGCGTTCGATGCCGGTCTGGCATGGGTCGAGTCGTTGAGGGACACCATGCCGCCGATGGCCTGGCGGGCAGTGCACCGCGAACTGGCCCGGGCCGGTACGGCTCTGCTCCGAGGCCAGCTCGCCATGGCCACCACCATCGTCGCGGTAGACCTGGACGCGGCACGAAAGGTGCAGGGGGAAGGCGAGAGCCAGTTCGGCGCTGCGGCACAGCATGCTCGACGGATCGCCACGCAGATCGAGATCATCAGGTACTCGCCCGCCGACGGCCCGATCCAGGCGGACGGATCGATCGACGTCGCGACCCTAGCCTGGGCGGGCGTGGGAGGCCGCGCCACGCTGATCGCGGCGGCAGCGGACACGGTGCGCACGGCCTTCGCCAACATCACCGGCGTGAGCGAGGCAGCTGACGAGCACATCCTCGGCCTGCTGCCTGTCCTGGCCACCAGCGCGGGCGCCGTCGACCACGAACTCCTCGTGGCGCGGGCTCTCCAGCTCAGGGCCGTCCTGGACCAGGCCGACGCCTTGGGACCGTGGGTCGTCGATCACGTCCTCCTCGTGGCCCGCGTGAATTCCGGTCTGGAGCGGATCACGGACGAAGCGGAGCGGCTGGGGCGTGAATGGCGCTACCGCCTGCCCCGGCGTCACCTGATGCGGACGCTGACCGAGATCTACCGGGAACTCGTCGAAGGCGCGCTGTGCGATCTCGGGGCCGTGATCCTCGTAGCCTCCCGAGCAAGCCGCCAGGACCGCGACGGTGTCTACGAGGAAGCCGTGGTGGAGGGCATCAAATCCGGCGACATCGTGAGCGAGTTCGCCCGCCTCGGTCCACCGTGCGGCAACACCGTCGACATGCTCTACCGCAACGCCAGCGCCCACGCCTCCATAACGGTCAACGACCACGGCATCACCGCGACCCGGCGGGAGATCCGCGACGGCCGCCTCGTGTCGAGCAAGACCGCCACCCTCTCGGACGAGGAGTTCGGCGAGGAACTCCTCGCCCTGCACGAGTTGCTCCTGGCGCTCCAACTCGCACTCCTGCCGTGGATGACCGGGCACAGCGATCTCGGCATGGTCACCGCGGTCGCCACGGCCACCGCCTCGGCGCGCCAACGCGACCAGATCCTCGCCCTGATCGCCGGCCTGGCCGGGATGAGCAACGTCGCCGTGACCACAACCGAAGGCCACCTGACGATCACGGCAGCCCCGCCTGCCCCAGGGGCCGACGACCGGCCGGAGACCAAGGTGCTCAGCGTGGTCCCCGCCGCCTTCGGTACCACTCCGACGCCGGCCACGGTCACACTGGATGTGACTGGCCTGCGCCCGGTGACCTTCACACCCGAGGAGTTCGCGGTCTTCCGCGATCCGGACGAAGCACCGGACACCGAAACGGCGCTCGGAGTCGTCACGGCACGCTGGCTCCTGGAGAGCTCCGAAACTCTCAGCCCTCGCGACGAAGCGACCTACATCACCGTGCCGCTCGCCGACCTGTACATCCGGTGCGCCAAGCTCGCCCCCATCGACCAGGAGCTCGCGCTTCGCACGCTTCGAACGGCCCGGGCCCGCGTGGTCAAGGTGATCGCCGAAGGCCGGCGGTCATCTCTGACGCGCTCCGTCATCAGCCAGGTCGACATCATGATCGACTTCCTGAGAGGACTTGCGCCTGGAGGCGATGCACCGAAGAACTCGGAGGAGGCCCACCGGCGAGCACGACGTGCCGTCGCTGCCATCGAAGAGGCACACCGGATCGGCGAACAGGCCCGAGCCGTTCGCGACGCTGAGCGATGAACGCGCGGGGCCCTGCGTGAAGCCGCGGGCCCGTGCCTTATGGGGCCTGCAGGACAACTTCGTCGAGCACCGTGGCGGCATGCTCGGCCCACTGGGTGTCAGCCTGGTTGAGGGCGGCGGCGAGGGCCTCGATGGCCTGATCGGCGGAGTTCTTGAGGAGGTGCCCGTAGAGGTCGGTGGTGATGGCGAGGTTGGCGTGGCGCAGGGTCTTGGAGACGACGGCGAGCGGGATGCCGGCGGCGATCATGATGCTGGCCGCGGTGTGGCGCAGGTCGTGAAGGCCGATCTTCGGCAGGTCGAGTTCGGCGGTGCGCTTTCGCAGCTGGTCGAGGACCCACTGGGGCCGCAGGGGCTCGCCGTCCGGGCGGGCGAAAACCAGACCTTCGAGCCTGCCCTCCGGGTGGGCCGCCATCTGAAGGGCGGCCTGGCGGTGGAGGGCGGCCATGACTCCGGGGGAGAGGCTGATCCAGGCGCGGCTGGCCTCGGTTTTGGGCTCGCTGAGGTGGATCTTCCCGTTGTTCACGGCGGTCAGGGTCCAGTGGACGTAGAGCTTGCGGTCCATGAGGTGGACGTCGGACCAGTGGAGGGCGAGGATTTCGCCGCGGCGCATGCCGGTGCCGAGCATGACCTCGAACAGGTCGGTGAGCCGGTCGGCGTAGTGCTCGGTGTTGTGGCGTAGGAACGCGGCGGCCTGGTCGGGGGTCCAGCAGACGCGTACGGCGGCGCGGGGCTTGGCGGGTACGGAGTGCTTGGCCGGGTTGTAGCGCAGCCGCCACGTCCGCACCGCGTGGTTCAGGGCGCTTCTCAGCATGGCCACCGCGTGGTGGACGGTGGTGCGCCCGCGACCGGCGGAGAGCTGGGTGCTCACCCAGGCGTCGATGTGCTTGGGCCGCAGGTCGAGGAGCAGCATGCCGCCGAATGCGGGGACCAGGTCGCGTTCGATGCACGCCCGGTAGCCTGCCCAGGTGTTCGGGGCCAGCGCTGGCCGCTTCGCCTCCAGCCACTCGTACAGGAACAGCCCGACGCGCAGCGTCCGGTCCTCGTACACGCCCCGGTACTCGGCATCCAGCACCCGCGCCATCTCCCGCGCCGCCTCCGCCCGGCTGGCGAACCCGCCGCGCCGCCGAGTCCGGCGCTTGCCGTCCTCCGGGGCCAGGTCCACCGCGTACGTCCACCGGCCATGCGCGGTGTCGGCGGCCAGCAGCGGACACCACGAACCCAACTGCTTCCCGCTGCTCCCGTCCTTGCACCCGCACCGCCGATACACCCTGCCCCGCTTGGGACGCTGCGCCATGGGCTCCTCCATTGAACCAAGTGGTGATGGAGTGTCCAGAGTTGCGGGAGTGGTGGGTGTAGCGGCAGAGCGTGCGGGACGGGGCGTGGAGCACCGGCAAGATCGACTGGCCGGGACACGCGCCGGCGACACGCCGCGAGGGCGATCAAGGAGCACGTTCGGTGGGTAGGGCAGCCTGATCGCGCAGCGTCGGCCCGCGCGGGGTTGCTGCTCAGGAGAGTGGCCGCGGACTGGGAGAGGGCGGCCTGCCGGTCGGCCGTGGGTTGTTGGGCTCGTACAACCTGGAGCGCGCGAGGTGCGGTGGCGCTGAGCCTCGGGCCGGTCTTCGGAATGTGTTACGGCGAGCGCCGTGAATTCCGCGAGCTCGTGGGGAATGGGTGATGTCGGGATTTGCGTGGCCATTCTCTGGCTGGCGTTCAGCCCGGATCGGATTAATTTCGCCCGGCGGTTCATGGCCCTTGTTTGATGAGCTGCTGGGAGATCTGCGGGAATCGCTGGATCCTCGCCCGGAGGGGCGCTACTCTGGAGACATGAACGCCACTCGGACCCTCCGTCAAGCCCCTGGCCTGGGGACCAGCTGGGGACCACACGTCGTGCGCGGCACTGCACGAGGTGCACGAGACGCGCTCATCTGCACACGCACGACGTGTGTGCGAGCGCATTTCAGGCAGGAATAGAGAAACCCTTCCTGACTGGGGGTCAAGGGGTCGCAGGTTCAAATCCTGTCGTCCCGACCAGCATTTTCGCAGGTCGGAAGCCACTTCTATCAACGATAGGAGTGGCTCTTTCTTTTGGTGGTCGCAAGGTGGTCGTGAACACTCGTTCACGCCACTTCGCTGAGCGCGTCGCCGCAGGACTGGCCTCTCCGACTCGGTCCTGACGGGGCATTGTTCATTCATTCGGGAATCCGCGTGCCGTCGATCGCGGACTGGTCGCCTCTTCGGTGCGGAAACGGGTCCGGATTCGCGGGAAATGGGCATGCCGACAGAGCCTGCGGCGTCATCTGATTCGACGGGCCGCACGTTTATCGGGTGTCAGCGATGAGCCGGGAATCCCGGCTGTTTGTCAGCCTTGGCGGCCAGAGCGGCTCGGAACGCCGAGCTGGCTTCAGGCCGCGTGGCTGAACAGCGGGTTCGGCAAGCCGACGTCGTGGGCGGGGGCGTCGGGCCCGGACTGGATGCGGGCTTCGACGAGGTGGAGCCTTTCCTCGATGGTGTTCACGGCGGCCCTGGCGACGTCCCAGGTCAGGTGGCTGTAGATGTTGGCGGTGGTCGACAGGGTGGAGTGCCGCAGGGTCTTGGAGATGACGGCCATGGGGACGTTGCCCTCCAGGGCGAGGGTGGCGGCGAGGTGGCGCAGGTCGTGGATGGGGACGTGGGGCAGTGCGGCCTGTTCGCGTAGTTCGTGGAAGCGTCGGCGGACGGAGGCGGGGTGGAGGGGCTTGCCGTCGGGGCGCTGGAAGACGTGGCCGTTGATGGTGGCGGTGCTTCGGTTCATGGCGCGCTGGAGGGCGGCGGCGACGCGCTCGGACAGGGGCACCCAGTTGCGGCTCTTCCTGGTCTTCGGTGCGGTCAGGACGAGTTCGTGGTTGTCGACGGCGGAGAGGGTGTGGCGGATGTACATGACGCGGTCGTCGAGCCGCACGCACGGGCGCTGGAGGCCGAGGGCTTCTCCCTTGCGCAGGCCGGTGCCGGTGATGACCTCGAAGAGGTCGGCGAAGGCGGGGTCGACGTTGCGGCAGTGACTCAGGAAGGCGACGGCCTGCTCGGCGGTCCAGGGGATGCGTTCGTCGGGGCGGGGCCGGCGCATGGGCAGGGGTTGGGCGGCGTTGAAGGGCAGGCGGTGGGTGCGCACGGCGGTGCCGAGGGCGCTGGAGAGGGTGGCGAGGCAGTGGTAGACGGCTTGGCGGCCGCGGCCGGCTTCGAGCTGCTCGTGGGCGTAGGCGGAGATGTGGTCGTGGGCGAGATCTTCCAGGCGCAGCTTGCCGAAGACGGGGATCAACTCGCAGAGCACGTAGGTGCGATAGCGGGCGTAGGTGGTGGGCTTGAGCAGGAACTCCATGCCCTTGAGCCACTTGGTGAGGTAGGCGGCCACCGTCTCGTGCGGGTCGGCTTCGAACCCCAGCTGCCGGCCTTCGAGGAAGCGCCGCAGCGCCGTCTCGGCGTACCACTCGTCCTTGAAACCGCCGCGACGTACGGTGCGGCGACGGCCGCTGAGGGAGGGGATGTCGACGGCGAACGTCCACGTGCCGTGCCCCTCCTCGGCCAGGCGCGGGCACGCTGCGCCGAGCTGGCGCCGGGTGGCGTCCCGGCATCCGCAGCGGCGGTAGACCCTGCCTGGTCGTTGCGACCTGCGCACTTCCTTGTACCTCCTGTAGCTGCGGCCCATGTATTGGCTCGCGGAGGCTACAGGTGTCCGGCCCGGGTGGTCGTCTGCGACCACCATGCGATCACCAACGCGGAACAGGGGCCCTGACCTGCGGTTCGCGGTGAGAGCCCGCTGGTCACTGAGGGGAAGTCCGGGTACAAGGATGCCAGCGCAACCGGAAGCAGAGTCGGTCAGCTTCGTCGGGCTCGCATCTTGGTCTGACGTCAGCGGACATACCCTCACCCGGCAGTAAAGAAGGCAACGGACTGGCGCTGCGCATCCTGCTGGAGACGTATAGGGGCTTGGTCAGGTCGCCGGCCTTGGTGCACTGCGGTCGATCGTCGTGTCGGGTCGTGCGCCGGGTCATGCGGCGGGCTGGAGTGCGATGTGGAGGCTGAGCGCGACCATCATCGCTCCTGAGATTCGTTCAAGACGGCTGGTCAGACGGCTGGACAGGCTGCCGGCGATGCGTGAGGCAAGGTGGGCGAGCCCGGTGAGCCACAGCACGGAGAGTGTGAGGTGGATGCAGACCAGAGTCATGAGGAACCAGGCCCCGTGCTGGCCCTGACCGGCGAACTGCGGCAGAAGCGAGACGTAGAAGACACCGACCTTCGGGTTCAGGATCGGCCCGCCCGGTCACGCGAGTGGAGGCTGCGGGTGGTTCCGCAGCCGACGCGCTCGGCAGTCGACGGGGCGCCCTGGTCGGAGGCGGCTTCCTCCTTGGCGGCGGAGCGGCGGGGCGGCGGCTTCCTTGGCCGTCCTGGGTCGGAGCCACCGCAACCTCCGGCCTGTGGCAGCCGCCGCCCACCCCGGGCGGTACGGGGATCAACCGGACCTGCCCACACCCCGAACACCACGAGGACGCAAGGGCGTCACGCGGATAGCTCGTCAGAACCGATCACTTCGGAGCCCGCACGATGGTCGTGTAGGTGTGATTTGTCAGCATCTCGAACTCCGGGTCGATCAGCGTTTCCCGGATGACAGCCAGGTCGGCTGCGGTCAGGCTGGTCTGGCTCAGCAGGAAGGGCTCCAGCATGCCGCTGTGCAGCTGGGCGAGCAGCGCGGTCGGTTCCCCACCCCGCCCCGGTGCCTGGTAGTCCCGCACCGTGACGTCCTGATGGCCGGCGGCGCGGAGCACGTCTGCGGTACGCGCCCCCCAGTCGAAGTCCATCCCGGTCTCCGCGCCGAGCTTGTGCACGCCGTCGTGGAATTCCTGGAAGATGCGCGCCCGGTATTCGTCGACCGGCGACTTGATCAAGCTTTCGGTGGCGCAACCGCAGAACCAGTCGGTGAGCACCAGCGCGCCGCCCGGCCGCAGGTGTTCGGCCAATTTTGCCGCGATGGCATCCCGGTCGGCCAGGTGCATCAGAAGCAACCGGGCGTGGATCAGGTCGAACCCCGGCTCCGGCCAGGGGTCACTGGTGAGGTCGTGACTGATCGCCTCGATCCGCGGATGGGTGGGCACGTGCTGCGGCTTGAGGTCACTGGCCACCACGTGCCCGTTCGTTCCCACCCGGGCGGCCAGCCAGCGGGCGACCGAGCCGTCCCCGGTGCCCACGTCCCAGCAGCGCCAGCCGTGGCCGACGGCCACCTCGGTGCCCAGGATGCTGAACGTCTCCCGGTTCAGGATCTCGGAGAGCAGGCTCAGCTGCTCGGGCGCCGCCGGCGCGTCGTTGTCGAAGCGTTGCTCGTGGGTCGTGTTGTACATGGACGTCTCCTCGTCGGCCTGTCTGTCGGCTCAGTGCTCACGCGCTACGGCTGGACCAGCTCGCTCAGCAATTCGTTGACCAGATCGACAAATTGGGCCGGTGTCGCGTTCTTGTCCGCCGTCTCCGGCAGCTTGATCCCGAGGCCGCGCTCGATCAGGAGCGTGATCTCCACGATCGCAATCGAGTCGTATCCGAGATCGACGAACGTGGTCTCGGCGATCTGGCCGTTCAGGTTGAGCGCGTCGTCCTCGCCCCCGCCCTGCCGTACGTACTCCAGCAGGTCCGCCAAGGTGAAAGTGGCCATTGCTGCTCCTCTTCGTCTAGTCACATCGCGACTAACATCGCTGGGGCGCTTAGACCTTGGATCGAGTGCCGATCGACTGCGAGACACGGTCGCGGGGGACCGTCGCGCGCGGCTCCGGGCCGCCTCCGCCTCGCCCCGGCCTCGAACGAGACTCCGCCGGAGCTGGCGATCCTGGCCCCATGCAGGTACCCGATTCGATCAGTGGGAGCGTGACCATGAGCCGCGAACTCTACATCGCCGCCGCGAGCTCGTGGCTGCCCGCGCGCATGACGCTCGATGACGCCGAATCCGCCGGTCTCGTCGAGCGGTCGCGGGTGTGGAACACCGGCATCGAGTCGGTCTGCGTCTCGGTGGACAGGTCGGCGCCGGAGATGGCAGTGCTGGCCGCGCGGGACGCGCTCGAACGCGCCGGGGTCGGCCCGCAGGAGCTCCAGCTGAGGCTGCACGCCTGCGCCTATCACCAGGGGCACGACATGTGGCCGTCGGCGTCGTACATCCAGCAGTTCTCCGGCGGTGGCACGTGCCCGGCCATCGAGGTCCGCCAGATGTCCAACGGGGGGATGGCGGCCCTGGAGTTGGCGGCGGGGTACCTTCTGGCCGACGACCGGTCGGCTGCTCTGATCACCACGGCCGACCGGTTCTGCCTGCCCGGCTTCGACCGGTGGCGCAGCGACCCGAGCATTGTCTGCGGCGACGGCGCCACCGCCGTCGTGCTGTCCACCCGCGCCGGCTTCGCCGAGCTCCGCGGGCTCGCCACGGTGTCCGACCCCGAGTTGGAGCGCGGTGGCCGGGGTGACCGGTTCAGCGACGCACCGTTGGCTGCGGGAGGGCCGGTCGACCTGAACGCGAACAGCGACTCACTGGTGCGCGAGCTCGGGCTGGAGGGCCTGCTACGCCGCATCGAGGCAGGTCAGCGCGAGGCGTTCGACCGGGCTTGCGTCCAGGCGGACGTGAAGCTCAGCGACATCGACTGGTTCGTGCTGCCGAACCTGGGCCGCACCCGGATGCGGGCGCAGTTCTTCGACCCGTTCGGCATCGACCCGCAGCGTTCCACCTGGGCATGGGGTCGACAGGTCGGGCATCTCGGTGCGGGCGACCAGTTCGCCGGGCTGGCGCACCTGGTCGCCAAGGGCGCCCTGAAGCCAGGTCAGACCTGCGTGCTGGCTGGCGTCGGCGCCGGTTTCACCTGGACGGTCGGCGTCCTGGAGATCACTGCAGAGCCGTGAGCCGGTGGCAGTTTCACCCTGTGGAAGCGTCAACTGCCGTCTGGCTGCGCCCTGCTCATCGATGGCGGTCAACCCGGGGTCGGGCTGGCCGCCATCGCGAGTTCAACCTGAGCAGTTCGGCCAGGGCAGGTCGGTCTCGACCGGGGCGGCGTAGTCGACGCCGGGCACGTCGAAGCCGTACAGGGCACGGAACTGGGCACGGAACCATGGAATGTCCGCCAGGTCGGTGACATTGTCGGGGGTGAGCGACTGCCAGCGTTCGGCCACGGCGGACTGGACCGGCTCGGACAGCTCCCAGCGATCGAGGCGGATGCGCCCGGACTCGTCCAGGTCGGGCCGGTCGGCGGTGAGTTGGTTCCACAGGTGGAGCGACTGCTCGACGGGGGACGGGAAGCGATCGCCCAGAACGCCACGGAGCAGGCTGACATAGAGCGGGATGCCCGGGATGGCGGTCAACGCCTGGGTGACCGCGGCTCCGTTCACCGAGGTGTAGGCGTGACCGCCTACTGCGGCCAACTGCTCGGTCAGGGCGCGTGCGGTGGACTCCAAGTCGGCCTTGGCAGCGCCGATCGTGCCCCCGCAGTAGATCGCCGAGGTCAGCGGCGACCCGAGGTAGCTGAGGGCGACCGTACGGAACCCGTCGCGCAGCAGCCTTCGCTCCGCCAACGCGGTGACCCAGCGGGACCAGTCCTCGCCACCCATGACACGGACCGTCGCGGCGGTCTCGGCCTCGGTCGCCGGGGCAAGGGTGACCTCGCGCAAGTACGCGGCCCCGTCGTCGCCGAACTCCAGGTTTCGGGTGGTGTGCGGCGCGCCGAGCGGCTTGAGCACCGACTGGTAGGTGGTGCCGTTCCGTGGATCGGTGCGCCGGGGCGCGGCCACGCTGTAGATTAGGTAGTCCACACCCCCGAACCGTTCGGCCAGCAGGTCCAGCGTCTCGGCCTTGGTGGTGTCGGCGAACGCGTCGGCGTTGCGGAACGAGAATTCCGCTCCGAGCTCGCGGGCGATCGCGTTGGTGGCGAGGGTGCGGTACCACCCGGCGGTCGCACTGCGGTGCCCGGCCGGCCGCTCGAAGCCGATGCCGACGCCGCCGATGCCGTACCGCACCAGCCCGGCGATCGTACTCGCCAGGCCGTAGCCCGCGCTCGACCCGATCACCAGCGCCGTCGGCCGCCGCGCATGCAGCTTCTCGGGAGCCGGCACCTGGACCCGCATCAACTCGACACTGCGAAAGCATCCGGTCGGATGCGAATCGAGCAGCAGATAACCACGTCCCGTCGGGTCGACGACGCGTTCGGACTGCGAAAGCGATGGGTGCATCATCTTCTCCTCTGTCGCATCAGTTTTCTAGCAGCGCCTGCTTGAGGCGCTCGACCAGGTCGTTCGGTGTCGACCGGTGGAACATCGACGAGGTGTCCAGGCGCAGGCCGGTCGCCGAATTCAGGCGGTTTCGCAGGGTCATGAGGGACAGCGAGTCGAATCCGAGATCCTGGAAGATCTGGTGCGGCTGCGCGGCGTTAGCTGACTCGAGCCCGAGGACCGCCGAAATCTGCGTGGAGACCAGTTCGAACAGCGTGTGGTCCCGGTCGGCTTCCGCCATCGACGCGAGCCATTGCCGTAGCGAGGTCGCCGAGGCCGCTCGGGCGCCCGCCGTGCGTTTGCCGGTGATCCTGACCAGCGACCTGAACGCCGGCGGCAGCGCACTTCCGGTCCTGCCCTGCCGGGCCAGCTCGGCCAGATCCAGCCGCACCGGAATCGCCACGGGTTCGCCTGCGCGGCAGGCGGCATCGAACAGCGCAACGGCCTCCCGGGCCCCCAACATGCCCACTCCTGCGATCCCGGTACGGGACGGCGCGTCGCCCAGCGTGCAGGGCCCCCAGGCCAGCGACACCGCGAGGGCACCGCTCGCCCAGCGCCGTCGGGCGAGCGCGTCCAGTGCGGCGGCGGACGCGGCCGAGACGGCGCTTCCACTACCGCCGACAGTCCCGGCGAACGACGAGCACAGGACAAGGGTGGCGGCCCCGATCTCCTGGTCGAGAATCTCCGCAGCACCGACCGTCGCGCCCAACAGCTCGGCGAGCGAATCCGGTGTCGGACGAGCCGTCTCGTCGCTCGGCAGCGCTTGCGGTATGTGGACGACTGTGGTCAGTGGATGTTCCGCAGGAAGACGGTCGATCAGCTCGCGCAACGCCGTGCGGTCGCCCGGGTCGCACGCCGCGGTGGTGACGGTGGCGCCCAGTGCGGTGAGTTCCGCGGTCAACACGGGTGCCTCGACGCCGGTGAGCACCAGGTGCCGCACTCCGTGTACGGTGACCAGGTGGCGTGCCAGCCGTTCGCCCATGGGCGTCGTCCCGCCGGTGATCAGCGTGGTGCCCTCCTCTCCGGTGAACTGCTCCGTGCCGCCTGCAGACCCGCCCGGTGCGAGCCGCGGCACCCTGACCCGGCCCTCGCGCAGAGCTAGCTGCGGCTCGCCGGACATGACGGCCCTCGGTAGCGCACGCCACGACGCTTCGTGGGCGTCCACGTCGGCGAGTACGAACCGTCCGGGGCTGTCAGCCTGAGCAGATCGGATCAGCCCCCACACGGCGGCTGCGGCGAGGTCGGTGCCGGCCTGGTCGAAGGCCGGCACCGCCGAGGAAGTCAGGAACACCACGGTCACCGTGGCGAGCGCTTCGGTCGCCAGCAGGGCGTCCAGCCGGCGCAGTGTCTCCCGCGCGGTGACGGCGACCCCCGCGCCCGCCGGCACGGTGAGCACCAGGTAGTCCGGCACGTCCCCGCCGGCTTCGGCCAAGGCGTCAAGTCCCGAGTACGCCCGGGCGTACCCGCCCACCGTGGTCAATCCCTCCACGGCGCAGAGCGGATCCGCGCCCACGACCGCCCAGTTCGTCCTCCGAGGCGACGACTTCCCGACGTGGTCTGTCCACACCTCCCGGTACAGCGCGTCCAGTTGTTCGACCCTGGCCGCCTGCAGCTCCCTCGAATCAACGGGGGTGGTGCCGACTTCGAACTCAGCGACCGGATCACCCACGGTGTCGGCCAGCGTCATCGACACCGAACCGGTGCGGTTCGGGCCGATCCGCACCCGCAGGGTGGACGCGCCGACCGCGTGCACGGTGATTCCGTGCCACGACGTCGCCAGTCGGGGTCCCTCGGTGTACGTGGCGTGGAGTGTGGCGTCGAGGAGGGCGGGGTGGATGGCGTACGTATCGGGGTCGGTGGGGAGGGTGATCTCGGCGTAGATGTGGTCGTTGTGGCGCCACATCTTGTGCAGGCCTTG